>JAABSM010000001.1 GCA_011390365.1 Gammaproteobacteria bacterium
GAACGCCACAGGCTGCTTTCCAGGCGGGCGTTGCCGCTCACCAGATCTTCGGCCATGTCGGCCAGGTATTGCAGGCCGTAGACATAGCCGGTGCTGAGATTGAACTCGCTGGCGAGCTGGTCCAGGGTGGCGGCGTGGTCGAATAGTTGGTCGAATTCGGACCAGCCGACGGTGTACTTAAAGGCGGTAACGCCATCCTTGCCGGTTCTCTTTTTGGCCTTCTCCAGCGCCTCTTCCCCCATCTCGCCGAGGGCGCGAATGGGTAGTTTGGGTTTGACCATGGCGAGCCCGGCGGAGAAGTGGATCTCCGGGTTTTGGGCTACATAGGCGGTGAATTCCTTGCGCATGTCGGCGGCCAGTTTCATGGTGCTCTTCCAGGGGCCGATCAGAAAGAAGTCGTCGCCGCCGGCGAAGACGGTGTAGGTGCTGGGGGCGTGGTTCGCGCAGTGCCAGGGCAGCCAGACGGCGAAGAATTGGTTCATTTGACGCGACAGGGCCGACATCTTGGCGAAGGTGGGACGCGCCAGACCGCTTTCGAAGATGCGCCCGAGGTTGTCCACGTCGCCTTTCAGAACACTGAGGGCGCGCGCCCCCTTGAAGCGGTGGTCTTCATTCAGAATCAGGTCGTCGTGGGCGATGTGGGTGAGGGTCTTGGGTTCGTCATGATCTGGCGTCGGGTGATCGTCGCTGTCGATTCCAGCATAACGGTCGTCGTCATAGGGGTTGAGCTCGCCAAAGGTGGGCACATAGCCGTTGATAAACCGCTTGGCGTAGCCGCGAAAGAGGGTATCGGTCTTCTTTTCCGGCAGGCCGAAGTCCCAGGCGCGGCGGAGGTTGCCGTTGCGGGCCTGCTCGCCGAATTTGCCGCTGACCTCCTCCGCGTCGGTAAAGTAGACGTGGTAGCCGAAGATGGGAGTGCGCAGGCCCTGGTCTTCGTTACCCGGCAGGGCCGAGCGAGTGACCAGCAGGCGTTGGCGATGGGCAAGTTGCTTGCCGACTCGAATCTGGTCCAGGGCCAGGTCGCAGGCGTATTTGCCGGAGGTGTTGGGGATCGAAGCGGTCGCCGGGCTGCGCCCGTCGATGGCGCAGACGCCCATGGCGCTGTCGAAGGCGTCGAGGAAGCCATCGAAGACCGGGGCGGGTGGCTGTTGGCCGCACAGATCGAAGCGCCGCGCCTTGGCGTCTTGCAGTTGGTCAAAAAGCCTGGTGATGAGTTTTTGGAACGGGGATTCGCCGTCCGATTTGCCGCTGAGGAAATCATTGCAGGCGGCGGGTTGCGCGGCGATGCCGATGCCGGCGATGCCGTGGGTATGGTCGAGAAACCATTGGTCCAGTTCACGCCGGACCTGATCGAGTTTGGCGCGGGTTCCGTCGGTGTTGGGGGCGACGATGAGGAATTTACCGGCGGCGTTGGTGATTTGGCTGGTGGGCGGCAGGGCCAGGGTCTCCAGGATCTTGAGCGCGGCGCATTCGGTGAGCAGGGATACGTAGAAGGAGCGTCCGCGCAGCAGGCGGGCGGCCTGGCGCTGGGTCTCGCCGCCGGTGGCGAAGATGAAGTCCTGAATGCCGAAGAAGTCGCCCTGGATGAGCAGGAATTTGTCATCGCCCCAGTCGGGGCGCTGAAAATCGGCGAGGGCCTTGCCCGTTTCGGTGAGGTCATCTCCCCGGTCATGGTGGTAGCGCCACAGGGCGGTGGCGAGGGCTGCGGTGGTGTGGCTGTGGTCGTAGAGGGAGACCTCGGCCTTGACCTTCCAGGTAGCAGAGGGAATGGCCTGGGTGAAGGCGGACCAGGCGGAGTCGAAGTGATCGAGCCATAGCGGCCATTGACCGCGGTGGCTTTTAGGGATTGCTTGCAGGCTCTTCTTGAAGGTCTCCCACAGGCTGCGATATTCGGCGCTGGCCTTGTTGCGGTCCTTGCCTTCGCATTCGCTGGCAAGCTGGGGGAATAGGGTTTCTACGCTGAGGGGCTTTAGCGGATAACGCCAGTCGGCCCTTTTCTGCTGGAAGGAATTCACGCGAATGCCCTCGAACAGGGTCAGAAGCCGGGTGGTGAAGTGGTCGTGGCCCAGGGCGCTTTCGGCGGACTGGTCGTTGTAGCCCTGGAACTCTTCGCGCTCGAAACCGGAGGCGACGCGATCGGCGGTGGCGACGATCCATTGCAGCGGGGTTTCCGGCTTGTGGTGGCGGGCGGCGGCATTGACCACCGAGTCGTCGGCATCCCGGTCGCCCCAGGCGGCGAAGGGCGCTACGTCTTCGCCGACCAGTTCCGGGAACTGGTTTTCGATCAGGTCCCATGCCAGCGCCGTCCAGGCGGCGTGTTTGTGGCTGTACCACTGTTTGCCACCGGCTTCGTGGCGACGACAGTAGCTCTGTTCATGGATTTCGATGCGCTCGCGATCCTCTTGCAGTGCGGCCCGTTCGGCGAACTTGCCGAGGTCGTGGAGATAGGCGGCGAGGGCGACGCGGCTGGAGGCTTCGAGTAATGGGGCTTGGTTTGGCATATCGATTGGGTCACTCCGGTGAATACGGATTCAGCATAGTACGAACAGGGGGCGTGTGTGGGGTTGGCAAGCTTGCGATCGCTCTCTGGTCAAGTCTGGCATGGCGTAAGGTATTGCTTGGTTGTTCAGGGTGTAGTCAGGTTTGCTCATGTCTCAATGGTTATCCTTGAGGGTTCGATCTCAATCCCATGCCGCCACCTGGGCCGCTTACCCAACCGCTGGATGAGGAACGGCGGGGCTTGTTGCCCAAGCTGGTCGCGGAGGCGTTTGTTGATGCCGGATTTGCGGCGTTCGAAGAAGTTTTTATCCATTCCTGGTTGTAGTGCCTTTTCGGTGCGGTCGGGTTGTTCGGGGTCCATGCTCGTTCCTCGAATGGTATGATACATACTCAGGAATGAATTTGCATGATCCTGGTCAACTATTTGAAGATTGGGGCAGCGTTTTCCTTGGCCGCCCTGTTTTCGGTCTTTTGCCAGCCAGAGGTAGAAGGCGAGTTCGACCGGCGGTAGTTTTACGGGGCGATCGCCCAGGCGGAGTTGGCCCTGGGCGTATTGGATGGTGGCGGGTTCGAGGGTGTGGCTGACGGCTTCGACGGCTTCGCTGAAGCGGCCGCGTTCGAACTGGAGTTTGTGGGGTAGTCCGGTGCGCAGGCGCACGAAGGGGATGTGGCCGAGGGTGACGCGGGCGTCTTTGGTGTCGACCAGGCGGTTGTCGCGGGTGGTGATGACGCGGCTGTAGGGGGTGGGGTAGAAGAAGTCCCAGCTGGATTCGAAGGGTTCGCTGACGAGGACGTGGGAGAGGCGGTCTTGTTGGCGGCCGTAGAGGGAGAGGGCGTAGCCGAGGTAGAAGCCGAGGGTTTTGCGTCCGCCGGCGATGGAGACGTGGAGTTCGGTGTGGTCGGATTCAGTGAGGCTGCGCAGGGTTTCGGTGATCTGGTCGGCGGCGGCGATGTTGTCGTTCTGGTCGCGGATGTCTTCGAGGGGGCGGCCTTCGGTGTCGCTGAGGGTGTGGATGTGGTTTTCGTCGAAGGCGATGGCGGGGAGTTGGTAGTCCTTGAGGAGGCGGGCGAACCAGCCGGGTTCCCGGGAGAGCAGGCTGAGGCGGGCGCGTTCGGCGCCTTCGCGGGTGGTGATGATGTGGATCTCGTCGGGTACCCAGGGCGGGTCGGCGGTGATGAGGGCGTAGAGGGTTTCGGTGACGATCTGGGGCGAGAGGCCGGTGACGGCGAGGAGGATCTTGCGGGTTTTGGGGTTGAACATGGGGTTTCCGTTTCGCTGGGTCTTGGCGGTTTGTGTTGGGTGGCTCGTTGCGGGGAGGGGCTCGCCTTGTTGGAATGGAGCTACCCTCATGCGTGACCCTAGCACTCTTTTGGTATGATCGTTTCTGGATATTGGCTTAGGCATTTTGGGTCAGGCGGTAGCCGCCAAGGCCGAAGCTGATGCCTTTGCCGACGTGTAGCCATTGGCCGGCCCAGAGGATGGGCCAGAGGGTTTTCAGGTGGTCGCCGTGGAGGGTGAAGGTTCCGCTGAGTCCGCCCATTTGCATCTGGCTGCGCTGGCGGCTGGAGTGGCGGGTCCAGTCGCGCCAGTGCAGTTGTTTGTCGGAGATGCGCAGGGTGTTGGCGGCGGCGAGCAGGGCGGGGATGTTCAGGGGCGGTTCGGTCGCGGGGGCGTGGAACAGGCGCAGGTGTTCGATGCGTTTGATGAGGGGGCGTAACCAGTGGTCTGGTTCGAACTCGCGGGGGCCGATCAGTTTGCCGCGAATCTTGGTGCGAAAAGGGGAGGTGAAGGCTACGGTAAGGGGTTCCGCGCTGAAGGGGGGTGTTTGAGGGGGGCGGGGTTCGAGGCTTTCGATGCGTTGATCGGGCGGGGTGAAATAACGTTTCCAGCGGTTGTCGCCGGGCGTCTCTTCTCGGTCGATGGCGGCGAGTCGGAAGCGGGCGTTTTCCTTGCCGAGTCCCCGTTGCGCGGCGTGCCGCCAGGCCTGGATGATGTAGGGGAGGTAGCTTGCGCCTTGTCCTACAAGCGATAGGTCGAAGGTGAGGGTTTCTCCGGGTTGGGAGTGGCTGGCGGTGTTGAGGAAGTCGAATACGATGGGGTGGGGGGCGTTGTTGCCGTTGAGCCCGGTGATCTTTTTGTCTGGCGGGAAGGGGGTTTCGAAGAGGTAGGCGTAGGCGCAGTGGTGGTGGAGCAAGCAGCCGGTGCAGTCGGTTTGGCGGGTTACGCAGGCGGTGCGTCTGAGTCCGTGGCCGAAGATGCCGCGCAGCGCCGAGCCGGGGTATTCGGGCAGGTGGATGGGGTCTTGTGCTTCGAGGTGAAGCCGGAGTCGGGTGATGGGGAGTGGCATGTTGTTGCGTCCTGGTGGTCTGGGGGTTTGGTGAAGGGTAGGGATTTATCGCCGCTGGCGGGGTTTGGCAAGCTTGCGATCGGATAGGGATGATACAAAGATGGCAAGGTTTGGGAAACCATTGGTTGCCGTGGTCGTGAACGGCTCATGCGGGGGGCATTCAATGGTGGATCAAAGCCGGAGGGTTTTTGCTGGTACCCAAGCTCCAGCTTGGGTACCCACGTCTTGACAGCTCTGGCTGTCTGGACGAACAAACGGCAAGCGGGAGCTTGCAAGACATGCGTTCCCAAGGAGACCTTGGGAACGAGCGAAACCCCTCTCCCTCGGGGAGAGGGGCTTTTTCGGAATACTTTCACAGTCTCAGACCTTGGGAACGGGCGCAAACTCGGGGCCGGCGCCAGCGTGGGCTTTCACCTTCGACGAGTTGTTGGCACGGGGCGCTGGAGCGTCCGCGGTGCTGGGTTTTTAGCCGACGCAGATAAAGTCTTTCGCCCTTCGGTATCCGTATCCCTCCAGTTGGGCGGTGATCAGGTCTCTGGCGCCGTGGTTGGCGACGTAGACCAGTACCAGCGGGCGGGGGGTGCGGCGGAGCCATTCGGGGGGGTGTACCCGGGCGCCTTGGACGCGGTTGCCGATCTTGTTGGGGTCGATGTCGATCCAGGCGCTGGGGGGGAAGCCTTTGTCGATGAGGTGGGCGCAGCGTTTGCGGGTGTTGCGGCCGGCGCCCCAGTAGGCGAGGTCATGGGCGCTGGCGAGGAGGCGGGGGTCGCGGGCGAGGTAGTCGGCGCGCAGGCGGTCGAAGGATTGGCGGATGTAGCGGGGGTCGGTGCGGGAGGTGCGGTGGGGGGATTCTCGCCATTCCAGCAGCGTTTGGGGCAGCTTGGCCATCGCCAGGCGGAGGTGGTGGAGTCGGAGCCAGAGTTCGTAGTCTTCGGGGAAGGGGCCGTGCCGGTAGCCGCCGGCGGCGAGGATGGCGGCGCGGCGGAAGGTGACGCTGGGGTGGGCGAAGGGGGATTCGACGTAGATTTCGTCGGCGATCTGGGTTGGGGTGAGGAGGCGGTTCTGCCAGCGCATGTATTCCCGGTAGCCTTTGTGGATGCGCGCTTCGGGAAAGAGGTGCGCCCGGCTTGCGACCAGGGTGATGTCGGGGTGTTGGGCGAGATAGCGGGTTTGCCGGGCGAGGCGTTCGGGGTGCATGCGGTCGTCGGCGTCCATGCGCGCGATCAGTTGGCCCCGGGCGGCGTGCAGGCCGTGATTCAGGGCGGCGACCAGGCCCGGCTCGGGGGCGTCGAGCAGGCGGATGCGCGGGTCGTCATGGACCCGTTGCGCGATCAGCGCTGGCGAGGCGTCGCGGGAGTGGTCGTTGACGGCGATTAGTTCGAAGTCGGGGGAGGTCTGGGCCTGGATGCTGTCGAGGCATTCGTCCAGGGTTTCCGCGGCGTCGCGAAAGGGGAGCAGGATGCTCAGGGGCGCGGCGGATGGCGGTTCGATCATCCTGAAATCCGCGGTTCAAAAGCCGAATTTGGGATCATTGGCCAAGCGGGCGCTCGTCGTCAGCGGGGAGTTGTTGTTCGATCCATGCCAGCAGGTGATCGTAGTCGAAGCTGTCGACCCAGGTGCGCAGGATCGCGGGGACGAAGATTCCCTGTTGCTTGAGCTGTTCCAGCAGGTTGCGCAGTTGTTTGGCGTTGCCCATGGCGATCGCCTGGGCCATCTCCTTGAGCCATTCGACGGGGTATTGCTGGGCCGCTTCGGTTTGATGCAGGCCGGTGTCGCTATGCCGCTGTACGAGTTCCCATTCGATGGGCAGCAGGGCCTTGAGGGTGGCGAGGAGCTTGCCGAGTTCGACGGGTTTGTGCAGGTAGGCGGTGGCGCCCTGTTGCAGGGCGCTGGCGCTGTCCTCGTGGAAGACGCTGGCGGAGACGATGACCACGGGCAGGTCGCGCATGGCCGGTATGGCGTGCAGGGCGTTCATGGTCTCCAGGCCATTGAGGCCGGGCATGCGCATGTCCATTAGCACCAGATCGGGGAGGAACTTGAGCGCCTGGCGTACACAGGCCTCGCCATCGCTCGCCTCTTCGACCTCGAAGCCGAGGGGTTCCAGGAAGTAGGTCAGCATGATGCGATTGCTGGCGATGTCGTCCACCACCATCAGCCGCAGGGGGCGGTCGGCCTCGCCGCTGGCCAAGGGGCGGGTCAGGCGGTAGCCGGCCAGGTCTTCCGGATTGGGGCGGTTTTCGGTATCCGTGCCGGGGTCATTGCTCAGGCGTTCATCGCTCTTTTCCAACGGCAGGCGGAGCTGGAAGTGGGCGCCGCCGCCTGGGTCGCTATGCACCTGGATGTCGCCCTCCATGAGTTCGACGATGCCGCGGGTGATGGAGAGGCCGAGGCCGGTGCCCTGGCTGCGGTACTTGTTGTCCCCGCTTTGCACGAAGGGTTCGAAGATGCGCGCCAGGTCCTGCTGGCTGATGCCGGGGCCGGTGTCGCGCACGTCCAGCATCAGCAGGCCCTGTTGGTAGCGGGCATCCAGGGTGACCTCGCCCTGGTCGGTGAATTTGACGGCGTTTCCCAGCAGGTTGAGGAGGATCTGGCGCAGGCGTTTGGGGTCGGCCTGGATCTGGGATGGCAGCGAGGGGGCGGCGCGGTAGTGGAAGAGGATGCCCTTCTGCTCGGCGCGAAGCTGGATCATTTCGTTGATTTCGCGGAGAAAGTTGAAGAGATCCAGGTTTTCCGGATGGAGTTCGATGCGGCCTACTTCGACCTTGGAGAGGTCGAGGATGTCGTTGATCAGGGTCAGCAGGTAGTCGCCGCCGCGCAGGATGCGGTTGACGTGGTCTTGCAGCTCGTCGGGCATCTTGGGGGAGTGCTTGAGCAACTGGGCGAAGCCGCTGATGGCGTTGAGGGGGGTGCGCAGCTCGTGGCTCATGTTGGCGAGAAAGGCGGATTTGGCGTGGTTGGCCGATTCGGCGGCCTTCTTGGCGGCGATCAGCTCCTCTTCCGCCTCCTTGCGCGAGGTGATGTCCTCCTTGATGGCGACGTAGTGGGTGATCTCTCCCTCTTCGTTCTTGACCGGCGAGATGGTGCTGTACTCCCAGAACAGGCGACCCTCCTTGGAGCGGTTGAGGAGTTCGCCGGTCCATACCTCGCCGGCGAGCAGGGTATCCCACATGTCGCGGTAGAACGCCGCGTCGTGCATGCCGGATTTGAGGATCGAGGGGTTGTGGCCGAGCGCCTCCTCGGGCTGGTAACCGGTGATGCGGGTGAAGGCGGGGTTGACGAACTCGATGCGCGGTTCCAGGTCGGTGATGAGGATGGTGCCATGGCTCTGCTCCACGGCGCGGGAGAGCTTGCGCAGGGAGTCTTCCGTCTTCTTGCGGTTTTCGATGTCGGTGTTGAAGCCGACGAAGCGAACGGGCTTGCCGGCATGATCGAACAGCGCCTTGCCGCGGGCGGTGATCCAGCGCCATTGGCCGAGTTTGGTGCGCATGCGCAGGGTGTTCTGGTAGGTCCCCTTGCCGCGGGTGGCGAGGTAGTCGTTGGTGACTCGCCAGACCTCCTCCAGGTCGTCCGGGTGGATGAGCTCCGACCATGCCTCAAGGGTTTCGGGCAGCTCCCCCGCCTGGTAGCCGAGCATGGTGGCGAGACGCGGGGAGTAGACCATGCGGTTGGTCTGCATGTTCCAGTCCCACAGGCCGTCGTTGGTCCCGTCAACGGCGAGCTGAAAGCGGTTGCGCTCCTCTTCGATGGCCTCGGCCTGTTCCTTGAGTTGCCGTTCCATGCGGATGCGGCTCTCTTGCAGGGCGTTGTAGGCGCTGACCACCTGGCCGATTTCGTCACGACTCTCCCAGCGTACAGGATGCCAGCGGTTGCGGCGGTCCACCTCCTGGATCGATTCCCGTAGCTGCTGTAGAGGTTCGAGGATCAGGCGGCGCGTCACCACCCAGGTGACGCTGATCAGCACCAGCATCATGACCGCCACCAACAGCGCCTGGGTCTTGAGGTTGTGCTTGATCGCGGCGCGCACCACCCGGTCGTGGGCGGAGAGGATCAGCCGTCCCACCCGTTCCTCGGTAAATTGATCCTTGTGCACGATGGGGCGTACGACGAAGAGCGCCGGATCCTCGGGGGTGCTGCCGTCGCCGGCGCGCGCCACCTCTTCGCCGAAGGCGTCGAACACCCGCACGCCGTGAATGAACGGCAGTTTGCCGGTCTCCTCCACCAGTCTGCGGGTGGCTTCGCGGTCGTATTCCCATAGTCCGACCGCCAGCGCCTGCTGCTGCACGTCGGCGGTCTGGTTGAGGTTTTCCACCAGTGCCGCATGCTGTTGGGCGTAGGAGTGCATCTCCTGCACGATCAGCAGCGCCACGGCGCTGAGCGTCATCAGCGGGATGTAGTAGAGGAGAAGCTTGGTTTGCAGGGATCTCATGGCGTCTCGGGGGGCGAGTTGGTTTGCGCGTGGGCGGTTGTTCCGGTTTGGCGCGTGCCGTTGGCGCCCGGGCTTGGAGGGAGGGCCAGGCGCTCGATGGCCTGGTTCAGGCGCTCGATGATCGCCGCGTCGGTCTTCTCGGTGCACAGAATGTGGCGGTAGCTGCCCGGCGGGGCGTCGTCCAGCTCCTTTACCATCAGGACCTCCCTCTCCGGCGAGGCCTCGACCAGGTAGCGGGCCTGTTCGCCGTTAAGCAGGAAGTAGTCGAAGCGACCGCCGAGCAACATGCGCAGCATGCCGGGGCCGTTCTGGCTGGTGATGACCGAGCGGGGCTTAAGGTCGGTGATCATGCGGTCGACATATTCGCCGTAGGAGTAGGCGCTCTTGATGCCGATGGTCAGGGCGCGATCCCGCAGCAGGGTAAAGTAGTTGCGGTGTTGGCGGGTGCGCGCGTCGTCCCGGCGCACGATGGCGACCCTGGCGCCGTCCTGGTAGAAGGGGCGGGTATATTTTGCGTAGCGTTCCCGTGCGGGAAGTCGGTACCAGCCGGTGGCGCACAAGGGCATCTTGTTGCGCTGGATCTCCATCAGCGCCGCCTTCGCCGAGCTGATGCGCCAGCGGTAGTCGATGCCCGCCGCTTCGAGGACCGCCGCGGTGGGGTCGATGATGAGCCCGCTCGGCGGCGAGGTGCTCAGGTCATAGAGCGGGGGGCGATCGTAGATGATTACCGGCAGGGCGTCATGCTGGCTGGCGAACGCCGGGTGAGCGCCGACGAAGGGCAACAGGATGATGAACAGGAATAGCGGCGGGGCGGTCCTCATCTGGGTCTCGTTTCGGGTCTCGTGGGCAGCGGGTACAACGCGATGATCGTCGCCTGCATGATTCCTCGCAAGGGGTGGCCTCGGCCCTCTCCCGATGTCGTAAACGGTCGCGGAAGGGCGTTTTACGATATCCTCCGGAGGGCGGAGAAGTCGCTGCGCGATGTCTCTGGGTGAGGCTGAGATACGTGCGGGGATTATGGCATCAATGACCAAGGAAGGCGAATGTTCATGCGCCGCGGCGGTAACCCGGAAAATGAAGCGCGGCGATCGCTCAGGCGTCGATATAGCGGTGATTGTCGCCGATCCAGCGTCCGATCAGCGCGGCGGCGTTGTCCGGGTGGCTCTCCAGCAGGGCGTCGGCGATGCGCTGGATCTCCGGCATTAGCGCCTGATCCCGCATCAGGTCGGCGATGCGAAACTGCATCTCGCCGGTCTGGCGGGTGCCCAGCACCTCGCCGGGACCGCGGATCTCCAGGTCCTTGCGGGCGATGACGAAGCCGTCGTTGGTCTGGCGCATCACGTTGAGGCGTTCGCGACCGTTTTGCGAAAGCGGCGGGTGGTACATCAGCACGCAGTGGCTGAGCTGGCCGCCGCGTCCGACCCGGCCGCGTAGTTGATGGAGTTGGGCCAGGCCCAGGCGTTCCGGGTTTTCGATGATCATCAGGCTGGCGTTGGGGACGTCCACCCCCACCTCGATCACGGTGGTGGCGACGAGCAGGTCCAGCTCCCCCTCCTGGAAGGCGCGCATGGTCTGCTCCTTGTCCGCCGGCTTGAGGCGGCCGTGGACCAGGCCGATGCGCAGATCGGGGAGCCCCTCTTGCAGTTGACGACAGGTCTCTTCCGCGGCTTGGGCCTGGAGCGCCTCCGATTCTTCGATCAGGGTGCAGACCCAGTAGGCCTGGCGACCCTCGACGCAGGCGGCGCGCACCCGTTCGATCACCTCGTCGCGGCGGCTGTCGGACAGCGCGACGGTGGTGACGGGGGTGCGCCCCGGCGGTAGTTCGTTGATGACCGAAAGGTCGAGATCGGCGTAGGCGCTCATCGCCAGGGTGCGGGGGATGGGGGTGGCGGTCATGATCAGCTGGTGGGGCACCCGCTGCGCGCCGGCCCCCTTGTCGCGCAGCGCCATGCGCTGGTGGACGCCGAAGCGGTGCTGTTCGTCGACGATCACCAGCCCCAGGTTGCCGAATTCGACGTCGGACTGGAACAGCGCATGGGTGCCAATGATCAGCGGCAATTCACCGGCTTCCAGATGGGCGAGGATGGCCTCGCGCTCCTTGCCCTTGGTGCGCGAGGCGAGCCAGCCGACCTCGATCCCCAGCGGTGTCAGCCAGTGGCGAAAGTTGCGCAAGTGCTGCTCCGCCAGCAGTTCGGTGGGGGCCATCAGGGCGACCTGATAGCCGGCCTCGATGGCCTCCAGGGCGGCGGCGGCGGCGACCAGGGTCTTGCCCGAGCCGACGTCGCCCTGGGCGAGGCGCATCATCGGGTGGTCTTGGCGCAGATCCGCGAGGATCTCGGCGATCACCCGTTGCTGGGCCTGGGTCAGGTCAAAGGGCAGGGCGGCGCGGAGGGCCTGGCGCAGGCTGCCTTGTGCATGGACGACGGGGGCCTGGTGGCCGCGGCGGCGCTTGCGCGAGAGCCGCAGGCCGATCTGATGGGCCAGCAACTCCTCGAAGGCGAGGCGGCGGAAGGCGGGGTGGTCGCCATCGCTCATGCTTTGCAGCGAGGTATCCGGCGGCGGACGGTGGAGGATGCGAATGGCCTCGCCGAGGGTCGGCAGCGCCATCTCGTCGAGCAGTTCGGCGGGCAGCAGCTCGCGCATGCCCCAGGCGCTCTTTTTCAGCACCTCCAGCGCGCGTTCGGTAAGATTGCGCCAGGCGATCTGGTGGATCCCCTCGGTGGTCGGGTAGATGGGGGTCAGGCTCTCCTCCATGCCGAAGTCGCCATCTCCCTCCGTCTCCTCCGCGATGGCGCGATATTCCGGGTGGACCATCTCCAGGCTGTTGGGGCCTTGGCGCACCTCGCCGAAGCAGCGAACACGGTTGCCGATGGCGAGGGTCTGGCGTTGCGCGGTGGAGAAGTGGAAGAAGCGCAGGGTGAGCTGGCCGCTGCCATCCGCCAGGGCGAGCAGCAGCGAACGACGTCGCCCGACGCGGATGTCGGCGTCGATGATCTCGCCCTCGACCACCGCCTGATCGCCTTCGCGCAGATCCCGCACCGGGGTCAGCCGGGTGCGATCCTGGTACCTCAACGGGAGATGGAGGAGGATGTCCTGTACCGAGTGAATGCCAAGCTTCGCCAGGCGCTCGGCGGTACGCGGTCCGACGCCGCCCAGGGACTGCAGGGGGACCTGATCAAGGGTGTCCGGGTGTTGACGGGACATGGCGCGGAGGTTCAGGTTAGTGCTCGGTAAACAAATGACAAGTATCGCTCACGGAGGCACGGAGCGCACGGAGAAATCCTCCCCCGTGATCTCTGTGTCTTCGTGCGAGATCTTGTGAAAGCTTTACTGTGAATCTACCGAGGAGTGGCAGTCCTCAAAGGACTGCCACTCCTTGGGCTGATTCATTTCCCGGGGTGGTGCATCACTCCATGACCGTTAGCGCGGCGGTACCAGCGCCTGGGATTCGAAGCAATGCCGCGGTGCGCGCGGGTTGACGCGCCAAGCTTCCCCGCTGGCGGATCAAGCCTCGCGCCCCGCCGAGGCGTGCCTCAGGCGGAGCTTGCCGGAAGGGACGCTAGGCGTTGTTTCCGATCCGTTCTAATGGTTGTAGGCGTAGTCGGTGGCGTTGGTCTGGGAATTGTCGAGGCGCTTGAGTTCCGACAGGCAGGCCTGGAACCAGATCTCTCGCTCCACGGGCTTGATATCTTCCATCCGCGAATACGCCTTGCACTGTTCCACGTGGCCGGGGGTGGCGGCGTCCGGGGCTTGTTCCGCCACGGCGATGGATGCGGCGAGCATCAGGGTGGCGGTAATCGTTGCGGACGTAATCTTCATCGCGACCTCCTGGGTTTATGGTTAAATTAGTAAATCGGAATATACCTTGATATGAATTCGTATTCAATGCCCAAAATATTCTTATGATTGATTTTGTGCGGGGCCTCGCATTTCGCCGAAAGGTGTTGCTGTGGGGTTTGGTGTCGGTTTGTACTAAACTCTCGGGATGGGGACCAAGGCGGGGCATGCCTGATGGGGTGACGCCGGTGTAGAACGCGCCTCTGGGCGCCGCGGTTCCAGTTGACATAACCCTTTTTAATCGAGGGCAAGATCATGACTCGCGCAAGAAAACAGGGATGGGATGTATCGAATAGCGCATTGCCCGGTACGGCGCGGATGCTGGCGCTGGAGCCGAGGGTGCTGCTTGACGCGGCGTTGGGGGCGGAGATCCTGGATGGGCTGACCGACGCGGCGCAGCTTGATTTCGCGGCCACCGTCGCGGAGGGTCAGGATGAGCCAGTGGCAAGCCTGCTTGCGAGGATCCAGGGCTACGTGCCCCCGCAGGCGAGAGATGGCGCGGGCGAACTGGTCTTCGTCGATAAGCGGGTGGCGGACTATCAGCAGTTGGTAGAGCACCTGGGCCGGGACGCGGAGGTGGTGCTGATCGAGGGCGATGCCGATGGGGTCGAGACGATCCGCGATGCCCTGTCGAATCGTCAGGCGCTGAGTGCGATTCATATCATCTCCCACGGTGAAGAGGGGAGTCTCTCGCTGGGAAGAGCGGTGCTGGAGCGGGACAATCTCGCCGATCACGCCGATGCGCTGGCGGAGTGGGGGGGCGCGCTGGGCGAGGATGGCGACATCCTGCTCTACGGTTGCAACATCGGCGCGGGGGAGGAAGGGGGAGCGTTTCTCGCGACCCTTGCTCGGCTCAGCGGCGCGGATGTGGCGGCCTCCGATGACCTGACCGGCATCAGCGGCGATTGGGAGCTGGAGCAAGCGGCGGGTGATGTGGAGAGTGCGCCCATCGTCGACGCGGATGCCGGGTACGCCTTCGATCTGGTCCCCACCGCGATCTCCGTTTCGAATCTCGAAGTGACGGAAAACTCCCCCACCGATATCCTGGTCGGGACCTTGTTCACAACCGATAGCGATCCGGTTGCAACGCATACCTATGCATTGCGGAGTGATAGCTCCGGCGGCGGCTTCAAGATCGTCGGCGATCAGTTGTTGGTTGCCGATGGCGCCAAGCTGGATTACGAGACCGCGACCTCTCACGATCTCGTTATCGAGTCCAAGAACAACAGTAACGAAACTTTCAGCGATACGCTTACCATTCAACTCTTCGATGCGCCGGATGCCATCACCTGGACCAATGGCGCCACCGCGGACATGCAGTGGACGACTCCGGGCAACTGGGACCTCAATCGCGTGCCGACGGCGGCGGATACGGTATATATACATGATGACTATAATGTATTAACGGGGGTGTATGTTAATGGGGCAGCGGTCGCGGGGGAGTTGTACCTCGCGGGGGAGGTCATGAATCTGGAGTCCGGGAGCCTGACGGTGTCGGACTATTTCGAGGCGGATTATTCCAGCATCGTCAACCATATCGACGGCGCCGTCACCGGCGCTGGAAACATCGTGAGTTACGGCGCCTGGAACTGGAGCGGCGGTACGCATACAGGGAGCGGGACCACCCAGGTCGAGTTTTTGAACATCGTTTCCGGGAAGGACAAAGTGCTCGATGGACGGTTGCTCAAGAACATGGGCTGGAGTTCCACCTTTTCGGCGGGCGATAACTTCAGCCTGGCCGGCGGCGGCGTCCTGAATAACGTCGGGCAGTTGACGGTTTTGGATCCCGCTCTGGGGACAGGCCATGTAGGGGGGGGCGGCTCGGGTGGGACCTTCATCAACGAAGGCTATCTCTACCAAGGCGCGACCGGCGGGTTTACCGTTGATACCGCGTTTGATAACTACGGGACCGTTGACTTGCGGGGCGTCATGACGGTGACGGGCGGCGGCTCCCAGATCGGCGGGCTGATTCAGGGCGCGGAGGCGCAGTTCCATTTCAGCGGCGGTACCCATGTGCTGGATAACGCGACCCTGGGTGATACCGTCTTCTATGTGATCGATGGGGGAAGCGTTCGTGTTGACGCGGCTTCAACGGCTACCTCCGGCGCATTCGTGACCCTGGACGGAGGCTCGATTACCGGGGCGGGCGACCTCACCCTGCATGGCGTGTTTTCGTGGAGGTCCGGAACCCAAAGCGGCACTGGACAAACCATTATCTCGACTACGGGTGATCTGTATATCGATGATGGCGGGGCCAAGACGCTGGACGGGAGGATTCTGGATAACCAGTCCATGACGGAGAGCAGCGGATGGGGTTATTTCGTCCAGGATCCTCTTGTGATCAAGAACGCCGAGTTTATCAACAGCGGTATTTTTATATTCCGAGATGCCGGCGCCATCTCGGATGAAGCTACGGGAACCGGCGCGTTGCGCAACGAAGGGGAGTTGCACGTTGATCTCTCCAGTGGCGGGGCGTTTTTGGTGAACGCCAATTATGAAGGCGCGGGAACCCTGTCGGCGAATTGGGGCGGCTTCGAGTTGGGCGGGGCGGTCAATGCGCCTGACGGCGAGTTCATCCTGAATGGGGGCTATATCTCATCCATCAACCCCGTGCAGTTTCAGAATGGGCATCTGCGGGGCTACGGCGACTTCACCGGCGACCTTACCACTGGCGAGGCCGGCGGCAGCGGCGGTATTGCGCCGGGTTTTTCCGCGGGCATTATTGCTATCACCGGAGACTGGAGCAATACCCAAAGCAGCGTCATCGACATTGAATTGGGTGGGAGCATGGCGGGGACGGGGACAGGATTCCATGACCAGATCAACGTGTCAGGCATTGCGACCCTCGGCGGAACCCTGAACGTCACCCTGATCGACTCGCATATGCCGACTGCCCCTGGCGCCAGCTATACCATCATAACAGGAGGGGTGGTTCAGGGAGGGTTCGTGACGGTAAATCTGCCCGATATCTCCGCTTCGAATCTGGCATGGAGCATTGAGAAGACGGCTACTGATTACAGGCTCATTACCATCGATGCGATCGGGGGCGCGCCCTACGATATTATGCTGAGCAGCGTCGATGCCAGGGATGTCGGACCCGCCGGTGCCGTGGTCGGCACGCTTTCCGCGCTGGATCCGGACAGCACCCCGGCGGACATGACCTATACCCTCGTCGATGATTCCAGCGGTGGAGGCTTTGGTATCACGGTAACCGGCGGGGTCTCCCAGCTTGTCGTCGCCGATCCGACCAAGCTCGATGCGGGCGCATCACCGACCGTCGTGGTGCGGATACAGGTAACGGACGAGTCTTCGAACAGCTACCAGAAGGATTTCGTGATTCATGTCAGGGCGAATCAGCCACCCGTAGCGACGAAGGATGTTGCCGTGGCATGGGAGGACGACAGCGCACCGGTTTCGGGAAATGTGGTGAGCGTCGACAGTGGATATGGGCTGGATCATGATCCGGACGGCGATGGCTTTCAGGTCACGGAGCTGGGAGGTGTCGCTACGCCGGGAGCCAGCGTCATCGGGAGCTACGGAACCCTCGCCTCCTGGGGGGCGGATGGTAGTTGGACTTATCAGCTTGATAATACCCATACGACGGTACAGGGCCTGGGAGATAATGAGGAGTTATGGGAATCCTTCACCTATACGATTACCGATGACTTCGGGGCCGCGGCCCAGGAGACGCTGTATATCAATATCCGCGGTACGAATGATCAACCGGAGTTCACGAGTACGCCTGTTACCACCGCGTCAACGGGGAATCTCTATTCCTATACCATCACGGCTCGGGACAAGGATGTCAATGACACCCTCTCCTTCTGGGCGAATTCAACGCTTCCAAACTGGTTACAGCTTGATGATAACGGGAACGGCACCGCGACCCTCTGGGGTACCCCGGGTGCTGTCGCCGAGGCTTCGTCCTATGTTGTTGATTTGATGGTCCAGGATGGTAATGATGGCGTGGGTTATCAAAGCTTTACCATCGTTCTCGATGGCCCCACTTCGATCGGTCTGGATAACAAGGTCATCGGCGACTGGGTGCCGGCCAATACCTCGGTGGGTACCCTTTCCAGTACGGACCCTGATTCCTCGGTCTTTACCTATACCCTGGTTGGCGATAGTACGGGAACGCTCGCGGCCGGGGCCTTCGCCATCGGCGGTCCCAACAATGACCAGCTGATGGTCGTCGACAGTGGGTTGCTGGATGCCGCGGTATCCTCAACGGAGACCGTTCGCGTGCGCAGTGAGGATGAGGCGGGCAACCCCTTCGAGCAGGAGTTCGTGATCGATATCCTCCCCAATCGGGCGCCGGTCGCTACCAATAATGGGGCGGCGGTTGCCGAGGATGGCGTGCTATCACACACCGGTAACCTGATGACTGGGGACGAAGGTTTCGGGGTAGATACGGATGCCGATATCAGCCTGGGCCAGAGCCTGTTTTTATCGGATGTGGATTCCTTTACCACCGGGCCGATCACCGGTAGCTATGGGCAGCTCTCGTGGGATAGTGTCGGAAACTACACCTATGCACTGGATAACACACTGGCAGCGGTCCAGGGGTTGGCGGCAGGCGACAGCTTGAGTGAAAGTTTTACCTATACCGTGGTCGATGGCTACGGCGGCAGCGCCAGTGCGGATCTGATTGTCACCATCGATGGCGCCAACGATGCGCCAACCTCGGTGGGGACGATTCCGGGTCAGGTGAATTACGAGGGCGACCCCGTCAGCGTTGATGTCTCCGGCAATTTTCAGGATATCGACCTGGGCGACACCTTGCAGTACAGCGCCACCGGACTTCCCGCGGGATTGGCTATTGATGCCGCTAGCGGCGTGATTAGCGGTACGATCACCGATGGCGCGAATACGGGCAGCCCTTACACGGTGAACGTCTACGCCACGGATGCCGCGAATGTGGCGACCTCTCAGGCCTTCTCCTGGAACGTCAATGATCCGGCGATTACCGCGACGGACAATCTCGCGGCCGCGATCGAAGACGGGGTTACCCCTGTCACCGGGAATGTCATCGGTGACGACGACGGCTTTGGCGTCGACTCCGACCTGGCGGGCAGTGCACTGAACGTGACCCTGGTCAATAACTCAACTAACTCGATCGCCGCCGGTACCTACGGAAGCTTGAGTTGGCGTGCCGATGGGAGCTACAGCTACTCCCTCGATCACACCAGCGCCTCGGTTCAGGCGTTGGCGGCGGGGGAGACCGTCAGCGAAAGCTTTATCTACACCGTAACCAACAACAGGGGCAATCTTTCATCCGCTACCCTCTCCGTGGAGATCAGTGGCGTCAACGATGCGCCCTATCTGGTCAGTCCGCTTCCCGCGCTCGACTCACTGGATGGCGATGCGGTCGTCGATCTCGATCTGAGCGGCTATTTCGGCGATGTGGATAATGGCGACACCCTGGACTTCGTCGCGACGGGTCTGCCCGGTGGGCTGGTGATGGATAGCGCCGGGCTGGTCAATGGGGTCATCGCCGCCGATGCCTCGGCGACAGGGACCTTCGCGGTGCGGGTAACGGCGTCGGATGGAGACAGGGCGCCAGTGACGGGGGAGTTTACCTGGCGTATCGCCAATCCCGCCCCTGTCGCCACCTTCAACAAGGCGGTAGTGGGCGAAGGTGATGCCACCCAGGCCAGCGGCAACCTGCTGAGCGACGATGACGGCTTTGGCGTCGATCGCGACCCGGATGGCGACGGATTCGCCTTGCAGTCGGTGGCCGGCGTCACCGATCCCGCGCAGGCGATCACCGGCAGTTACGGCACGCTCGCCTGGAGCGCCGCGGGGGATTACACCTATACCCTCGACGAGACCCTGCCCGCGGTGCAGGCCCTGGGCGTGGGCCAGACGCTGACCGAAAGCTTCAGCTATACCATCGTGGATGGTCAGGGGGCGACGGCGGCGAGTGAGCTGATGGTGGAGATCCGGGGCGGCAATGATCAACCAACCTCCACCGCGATCCCCGCCCAGAGCGGCGAGGATGGTGGTTTCGTGCAGTTCAGCCTAGCCCCCTATTTCAGGGATCCGGACGGTGACGCCCTGAGCTACGCGATCAGCGGTTTGCCGGGAGGGCTTGCATTCTCATCCGCCACGGGAGTGATCTCGGGGACCCTCTCTTCGGACGCCTCCGCCGGTTCGCCGTGGACGCTGGAGGTGACCGCCAGTGATCCCTCAGGCGCGGCCGTGAGTGAGCGCTTCAATCTGCTGGTGACCAATCCGGCGCCCATCGCCGCCAACGATACCCTTGCCATTCCGCGTAGTACCAATATGCCGGTTGCTGGAAACCTGTTGGGCAACGATCAGGATCCCGACGGGGATAGTCTGTCGGTTACGGCGGTGAACGGCGGAACCTCGTCCACCCTGATGGGGGAGCATGGAACCCTGGCGTGGGGCGCCGATGGCGCCTACACCTATCAGATTGACGCTGCTGATCCGGCTGTCATTGCCTTGCCCGCGGGCGGTTCCTTGAGTGATTCGTTCGTCTATACCCTGAGCGACGCCCAGGGCGCGACTGCCACCGCGATGCTAACGGTGAATATCGTCGACGGCAATGCCGCGCCGACGGCATTCGACAATCTGGCCGAGGTGATCGAAGATGATCTGCCCCAGGCGACCGGTAACCTGATCAGCGATGACGACGGCGATGGGATCGATTTCGATCCCGACGGCGAGCCATTGCGCGTGCTGGATGTGGTTGGACTGGATCGTTACGGCGTGCTGGAATGGAGTGAGGACGGCGAGTACACCTACACCCTCGATAATGACGCCGCCGAGATCCAGGGGTTGGGTGAGGGCGTCGAACTTGAGGAGAGCTACAGTTACACCGTCAGCGATGGCCGCGGCGCAACCAGCGAGGCGCGGTTGCGGATCACCATCGTCGGCGTCAACGATGCGCCGCGTCTGATTCTCCCCTTCGAGGCGCGAAGCGGCGTGGCGGGCGAGGCGGTGGATGCCATCGCGGTGATCCCCCATTTCGAAGACGTGGACGTGGGAGATGACCTGACCTTCTCGATCGAGGGCCTGCCGGCGGGTCTGGATGTCGATGAGCAGGGGAGGATCGTCGGTGAGCTGGCGAGGGATGCCGCCAGGGACCTGCCGTATCAGGTGCGGATTACCGCCACCGACCCCCGCCAGGCAAGGGTAGAAACCGCTTTCGATTGGAGTGTCAGTGACCCGGTTATCCCCAACCCCCCGCCCGCTGAGGAACCGGATGAGCCGGAGGATCCGCCGCCCCAGGGCACGCAGCCGGAGCGCCGGGAAGGGGAGTTCATTATCCATGTGGTGCGCGGCGAGGGCCTGGATGAGCTCTATATCCAGCAGACGCTCAGGGATCAGACCGAGCAGCAGGGTCAGCAGCAGGCGCGTCGAGAGGCAAGCGGCATGCATGCGGATTTCGCGCCGTCGCCGCCGGCCGGGGATGAACCGGAAGGGGATGGCGGAACGGACGAGGGCGGCGAAGGCCGCGGCGGCCTCTCCGATCAGCTCGATGCCGCCGGCGAGCGCTTCAACCAGGACCGGGAGGCGATCCTGGATATCCTTGAAAAGGCGGGGCAACTGGTCGGTTGCGGCAGATGACGGGCGCCCTGGACGGGGCAAGGTCTCCTGGACAGGGGCGGATGCGGCTAACGATCATGGCGTTGCGCCACCCCGGATGATGAAACATAGGTGGCGCAACGCCGTGATCGTTCCCTCACCCCGGCCCTCTCCCAGAGGGAGAGGGGGAATAAGGAATCGCTGCGCGATGTTTCACAGTAAACCTGACCTGAGACAATCCCGCAACTGTTTTTAATTGTTACACTGGTGGCCAGTGACCCGAGGTGACCAACACCGTTAGCCGAGAGTTCAGCGATGGATGATACCCTGAAAAAATTGCTTGATGCGGAGCTGCATGCGGAGAAGATCGCCAGGCAGGCGGAAGAGGAGAGGGACAAGGTGCTGGAGAAGGCGTGGGCCGAATCCCGTGCCGAGGAGGAGCGCTTTGATGCGCGCATGCCCGAGATGTACGCCTCCTTTCTCAGCAAGGCCGAGGAGCGGGCGGAGCAGACGGTGAGCGAGCTGAAGAAGCGCTTTGACGAGCGCCACACCCAGCTGCGCAACCTCGCCGAGGAGCGGGAGCTGGACGCCCTGGAGGCCGCCTTCAAGCTCCTTATCGATCCGAACCCGGAAGGCTGACGGAAACGGGATCCATGAATCGCCAGTCCGCCAATACCTACCTCGCGACCCGTACATCGGTCATGGCCGGCAGACTGCTGGACGCCGACGGGGTGGACGACCTGGTCCGCGCATCGTTGAATGATCTGGGGCGGCGTTTCCATCTGGAGGAGTTGCTGGAGAGCCAGTTGTCCCAGGGGCGGATCAATCGCGCCGTGGAACGGGCGATGATTCGCACCCTGATGAACGAACTGGAGGTGCTGTTGCGCCCGATTGAGGGCAATGGCCGCGACACCCTCATCTTCTGGACCCGCAAGTTCGAGCTTTACAACCTCAAGGCCCTGATTCGGGGAAAGATTCAGAATCAGCCCTATGAGCAGATCGAGCAGAACCTGCTGGAACTGCCGGAGCTGATCAGCCTGCCCCACGACAAGCTGCTGCGTACCGAGAGCATCCCCGAGCTGCTGCGCCAGCTCGATAATAGTCCCTATGGCGGCATCGCCCGTCAGGCGCGCCAGGTCTACGAGAAGATGAACGAACCCTTCTCCCTCGACGCCACCATCGATCTCCACTACTACATGGGACTGGTCAAGCGCGCCCACGCCAGCGACAGTGGCGACAAGGGGCCGTTGTTGCGTCTGATTCGGGTATTGATCGATCAGCAGAACCTCACCTGGTTATTGCGCTACCGCTTTGCCTATGATCTGTCCCCTTCGCGCACCTTCTACCTGCTGGTTCCCTACGGCCTGCATCTGCATCGCGATCACCTGAAGAACCTGGTCAACCTGGACAGCCCGGAAAGAGTGCTTGAAGCGCTTCCCGAACCTTTCGCGTCGAGCATGGAGGGGGTCGAATCGATCCTCGGCGCGCGCAAGATCCTCGACCGCGAGACCCGGGACCAGGTTGAACAGCTGTTGCACTTCAGTGCATCGGCGGTGACCCGGGCGCTGGCCTACCTGATCCTGCGTGAGATGGATCTGCTCAAGGTCCAGGCGGTGATCCAGGGGCGGGTGTTGAGGCTTGAGGACAGGTTGATTCGTGATGCCCTTGATCTGCCGGTGGATGCCGCCGTCGGGGCGAAAGGGGAGGCGGGCCATGTTTAAGCCCTTGCCCATGAAATACGTGGTGGTGCAGGTCCTGACCGAAGACCTGCCCCGCGCCACCCTGGCGCTGGCGGAGCTGGAAGGGTTCAATCCCTCGCGTCGCGAAGGGTACGGCGAGGCGATGCCGCTGGTGCCGGGCGAGGCCTATCGCGAACTGTTCCGGCAGGCGGAGTCCCGCCTGGAGAAGATCCTCAACCACATCCCCCTCGGCGAGCAGGAGCCCATCGGCGAGGTGCGCGAGGTCACCCTTGAGGAGCTGGAGGAGACCAATCGCTGGCTGGGCCGGTTGTGGGAGCGTTGCTCGGCGGGCGAGCAGGCCCAGCACGACCTGGAGGAAGAGGAGCGTATGGTCGCGCAGCTGGAAGAGGCCCTCGACAACTTCGCCGATCTCGATATCGATCTGGGCCGCTTGCAGCGGGACAAGCTGTTTCTGGATACCCGCATCGGCATCCTGCCGCGGGGCAATCTCGAACAGCTGCGGGGCGCCCTGGAGCTGGCCGGCTATCTGCTTTTCAGCTACATGCAGCATGACGAAAACGCCCACGTCATCGTCGCCGGTCCCAAGGGAGACGCGGATGGCGAACTGGGCGAGATTCTGGATACCGCCGGCTTCCGTCACCTGCCGATACCGCCGGAACTGCATGACGAACCCGATGATGTGCGCAGGGAGCTTGGCGAACGGCGCGATCGCATCGTCGGCCATCGCGACAAGCTCGCTCAGGAGCTGGCGACTTGCGCCGACGAGGTAGGCGAACGGCTGCGTCTGGCCCGCCTGCAACTGCTGCTGGCCCGCCCCTACGCGGAGGTGGATCAGGCGGTCCATGGCTACGGTTCCCTGTCGGTGCTGACCGGCTGGATGCCGGAGCGTGAGCTGCCGCGGGCGCGCCAGGCGCTGACCGAAAAACTGACCTTTCCGTTTCACCTGGAGATCCGCGACCCGCTGCCCGAAGAGGAGCGGGAGGTGCCCAGCTACTCGCCCCGCGGCGGACTGCTCAAATCCTTCTCGATCCTCGTCTCCCAGTATGGCGTGCCCCGCTACGGCGAGATCGACCCGACGCCGATCTTCGCGGTCAGCTTCATTGCCATGTTCGGCATGATGTTCGGCGACATCGGCCATGGCCTGGCCATCGTCGCGGCGGCCCTGTTCGCCCGAAAACTGCTCAAGAGCTTCACCGTCTTCGCCGTTCTCGCCGGCTGCTCGGCGACCCTGTTCGGCTTTTTCTACGGCAGTATCTTCGGCTACCACATCCTCCACGCCTGGTGGATCGAGCCCCTCTCCGATCCCCTATACATGCTCTCGGTGGCATTGGTGTGGGGCGTGGGCTTTCTGCTGGTCATCTCGCTGCTGGCGATCTATAACCGCATCTCCCGCAAAGCCTATAGCGAGGCGATCTTCGACACCAACGGCGTGGTCAGCCTGCTGCTCTATCTCAGCATCATGGGCGGCCTGTACGGGGTCTATCGCGGCGCCGGCTTCTCCACCGCCGCCGCCATATCCGCCATCATCTGCCTGCTGGCGCTGCTCTCCTACAAGCTCATCGAGACCGAGGCCCCGCCGGCGGAGCGCATGATGGTGGCGCTGATCGAGACCTTCGAGACCCTCACCGGCTACGTCTCCAACACCTTGTCGTTTCTGCGCGTCGCCGCCTTCAGCCTCAACCACGTCGCCCTCGCCATCGCCGTCTTCACCTTGGCGGAGATGATGGATACCATGGGCCACTGGATCATGGTAATCTGCGGCAATATCTTCATCCTGGTACTGGAGGGGGCGATCGTGACGATTCAGGCGCTGCGTCTGGAATACTACGAGGGCTTCTCGCGGTTCTACTCCGGCGATGGGCGCAAGTTCAAGCCGTTGAGGCTGGGGGGTAAGGTTTGAAGTTTGAAGTTTGAAGGATTGGCGAGCCGTGATCGGGCGAGCGTCGATCACGGGCGTGTCCCCGCGGCCACTTGCCGGAAGGGGCTTGCAGCCCCGTCCGCACCGTTTTTCGCGAGCAATGCGGTTGCGGTGGGGGAAATCGGTAACGGCGGGGACGGGCGCACAACACCCGTCCCGCGGTCGGTGGCCGGATCGCTGACCAAGGCCACGTCGGCCAAGGGGAAAAGGCCCGGGTCATGAATCTTGGCGTCGAACGACGAATAACTGAGCAAGCGAAAAAACAACCACACCACAGGAGCAAACCATGTACTGGCTGATAACATTGATGACCCTGGGTATCGTCGGCGTGATCGCCACCGGCGTCTATATGGAAATGCTGCCCGACAAGGGCGTGAGCGGCAGGCGGTGGTTCAAGCCGGCCATCGGCGGCAATCTGCTGCTCTTCGTCGGGGCGCAGGCGGCGCTGATCCTGTTCGGCGTGCAGGATGTCATGGCGGCCGTCGAGACGGTCGGCGAGGCCACGGAGATCTCGGTGGGCATGGGCCTGGGCATTATCGGGGTCGGCATTCCCACCGCATTCTCTACCCTCGCCGCGGGCGTCGCGGTGGGCCCCATCGGCGCCGCCTCGCTGGCGGTGCTGGCGGAGAAGCCGGAGATCTTCGGCCGTACCCTGATCTATCTGGGCCTGGCGGAAGGTATCGCCATCTACGGCCTGGTCGTCAGCATCCTGTTGCTGGATAAAATCTGAGGTTTTAAGCATGTCCCTCGGCGATGCGGATACCCATGCCACGCGCATGATCTTCATGGGCAATTCGTCCCTGGCGGATGGCTTTCGGCTGATCGGTTTCGAGATCTGGGCCGACCCGGAGGTGGCGGAGATGGACGAGGTGCTGCATGAAATCCGCAATCGCCGACAAAAGGCCTTCGTGGTGCTGGAGCGCCATCTCTCCGAGAGTTCGTCGCGGGTCCTCGAAAGCCTGCGCAACGAAGGGGGCCGGGTGGTGATCACCCAGATCCCGCCGCTCCACGACGCGACCTGCTTTCACTGCAAGATCGACCGTCAGGTACAGGCGATGCTGGGCGAGGCGGCGGGGCAGGGCGATTCCATGGGCCAAGGGGACGGCAGCCAACGGGAGGATTGAGGCAGTGGACCAGGTAACAGAGCTGGAGTCGGCCATTCTGCAACGGGCGGAACGGCTGGCGGAGGAGTATCGCAAACAGGCCGTGCGCAGCCGCGATACCATATTGCGCGAGACGGCGGAGAAGCTGCACCTGCGTGAACAGCGTGAGGTGCTGTTGGCCAAGTCCAAGGGCGAGCGCGCCTATCGGCGCAAGGTCCAGGCCAACGAGCTGAAGCTCCACGCCGAGATGGATCACCTGCGCTGGAATCTGGTGGAGGGCGTGCGAAGCGAGCTGGATGAGCGGATTCGCGCCTTCGTCGCCGATGACGACGCCTATCTTGAGCTGCTCAAGGCGCTGATTCGAGAGGGCGCGCGGGAGGTGGAGAAGGAACACCTGATGGTCGGCCTCAATGGCCGTGACCACGAACGCCTGGCCGCCAGCTGGGGCGAGTTTAGCGCCGGAATCGCCGACGACAAGACCCTGGAGCTCGACCCGGAGCCGGTCGAGAGCGTCGGCGGCGCGGTGGTGCGCGACCCGCCTAACCGCATTCGCCTCGACAATACCTTTGAGGGACGCCTGGAGCGTCTCGAAAGCCGACTCCATCAGGTCATCATCGAACGCCTGCTGCCGGGCGATTCGGGCATCACCGCGGGGTAATCCATGATTCAGAAAAGCAGCGAACGCAACAAGCAGGGCGTCATTCGCGAGATCAACGGCCCCATCGTCACCATTCGCCTGCCCGGCGTACGCAACAGCGAGCAGGTGCTCATCGGCGACCTGCGGCTGGTGGGGGAGGTGATCGCCCTGCAGGGCGAAGAGGCGATCGTGCAGGCCTACGAATCCACCGATGGGGTGCGTCCCGGCGAACCGGTGGAGACCCTCGGCAAGCCGCTCTCGGTAGAGCTTGGCCCCGGCCTGCTCGGCGGCATCTTCGATGGCGTGCAACGACCGCTGGAGGCGCTGTTCGAAACCAGCGGCGATCACATCAGCCGCGGCGTCGCCCCGCCGGCGCTGGATCGGGAACGGGCCTGGCGCTTCGTGCCCGACCCGGAACTGGCGCCGGGGATGCGCCTGGAACGGGGCGCCCGCATCGGCACGGTGCAGGAGACCAAGACCATCGAGCACCGTATCCTGACCCCGCCCAATCTCAGCGGCGAACTGATGGAGCTGGCGCCGGAAGGGGATTACAAGTTGGACCGCTGCGTCGGTCGGCTGAAGGGGGATGACGGCGTCACCCATCGCCTCTATCTCTACCACAACTGGCCGGTGCGCCTGCCCCGCCCCTATCGGCAACGGGACCATAGCCAGAAACCCCTGATTACCGGCCAGCGCATTCTCGATACCTTCTTCCCGCTGGTCAAGGGCGGCAAGGGCGCGGTACCCGGCCCCTTCGGCGCCGGCAAGACCGTGGTCCAGCAACAGATCGCGCGCTGGTCCAATGCCGATATCGTCATCTACGTCGGCTGCGGCGAGCGCGGCAACGAACTGGTCGATGTGCTGGAGACCTTTCCCACCCTGCAAGACCCCTATACGGGGCGCATGCTGATGGAGCGCACCCTGCTGGTGGCCAACACCTCGAATATGCCGGTGGTGGCCCGCGAGGCGTCGATCTACGTCGGCCTTACCATGGCGGAGTACTATCGCGATCAGGGCTATGACGTGGTGATGCTGGCCGACTCCACCAGCCGCTGGGCCGAGGCCTTGCGCGAGGTCTCCGGGCGTCTCGGTCAGATGCCGGTGGAGGATGGCTACCCTGCCTATCTCGCCTCGCGTCTGGCGGCGATGTACGAGCGCGCGGGGCGGGTGGTCACCTTTCTCGGCGACAAGGGTTCGGTCACCCTGATCGGCGCGGTATCGCCGCCGGGCGGCGACTTCTCCGAGCCCGTCACCGCCCACACCAAGGAGATCATCCAGACCTTCTGGGCGCTGTCGAAAGAGCTGGCGGACGCCCGCCACTACCCGTCGGTGGACTGGGTAGGCAGCTTCTCCGACCACGTCAACACCGTCGCCCGCTGGTGGCACGACGAGGTCAGCCCCCACTGGAAGCGCCGCCGCGAACAGGCATTGGCGCTGCTGGCGCGGGATGCGGAGCTGTCGCGTATCGTCAACCTGGTCGGCCCCGAGGCCCTCTCCTCCGCCCAGCGTTGGGAGTTGGAAGGGGCGGCGCTCATAAAAGAGGGCGTGCTGCAACAGAACGCCCTCGACGCGGTCGATACCTTCGCCTCGCCGAAGAAGCAGTTCCTGCTGCTGGAGATGATGCTCACCATCTATGACAAGGGCGCGGGGCTGATCAGTCTCGGCGTGCCGGTGCAGGAGCTGCGCGGGCTGGAATTCATGTCCCGCGCGCGCCGTGCCAAGCAGACCTACGACAGCGACCAGACCGAGGAGCTGGAGGCGATGATCAAGGAGATCAGTGACGAGTTCGCCCGTATCCGCGTGGAGTACACCAAGTTTCAGGAGCATGCCCATTGATTCTGGTTGTTATTGTGAATCTATCTGAGGGGTGGCAGTCCTTGAAGGGGCGGCACTCCTTCGGCTGATTCATTTTCCGGGGTGGCGAGTCACTCCATGACCGCTGGGTCGGCCTTCAGGCCGAGCGTTTAAGGATCAGGCTGTGCGAATGCCTCGAAGCGCGATTGAGTTAGGAGAATCATCATGAACATTCAAAACAACCAACAGTTCGTGGATGCGCTGGCATCCCTCGGCGTCGATCAACAACGCAAGGCGGGGCTCCGATTCATCGAACAGGTGATTGACCTGGACGGCAACCCGCGTATCCGTCAGTTGCTGGAGATTCTGGCAAGAGACCCCTTGAGCGCGGAGGATCTCAAGCTGGCCCACGATCTGGCCCACTCGGTCTATGTCGAGACCCATCCCCGTTCCGATCTGCTGGCGCTGGACTTCAAGCGTCAGGCGGCCCACTTCATCGCCGAGGCGTGCGCCGTCTGCTCGGCGCCGGTTTACGAGCAGGCGGACCGGATTCATCTGGCCCAGAAGGCCGCCATGTACTGCCGCATGGCGCGCACCTGCGCCAGCATGCACCAGGGCGGCGATGAGCCGGACTTCGCCGCCGCCGAGCGCGACGCCCGCAAGCTTGTCGAGGATCAGATGCGTATTGCGCAAGAGATGGCGGGATAAGCGTCACCGTCACCCCTGATAGCCGAGGAACAAAGGAATCGATCATGAGCGCCAAAGAGTACCGCACAGCATCCGCCGCCAGGGGCGGCCTGCTTACCGTCATCGACGCGCCCAGAGTCGCATTCGGCGATCGGGTGGCGATACGCGACCATCACGGCGCATTGCGCAACGGCCAGGTGATTCGCAGCGCCGAGAAGGAGGTGCTGATCCAGATCTTCGAGGGTACCGATGATCTCGACCTGGAGAGCACCTGGGTGCGTTTTCTTGATCAGCCGCTGGAGGTCGCGCTCTCGCCAGAGCTGCTGGGGCGCATCTTCAACGGCATCGGCGAACCCAAGGACGGCCGCCCGCCCATCGTCTCCTCCCTCAAACGCGCCATCAGCGGCTCCGCCATCAACCCGGCGGCGCGCACCTACCCGCGGGAGTTCATCCAGACCGGCGTCTCCACCATTGATGGCCTCAACGCCCTGGTGCGCGGCCAGAAGCTGCCGATTTTCTCCGCCTCGGGGCTGCCCCACAACCGCCTGGCGGCGCAGATCGTGCGCCAGGCCAAGCTGGTGGACGAGGAGAGCAGTTTCTCGGTGGTCTTCGCCGCGATGGGCGTCTCCTACGCCGACGCCCAGTTCTTCAAGGATGTCTTCTCCTCCTCCGGCGTGCTCGGCAACGTGGTGATGTACATCAACCAGGCCGACGATCCGCCAGTGGAACGCCTCGCGCTCCCCCGCGCCGCCCTCACCGCCGCGGAGTATCTTGCCTTCGACCTGGATCGGCATGTGCTGGTGGTGATGACCGACATGACCAACTACGCCGAGGCGTTGCGCGAGGTGGCCACCGCCAAGGGCGACGTGCCCTCCCGCAAGGGCTATCCCGGCTATCTCTACTCCGATCTGGCGGAGATCTACGAACGCTCCGGGCGGATCAGGGATCGCCACGGCTCGATCACGCTGGTACCGGTGGTCTCCATGCCGTCGGACGACATCACCCACCCCATCCCCGACCTCACCGGTTACATCACCGAGGGGCAGATCGTGCTCAGCCGCGAACTGCACAATCAGGGCATCTACCCGCCGGTGCACATCTCGCCATCCCTGTCGCGGCTGATGAAGGACGGCATCGGCAAGGACGATACCCGCGAGGACCACCCGCGTGTCGCCAACCAGCTCTACGCCATGTATGCCAAGGCCCAGGAGACCCGCAACCTCGCCTCCATCATTGGCGCCGAGGAGCTGTCGGAACAGGACCGCCGCTATCTCGAATTCGCCGACCAGTTCGACAAGCAGTTCGTCGGCCAGGAAGAGGACGAGGACCGCTCCATCATCGAGACCCTCAACCTCGCCTGGGAACTGCTCAGCATGTTCCCCAAGGCCGAACTCACCCGCGTCAGCGAAACCGATCTGGCCAAGTATCACCGTTCGGGGGATTGAGGATGGAGTTCAGAGGCTTGAGGGCGGAGGCTGGAGGCTTGAGGCTGGAGTTTAGAGGCTTGAGGCTTGAGGCGCGAGGCTTGAGGGGTGAGGTTCGTAGGATGGGCAAAGCGCAGCGTGCCCATCAATGTGTGGCAAGCTTCCCGATCCCGGTTGATGGGCACGGCGCTGAGGGTGGCTTGCAGGAGAGTAAATCAACTGGAGCGCCTATGCCCATCCTACGCACAGGCGGCTGGCGGCTGGCGGCCGGAGGCTTGAGAGATGAGGCCCGAGGGGCGTCTGCCCAACACGTAGCACCCAGTACTCAGCACTCAGCACGCAGCACCCAGTACACCGCACTCCGCACTCCGCACTCCGCACTCAGTACTTACCACCCAGCACACGGCACTCGCCCATGAGCCAGCAAAAACTCATCAAGGCCCCGCCTACCAAGAACACCCTGCTCAATCTCAAGAAGCAGGTGGTGTTCCTGGAAGACGGCTACTCCCTGCTGGAGCGCAAGCGGGAGCTCCTCACCCGTCTGGTCTATGACCGCATCGGCGAATACCGCCGCCTGCGCGGCAACACCATCAAGGCCATGGAAGAGGCCTACCGCTGGCTCTCCATCGCCCATCTGCGCATGGGCAGCCGCGCCATGCAACAGGCCGGCCTGGGCATGGAGCCTTCGTTGCGGGTGGATATCATCCCCCAGCGCAGCCTCGGCATTGAACACCCCGCCATCACCGCGGACGTCCTGCCCCTGCAACCCGTTGGCCTGCTCGGCACCGACGCCAGCTTCGACGAACTGCGCCGCGCCCTCTCCGAGGCCGCCGCGCTGCTCGCCAAGCTCGGCGAATCAGAGCTCGCCCTCAGCCGCCTGATGGCGGAACAGCGCAAGGCCCAGAAAAGGGTCAACGCCCTCAAGTACAACATCATTCCCCGCTACAAGAACACCATTCGCTATATTGAATCGGCCCTGGAAGAGGAGGAGCGCAACATGCTGTTCTCCATCAAGCTGCTGCGGGAGAAGAGCGGGGCGGCTTGAGGTCGCCATTGGAGTCCGCGGCGTGACTTGGACGTGACGAACAACACGAGCAATCCAGACCTATGAGTACGGATAAAATCGAACCCCTCTCCGGGCTTTACTTTGACCGCTACCAACTTGTCCAGCATCTCTTTGGCAAAGGGACGGGAAGCTTGGACCGCCTGGATCGCCTGATGGACACCATCGACATGGACCAGGTGTTGGCGGAGGCCCGCGAATGGGATGAATCTCCCCGGGACTTCAAAATCACCATGAACCCGGTAGAGGAGGCCAATTACGTACGCCTTCCTCGAAAGATAAAACGTGAGCTGGAGCGAATTCGTAAAAAGATCATTGCGGGAAAGAAGGGTTTGGTCAAGCCCTTGACGCAATACCGCAGGCGTTTCCCGGAGGTTCCGTTTGTCTGGAATCTTTTGTCCATCGCCCTGGCAAACCATGGACGCATGGATGAGTACGAAGCCTTGGTGCACGAGACGGTGCAACATTTTCCGGATTACCTGTTCGGCAGGATCGCCTTGGCCAATTACTGCCTGAAGGCGGGGCGGCATCGGGAGATCCCCGCGGTGCTCGACAACAAGATGAACATCTACGATCACTATCCTGATGACGGGAGAGAGTTTCACTACAGCGAGGTACGTTCCTTCTATACCGTGGTAGGAAGCTTCTACGCCAGAGAGAACGAAATCGTGAAGGCCATCGTCTGCTGGAATCTGGTAAAACAGGTCGACGAGGAGCATGGCGCCCATCGCATGCTGGCGCAAGAGATTGTTCGTAGTCAGTTGGCCAGGGTTCAAGGGGATATGAGCCAATTCCTGCAAAAGCATGGGCGACCTGAAGAGATGGAGGATGAATTACATGAGGATGAGGCGGAATCGATGGAAGGGGCAGTGAAGCCAGGAAAATTCAATGTTGGCGATAGGGTGCGCGTGTTACCCGAAATCAAGGATCCCGACTTCCAAACGGATATCGCGGGGTGGTCCGGGTTGATCGACGAGATCGACTACGACGACCAAGGTAAGATTCTATGCCTGGTAAGTTGGGACAGGGCGACGCTGTTGAAACTGGGTGACGAGCACATCGACAAATGCGAACAGGAGAACTTGAACTACGAACGGATGTATTTGTACACAGAGGATCTGGAGTTACTTGATTATCCAGAAGGGGTAAGAGATGGGACTCTGCTCGCCTGATGAAGTGATGGGGATGCCAAGAACATCAAAAGACATCCATGGAATATCAGACAATCCCGCGTTTTCCACCAGTTAAATCAACACTGCACATTTCATAAAGCCCAGCGAGATTCTCGGTGCCATCTGTGTACTCTGTGGTGTAATCTTCATCCACAAGTTTTCCTGATCTGAATATTGCTGCCGGACAGAAGACGTGACACGAAACTATCTCAATGACCAATGGGTCCTCGATGACCGCCTCGGCCTCGGGGCGGCGGGGGATCAGGTGGCGCGCATGGCGATGCAGGTCGCGCCGCCGTTCAGCATCGGCGTCACCGGCAAGTGGGGCGCGGGCAAGACCAGCGTGATGCGCCGCGCCTTCGTTACCCTCGGCGGCAGGCCGTTGCAACAGGCGGTGCCCATGGGCGTGCCGCGCCGCGAACAGGTCGATGTCGACGAGTGGGAAAAGCTGCGCTTCGACGTCGCGGACCGCCAGCCCGCCCTCGATTGGGATGATGGCATCAAGGAGGCCGCCGGCTGGTCGCTGTGCGTCTGGTACTCCCCCTGGCAACACCAGAACGCCGACAACCCCCTGGTACCCCTGCTGCTGGAGATCCGCGATCAGTTCGACGCCCTTATCTCACCGGGCGCGGCGGATTACGTGCGCAGTTCTGCCCTCGCCGGCATGACCCTGCTGGAGCGGGTGGTGGATGCCGGCATCAGTCTGATGGCGGGTAAGCCGGTGAAGTTCGTCTCGGGAACCACCAAGGATGTCAGCGAGGCCTGGGCCAAGGGCAAGGATAACCTTACCCAACTCAGCGACGGCCAGCGCTTCCACCTGCTCTTCGAGGACGCGGTGGAGGCGCTGCTGATCAACCGCGCCGGCTTTCAAGGTCGCCTGGAACCGGACAACAAGGCCCGCCTGATCATCTTCGTCGATGACCTCGATCGCTGCGAGGAGCAGGTGGTGGTGCAACTGCTGGAGGCGATCAAGCTCTATCTTGGTACCCGGCGCTGCGTCTTCGTGCTCGGCATGGACGACACCGCCATCCTCGGCATCCTGCGTCGCCACTGGTCGCGTAGCGACGACGATAATCGGGAGTATCTGGAGAAGCTCACCCAGGCGATGCTGTCGGTTCCCCTGCCTAGCGGCAAACAGGTGGTGCACCTGATCGAAGAGGCCTACAAGGCCCACAAGATCCCCAAGGCGCGGGACATGGCCAGGCTTACCGAGGGGTTGATCGAGCCGAACCCGCGCAAGATCAAGAACTTCGTCAACTCGGTTTGCGCGGCTTGGGGGCTTTATCAGCCGAAAAACCGGAGATTGGGGGCGACGGCGGAGCGGTTTATCATGTTCCAGTATCTGCGTCTTTACCACCGATCCGTGTGGCGGTTATTGGAGCGGCAGCCGGCGGCATTGCAGGTGCTTGAGCGCGTGGTTAACGGCAAGAAGATCGCGCAGTTTCCGGTGGTGGAGAATCAGCCCGCCTCCGTCGGTCAGGAGGTGGCGGGGGCAGACTATGGGCTCAACGATCATCGCATGGTCGAGCAATTCATCTCCCGCGCCTTCAGTCATGTTCTCGGCCACGATAATCCAGACCCGGAAACCGACCACCTTCACCGCGGCCAATCCCTGGATCAGGCCGTTTCGGCGTTTCAGGAACGCCTGGACCGTAAACGCTCCGACGACTACTTTATCCGCTGGGCCAGGCGTAACCTGGATGAGCATGACATCCTGGAATCGGAGATATTGTGCATAAATTCGTAGGGTGCGTTAGGCGCGCTGGCGCTATCGTGCAATCAATACCGAAATCCTCGCGCGCCGTAACGCACCATGCAGCGGGGAACGGCATCGGTGAATGGTGCGTTACGCCCCGCTTGCCTTTTCAGGGTCACGTGTACCCGCAATTTTTCGAGATGGCTTCAAGGTGTCACGTTTTTTTCAGGGCGGGGCTAACGCACCCTACGCGGGGCGTTGCTGAACGTGTCGCGGCCTTGGCCGGTTCCCTTGTTTCCGGTAAGGGGGAGGGATGATCGCTCCTTTAGACAAGATTCAGCGAACCGTGATGACGGCCAGTGGACTCGATAACACCGCCACACTCGCCCCCCCCTTTTGCAAAGGGGGGCCGGGGGGGATTTTTGGCTATGGAATCCGAAGATCAAAGCTCGGTGCCAAGTTCGGAAAATCCCCCCTAACCCCCCTTTGCAAAAGGGGGGGATTGATTGGCGGGCGTAAGCATATTGGGGGCTTGTTGGCTGAGCAACGTAGGATGGGCAAAGGCGCTCCAACAATAGTTGGCCGGAGTGAAAATCGATCAGCGCCGTGCCCATCATGGCCGCAGCAGATGGGCACGGCGCTGGCAACTCGGTGGGATTTTTCCGGTTCGGTGGGAGCGCCTTGGCCCATCCTACGCTCCCTCTTTCGCAAAGGGGAACGTCGCAAAAGCCCCTCTCCCCCGGGGGAGAGGGGTTGGGGTGAGGGGGAAGTGTCTGAAAATACTGAGTGGTTGAAATCATTCACTTACCGCCAGGTAGCTTTTACGACACCCTCCAAAGGGGGGGGGCTGGTTTGCGTGCGCTTCAAACAGCGCGCTCCGCACAAATCAGGGGTGCTGTCCCGCCATGGCTAACAAGCGCAAGAAAGATATTGCCGAAGAGAACGCCCGCCTGCGCGCCCTGGCCGCTTTCTACGACTGGCTCAAGGGACGCTACGCCGCCCACGACCTGACCGAGATGAGCGGCGAGGGGGATAATCTCGACCCCATCAGCCTGCGCCGGCTCTACATCCCCCTGCGTCTATCAGAGGATGATATCGAAGATACCGCCATGGCCGGTCCCGAGGAGGTGGTGGCGAAAGAGACGCCGGAGAACGAGCCGGGGCGGGACCTCACCGAGCTGTTGATCGACAACCCCTTTCTGGTTATCTCCGGCCGCCCCGGTAGCGGCAAGACCACCCTGGTGAAGTGGATCGTCTCCGAACTCACCGGCGACCATCCCAGCCGCTTGCGGCGACCATTGCAGGGGGAGCGGGGGATTGCGCCTTTGCCAATTGTGTTGAGGGAGCTTGGAGACTTGAGCAACATCAATGATCTTGCCCAGCTTTTGGATCGTTGGTGGGAGAGCATCGAACGGCAGGCGGGTAAGCGGCTCGATTATGAGCGATTGAGATGGCTGCTGACGGATCTGGACGGGGAACGGTTTCCGGCCTTGTTGATGTTTGACGGCATTGATGAGGTTGGCGGGCGAGATATTCGTGGTCGATTGTTGGAAACGGCACTTCGAGCCGCAGAAAATCGTTTTAGAGTGGTAGTTACTGGACGTCCTGCTGGGTTAGCTGATCTTGACCTAGGCAAATTAAGTGAAGTATTGGGCTTTATTGAGAAGTGGCCTTCTCTTGTCTATACCCATCTCACCCCCCTCTCCTGGCCCCGCATCCAGCAGTTCATCCACGATTGGTACCGTCTCCGCCCCGAATGGCGACACAAGGCGGAGTTGGGTATCCCCAACTTTCTCGACGCCCTCCAGGACCCAAACCGGGAGTATCTGCTGACCCTGGCGCGGCGGCCCATCTTCCTCACCCTCATGGCCCAGGTGCATACCGCCGATAACGAGATGCCCCATGGCCGCGCCGAGCTCTACTCCCGGATCATCGATCTCTACCTGGAGCGACAGGAGCGCCACCGCCAGTTGCGCAACTTCACCGACGGCAGCGAAAACCCCGCCTGGCCCCCCAGCGAGACGCGGCTGGTGCTGGGGCATCTGGCCTGGCTGAGTCAAATCAAGGGCAGCGAGGGCGAGGAGAGTGGCAAGGCGGACAAGCGGCGGGTGGTGTGGCGGCGGGAGGAGCTGCTGGGCGAGATCGAACAACTGCTTGGCGAGGGGCGGGAGCGTCGTTTCACCCGTTTGGGCGTCGAAGACTCGGAGCGTTTGCTCAACTACTTCCTCCACCCCGCCGGGCTGCTGGTGGAGCCGGCGGAGGGTGAGGTGCAGTTCGCCCATCTCAGCTTTCAGGAGTACCTCTGCGCGGAATATATCCTCAGCGGTCTCAGTTCCCGCCGTTTCGAGCGGGACCTGAAAGAGCAACTCTTCAGCCGCCTTGATCGTCCCGGCTGGGACGAGGTGGCGTTGTTGTTGCTGACCATACAGGAGAAACGCACCCAAAATCGGGGGCATTTCGATATTCTTCATTTGCTTGATCCCACTGATCCCCATCAGGCCAGATTGCTAGTTACTGCTGTTACGGGTAGGGAATTGCGATTTCCTGATGATGAGCGGTTGCGTTGGCTGCCTTTGGCCATCCTCTGCGCTTTGCTGCATCCGGATGATGAACTGGGTGACCGCTTGCGAACCGTGGAGGCCTGGGAGAGTCCTGGATTGGCCTTGATCGTCAAACTATTGGCGGCGGGGTTTGAGCTGGAGCCGATCAAGATGTTGCAGGCCAAAGTCGAAGAGGATCTACCCAGTGGGTACCACTCGGAGGATGGTTGCGTCTGGTTTCAGGCGGCGGCCGAGGTCTGGAAGGATGGAAGGGCGTTGCGCCGAAATCCAAAGAGGGCGGTTGATTTTCTGGAGGCTCGTTTCTACGCCTTGATCGCGTTGGTTACACAAACTCAGTGGTGGCAAAAAGACGACGCCCTCGCACCTTTTACAAAGGAGTCACTTGAGTCGCTGCTGGCGGAATGGGTCGCCGCGATGGGAATGCCCAGGCTGTGGATGAGGGCAACCGTGGGAAAGGATGAGTTACCCGCCCCAAGCGATGCTACGTTGCTTCTGGATACCCTGATTCCCGCTGCCGATCGACTGTGGAGGGTGCTGCTGGAACGGATGCCTGTGGATGCCTGGATGTTGCAGGGGGAAGTTGCACAGGACCGAATCTTTAGTAGAGATTACAGTCAATTCACTGTGTTAAATGCGATTTATCCTGTAAGTTCTCTGTCGCAACGAAGCAGTCTGACCCTTTCTTGTTATCAACTGCAAGAGTTGGTCGAAATCTCTGCCATGGGCGGCGGTTTCGATAATTTTTCACTTGCGAGGGCTCGATTGCGGTCGATGTTATTGTTAAGACATTCGCTGAAATCGAGATTGCCATCGCGTTTGTATCTGCGGTCGTGCTTGCGATCGGAATCACAATTACACTGGAGATTGCCACTGCGGTTACTATCGAGGCTATGGCATGGCTCGTTGTCGCCGCAGCTTGACTCCTTGCTAATGGAGGTGGAGGCTGAATTTAGAACCGATGATCGTAGCGAGTACCTGCCCGAGGATCTGTCTATCATCCTGCAACGCTTCGCCTACACCTACGCCGCCCACGACTGGTTCAACGAACAAGCAGAAGACCCGGACCTGATGAAACGCCGAGGCCTGCGCCCCGGCGAGCCGCTACCCAAAGAATTCAACTGCTTCGACGAATCAGGCCGCCCGCTACCGATCCAAAAGCGGGAGGATTGGCTGAAACTGCGCCAATGGGCGGATGATTTCGATGCGGTGTTGGCGTTCGTCTTCCCCGAGGGTCTGGAGGCGGATCAGCGGCAATTGTTATTGGATGATCTGAAGATGCTGCAACGCCAGAGCTGGGCGCCGCAAAAGGCGCTGGATGCGATCCTGGAGAGCTGGCCCGAGGATCAACCGGAGCGGGATATCTCCATGGAGCATGCGGAGCGGAAGCTGATCGAGGCGTGCGAGGCGTTTCTGGCGGAGTGAAATCCGCGAAAGAATACATCACGGAGCATACGGAGAATACGGAGCACACGGAGCGCACAGCGGCGAGAGCAAACCTCTTCCTCCCCCGCTGTGCTCTCTGTGTTCTCTGTGGTTGGCTTGTTTAAATGGCCGACTCCGCTTGAACCGGAAAGGGCTGAGCGCTAACCTTGCCGCCTCTCTCAACACAGGATTTTCCCATGGCCCTGCAACAACGCTTTTCGGATGACAATCTGGTCGACATCATCGACCAGGCCTCGGTCTATACCTGCGCCTGCCCCAGCCAGGTGTGCAAGGCGATCTTGCAGCAGCGCGCGCTCTACCGCTACCAGCAGCAGTGCCTGGGCAAGAGCTATACCGATCAGCGGGTCCACGGGGCGATCGCGAGCACGGTGGAGCGCACCCATGCGGAACTGGAGGCGTGCCTGGAGGAGGTCTTGCAACTGGAGGGGTGGGATAGGGAAAAGCTGGTGATGCCCGCCGAGCTGGAGAAGGAGTTGGCCGAGGAGGTGGATCACCGCATCATGGAGGGGGAGTGGTCGGGCGGGAAGGGCGGCTAGTGCGGCACCCGCCAAGCGACCATGAATAATTCATGGCATAAAGCGCGTATTTTTATATAAATAGTGTTGTTGATTATTTGGCGGGTGCTGCACTAGGGAGGCGTTTCCGCCTCTTGCGCGGCGGGCGGGGGCAGCACGTCGGTCACCGCGCAACCGCTTTCGGCGTTGCCGGCGAAGAGTCGGCAGGCGGCGTTGTCGGTTTCATCCCACCAGCGGTAGCCCAGCTCCTTGAGCAGGGCGATGACCTCTTTCTTCTGTTTCTTGTTCTCCAGTTGCAGGCCCATCAGCACCCGGCCGTAGGCGGCGCCGTGGTTGCGGTAGTGGAACAGGCTGATGTTCCAGCGCTTGCCCAGTTGCGAGAGAAAATTGAGCAGGGCGCCGGGGCGTTCCGGGAATTCGAAGCGAAACAGGTGCTCCTTGCCGGCGTTGGGGGCGTGGCCGCCGACCATGTAGCGGATGTGCAGCTTGGCGGTTTCGTCTTCCGAGAGGTCGAGCACCGGGTAGCCCTTGCTGGTGAGATGTTCGATGATTTCGGCCTTCTCGCTCTCGCCGCCGGGCAGGTCGACGCCGACGAAGACGTTGGCGCGGGCGGCGTCGGCGTAACGGTAGTTGAATTCGGTGATGTTGCGCTTGCCGATGGCGCGACAGAAGCCGAGAAAGCTGCCGGGGCGTTCCGGGATCTCCACCGCCAGCAGCGCCTCCCGCTGTTCGCCCAGTTCCGCCCGTTCGGCGATGTGGCGCAGACGGTCGAAGTTCATGTTGGCGCCGCTGTGGATGGCGACCAGGCGCTGGCCTTCGATGGCGTTGCTCTGAATGTAGCGCTTCATGCCGGCGATGGAGAGGGCGCCGGCGGGTTCGGCGATGGTGCGGGTGTCATCGAAGATATCCTTGATCGCGGCGCAGATCTCGTCGGTGGTCACCAGCACTACCTCGTCCACCACCTTGCGCGCGATGCGGAAGGTCTCCTTGCCGATCTGGCGCACCGCGACGCCGTCGGCGAAGATGCCGACTTGACGCAGCGAGGCCCGTTTTCCCGCCTCCAGGGCGCGATGCAGGGTGGGGGCGTCCTCCGGTTCGACGCCGATGATGCGGGTCTCGGGATAGACGTATTTGACATAGGCGCCGATGCCGGCGATCAGCCCGCCGCCACCGACGGGGATGAAGATGGCGTCCGGCGGTTCCGGGATCTGGCGCAGGATCTCCATGGCGATGGTGCCCTGGCCGGCGATCACCTCGGGGTCGTCGAAGGGGTGGATGTAGGTCATCCCCCGCTCCTTGATCAACTCCTGGGAGTAGGCGAAGGCCTCGTCGTAGGAGTCGCCGTGGAGGATGGCGGTGGCGCCGTGGCCGCGCACCGCCTGCACCTTGATCGGCGGGGTGGTCTTGGGCATCACGATCAGCGCCTTGATGCCGAGCTTCTTGGCCGACAGCGCGACGCCCTGGGCGTGGTTGCCGGCGGAGGCGGCGATGACGCCCTTGGCGCGGTCTTTTTCAGAGAGGTTGCGGATCTTGTTGTGGGCGCCGCGCAGCTTGAACGAGAAGACCGGCTGTTGATCCTCTCGCTTGAGGTAGATCTCATTGTTGAAGCGGGCGGAGAGCCGCTCCATGTTGTCCAGGTCCGTCTCTTTGGCCAGGTCGTAGATGCGTGCGCGGAGGATCTTGTCGATGTAGGAGAACGGCATGGGGTCCTTGAATCTCTTGAACTGAATTCTCTGGAGTGGGTGATACGGCGTCGGACGCGATGACAAAAGCGACGCTCAAGGGTATCATTAGATGACGCTAATTCAAATACAAACAGAGAGAGAGCATGACCCAAGACGAAATGAAGAGAGCCGCCGCGGAGGCGGCCATCGAGTATGTGGATGGCGGCATCATCGGTGTCGGCACCGGTTCCACCGTCAACCACTTCATTGACGCCCTGGCCAGGATCAAGGGGCGCATCGAAGGCGCGGTATCCAGCTCCGAGGCATCCACCGAGCGCATGAAGGCCCATGGCATCCCGGTCTACGACCTCAACTCCACCGGCGGTCTGGCGCTCTACGTGGACGGCGCGGACGAATCCAACAAGTATTTGCAGCTGATCAAGGGCGGGGGCGGCGCCCTGACCCGGGAGAAGATCGTCGCCGGGGCGAGCGAGAGGTTCGTCTGCATCGCCGACGAGAGCAAACTGGTGGATGTGCTGGGTGAATTCCCGCTGCCGGTCGAGGTGATCCCCATGGCGCGCAGCTATGTGGCGCGGGAGCTGGTCAAGCTGGGCGGCACGCCGGTGTGGCGCGAGGACTTCGTGACCGATAACGGCAACCTGATTCTCGACGTGCAGGGGCTGCGCATTATGGAGCCGGCCAAGCTGGAGCAGCGGATCAATGCCATCCCTGGCGTGGTGACGGTGGGCATCTTCGCCCTGCGTCCCGCCGACCTGCTGATTCTCGGCACCCCCAACGGTCCGCGCACCATCGAGCCCTGATCTCGGAATCGAGCCCTGATCTCGGATTTGGCGCTTGATGCCACGGAGGCTCAGAGGTCACGGAGGTGTTCAAGCCGGCATGTTCCCTCACCGTTGAGGGCGCGCCCCATTGAAAAACCTCGGGGTGCTCTGTGTCTCTGTGGCTAACCGCTATTTCCGGACTGATTGGGAAACGAATTGGGAACTCGTCGCGCCGATCGCCATCAAACCCGCTGTTCAGGCAACTGGGAAGGTCCGGCGAAACCATGACAAATACCCTGAGTCAGCGCATTCCGTTCATCCTGCTGCTTGCGGCGCTCCTGCTGCAAGCGGCGCCCGCCATGGCGGCGGAGATCGAGGCCCGTGTCTCTCGCGACCCGGTGGCATTGGGCGAATCCTTCGACCTTATCCTGGAATCCACCGAATCGCCGGATGGGAGCCCGGATCTGGCGCCGATCCAGCGGCACTTCGATATCGTCAACCAGAGTCGCAGCCACAGCATGCGCTCCATCAACGGGCGCGTCGAGACCACCACCAGCTGGAAGCTCACCCTGCTGCCCCGCAAGGAGGGGGAGTTCGTCATCCCGCCGATCGCCTTCGGCAAGGATCGCAGTCGCGCGATCCGGATCAAGGTCGAGCAGGGGGCCGCCTCCAGCGCCGATAAGGGAGAGGGCAAGCAGGATCTCTACCTGGAGGTAGCGGTCGAGCCGAAGCAGGTCTTTGTTCAGCAGCAGGCGATCCTTACCATCCGGCTCTTTCGCGCCGTCAACATGGGCGATGCCAGCCTGACGCCGCCGGAACATGACGATGTGGTGATCCAGAAACTGGGCGACGATGAACAGTTCGAAAAGCGCGTCAATGGGCGGGTCTATGCCGTTACCGAGCGCAAGTATGTCCTCTTTCCCCAGCGCAGCGGCAAGGTCGAGATCCCGCCGATCCGTTTTCAGGGCGAGGTGTTCGAGAAAGATCCGGGGTTGGGACGCTTTTTCGGTTCTCCGTTCGGGGGCCGGGGATTCGGCCAGGTGCGACGGATGGTCTCTGAGCCGATCACCCTGGATGTGCAGCCGATCCCGGATCAGGTGGGGAGCGGGGCCTGGCTGCCCGCCTCCAACCTGCAACTGGCGGAGGCCTGGCCCAATGATGCGGCCCCCGAATTCCAGGTTGGCGAACCGGTGACCCGCACCCTGTTGCTGCTGGCGGATGGCCTCACCTCGGCCCAATTACCGCAAATCGCCGGCGATCCGGGGGAGTTCATCAAACAGTATCCCGATCAGCCCTCACTGGAGGATCGGGTCACCGGCGACGGCATCACCGGCATTCGTCGCGAAAAGATGGCGCTGGTGCCAACCCGTCCCGGTCGCTACACCCTGCCGGCGATCGAGATCCGCTGGTGGAACCTCGACAAGCAGCGCTTCGAGGTGGCGCGGGTGGATGAGCGGGAGATCCTGGTCAAGCCGGCCCCCGGCAAGGGCGCCCCGCCGCCGGCGACGGCCCAGCAAGGCACCGTTGAACAGGGTAGCCCGGATGCCTGCATCCCAGAGCCGGAGCAAGCCAGTAAAGAGGGGGATGGGATCCTCGCCCCGCCGGCGAGTGGTTTGGGCGCTTATTGGCCCTGGATCAGCGCGGCGCTCGCCATCCTCTGGCTGGCGACGCTGGCAACCTGGTGGCGCTGTCGCCGCATGGCGGGCGCCAGCGCCCCGGCGCGCGCCAAACCCCAATCGGCCAGGTCGCCAAAACCCGATAGCACACCGATCAAGAAGGCCTGTGCCGACCATGATCCCCGCGCGGCGACCGATGCGTTGCTCAACTGGGCGCAGGCGAAATGGCCGGATCAGCCGCCCCGCTCGCTGGGCGCGTTGGCGACGCGACTGGGGGGCGACTCGGCGGAGCAGATCCGCGGTCTGGAAAAGATCCTCTACGCCCCCGATCCGGAAGGCGGCTGGCGGGGCGACTCGCTCTGGAACGCATGGCAAGCCGGACGACTCGACCGCGATCGCGTCGCCGGTGAGGAGGACGAGCGGGAGGGCATCGCGCCGCTCTATCCCAAGGCATAGCAATATGAAAAAACTCCCCATCGGTATCCAGACCTTTCACCGCCTGATTCGGGAAGGTTATTGCTATGTCGACAAGACGCCCCTGATCCATGAAATGGTGGAGAGCGGGCGTTATTATTTTCTCTCCCGTCCACGCCGCTTTGGCAAGTCGCTACTGGTCAGCACCCTGAAATCCGCCTTCCAGGGCGAGAAGGCGTTATTCGATGGGTTGTATCTGGAACACCAATGGGATTGGGATAGACGCCATCCGGTGGTGCATATCAGCCTCGGCGGCGGGGTGGTCGAAGATCGGGAGATGCTGGATGCCAAGCTCAACGAGTTTATCGAGACCCACCTTGAGCAGCACGAGATTGAACTGAACAGCGCCAGCCTGAGCGGGCGCTTCAGCGAACTCATTCGCCGTCTCCATGACAAATACCAGCAACCCGTGGTAGTGCTGGTGGATGAATACGACAAGCCGATCCTCGATGGCATCGTCGCCGACCAGCCGGCGCGGGCGTTGGCGATGCGGGAGGGGCTGAAGAGTTTCTATTCGGTGATCAAGGAGAGCGACGAGTATCTGCAATTCGTGCTGCTGACCGGGGTGAGCAAGTTCAGCAAGGTATCGCTGTTCAGTGGGTTGAATAACCTTGAAGATATCACATTGAATGCGCGCTATGCGACCCTGTGCGGTTACACCGAGGCTGAGCTGTCAACCGTTTTCGCCGACTATCTGGTTGATGTCGATCTTGAGGCTTTGCGAGATTGGTATAATGGCTATAACTTTCTCGGTGATAAAGTTTATAACCCTTACGACGTCCTGCTGTATCTCAAGAATCGAGTGTTCAGGGCCTACTGGTTCGAGACCGCCAGTCCGTCGTTTCTCATCAAGCGCCTACCGCCAAATCCGGCAACCAGAAGGCGGTCTACCGCGCCCTGCAAGCGGGGCGTATCGACGACTTGCGCGACCTTTTTCACGCCTTTTTCGCCTCCATTCCCAACGACTGGTATCGCAAAAACCGTCTCGCCGAATACGAAGGCTATTATGCGTCGGTGGTCTACTGTTATTTCGCCGCCCTTGGTCTGGACATCACCGCCGAAGATGTCACCAACCGGGGGCGTATCGACCTCACGGTACGTCTGGGCGGACGGGTGTTCGTGATCGAATTCAAGGTCGCGGAATGGGATGAAGAGGGCGGCGCGCCCCTTGCCCAGATCAAACGGAAGCGTTATTTCGAGAAGTACCTTGGACAGGGGGAGGTCTATCTGATCGGCGTGTCGTTCAGCAAGGAGACGCGCAATATCGAACCGTTCGAGTGGGAAAGGGCGGGGTAGGGCGGATAATCCAGAAAAGAGCGGTTCACCACGAAAAACACGAAAAGCACGAAAAACACGGCGAGGGTCGGGATCGCTGCAGGTCTGGCCGGAGAGTGAAGTATACGCCTTGGCGTGTAGGGACCAAACGCGCCTGAGCGAGGAGTACGGACTCTAGTACAGCTGAGATTAAGTATCCACTGTATCAAGTTCGCAAAATCTCTCACGGAGGCACGGAGCACACGGAGAAATGTTCCTCAGTGATCTCTGTGTCTCCGTGAGAGATATTATGAAAACTTTGGCGAGGAAGAAGAGATAATCTTGTGAATCCTGCGCAAATCCTGTGAATCCTGTCTATCTTTTGTTGCTGGATGCTGGAGCAGGCGCGGAGCCCCCCGCGGCGCCCGGAGCTACGCTACGGGGTTATCGGCTGCGCTGGGTTTATCCGAGCCGCGGGCAAATGTCTTGCAGCCGTTCTGCCAGGCCGGACGGAAGCGCAACCGCCCCGTTTTCCGTTGCCGCGACGTGCTTCGTCGTGCAACTGGCGACCCTCTCTCCATCCCGCAGAAAATCGCTGGTCAGGGTGAAGTGTCTTTCCGCCAGGTCGCTGACACGCGCATGCACTTCAATACGGTCGCCGTGGCGAATGGGGCGGAGGAAATCCGCCTCGGCGTGTACCAGCGGCAGGCGCGGCTCGTCGTTGCGGATCAATTCGTCCAGGGGGTAGCCGACCTCCGCCATGAGACCTTCATAGGCGTCGTGGGCATGGCGGAAGAGGTGGGCGAAGAACATCACCCCCGCGGCGTCGGTATCGTGGAGTTGTACGGTGAAGGTGTGGGGCGCGGGGCTGTTCATTTCACGATTTACCGAAACCACGAACTACGCGAATAGCAAAGATTGACGAGCGGCGCTCATCGCTTTCGCGTCTTTCGTGTGTTTCGTGGTTTCCCGGTAGTCCAGGGCGGATCCCGGGACGGCGTCTATTCAGGGGTCGCACGCTTATGGCTCCGGCTGATTTTTCCCTGCCTTCTTGTCGAGCTTGAAGAGCAATTCGGCCACTTGGTCGTAGTTCTCCGCGAAGTGGACGGTGAAGCCCTTGCGGATATGCTCGGGGACCTCCTCGTACTCCCCTTCGTTGGCGGCGGGCAGGATCAATTCGCGGATGCCGGCGCGACGGGCGGCGATGACCTTTTCGCGAATGCCGCCGACGGGGAAGACCTGGCCGGTGAGGGTCAGTTCGCCGGTCATGGCGATCTTGCGCGCGGGCTTTTCGTCGCGGGCCAGGGAGAGCAGCGCGGAGGCCATGGTGATGCCGGCGCTGGGACCGTCCTTGGGGGTGGCGCCAGCGGGAACGTGCAGGTGGATGAAGGCCTTTTCGAACCACTCCGGGTCGGCGCCATAGCGCTGGGCGCGACTCATGACGTAGCCGTAGGCGATCTCCGCCGATTCGCGCATGGTCTCGCCGAGCTTGCCGGTAAGCTTGAAGCCGCGACTGTGGCTGTGGGTGCGTACCGCCTCGATGTTGAGGGTGGCCCCGCCCATCGCGGTCCAGGCCAGCCCGGTGATCACCCCCGGCCCCTTGATCGCCTGTTCGTCGCGGAAGATGGGGGGGCCGAGCAGGGGCTTGAGCTGCTCCTTGGTGATCTCGATCGGCGGCTCTTCCCCTTCCAGGATCTTGACCACCGACTTGCGCACGATCTTGCCCAGTTGCTTCTCCAGTCGCCGCACGCCGGCGTCTCTGGCATAGCCGTCGATGACGGCGCGCAGGGTGGGACCGTCGAGCTTGACCTGATTCTTCTCCAGACCGGCCCGTTCGATCTGGCGAGGCAGCAGGTATTTGCGGGCGATCTGCTGCTTGTCGCGGGCGATGTAGCCAGAGAGCTGGATCACCTCCATGCGGTCGAGCAGCGGCCCGGGGATGGTGTCGAGCTGGTTGGCGGTGCAGAGAAACAATACCTTGGAGAGGTCGAAACGCAGATCCAGGTAGTGGTCGAGAAAGTCGCTGTTCTGTTCCGGGTCCAGCACCTCCAGCAGGGATGAGGCCGGATCGCCGTGATAGGAGGCGCCGATCTTGTCGATCTCGTCGAGCATGATCACCGGGTTGGCGCTGCCCGCCTCCTTCATCGCCTGGATGAACTTGCCGGGCATCGCGCCGATGTAGGTGCGGCGATGGCCCTTGATCTCCGCCTCGTCGCGGATGCCGCCGACGGAGAAGCGGTAGAAGGTGCGATCGAGGGCGTCGGCGATCGATTTGCCGATGGAGGTCTTGCCGACGCCGGGCGGGCCGACAAACAGCACAATCGAGCCACTGACCTCCTTCTTCATGATGCCGACGGCGAGGAACTCCAGGATGCGGGACTTGACGTCGTCCAACCCGTAGTGGTCGCGGTTGAGGGCGCGGCGGGCGTAGCCGAGGTCGAGGCGGTCCTTGGTGTGCTTGCCCCAGGGCAGGGTGGTGATCCAGTCCAGGTAGTTGCGGGTGAGGGCGTATTCCGGTGATCCCGTCTCCAGGATCGCCATCTTGTCCATCTCCTCATCGACCCGCTTTTGCGCCTCCTTGCTCAGTACCAGCTTCTCGATGCGCTCCTTGAAGCGGTCCAGCTCGGCGGTACGATCGTCCTTGGAGAGGCCAAGCTCCTTCTGGATCTCCTTGAGCTGCTCCTTGAGGAAGAACTCCCGTTGCTGCTTATCCATCCGCGCCTCCACCGATTTGCGGATGTCGTGCTGGGCGCGGGCCATCTCCAGTTCGTTGTTGAGCAGGGTGAGTACCCGCTCCATGCGCGGCAGCAGTTCGACGGTCTCAAGCACCCCTTGCAACTGTTCGTTGTTGGAGGTGGTGAGGCTGGCGGCGAAGTCCGACAGGTGGGAAGGATCATCCGGGCCGAAGCGGTCGAGGAACATGCGCAGCTCTTCCTGGTAGAGCGGATTGAGGGGCAGCAGCTCCTTGATGGTGTTGATGATCGCCATGGCATAGGCCTTCACCTCCTTCTCCGGATAGTCGGTAGGCTCCGGCAGGTATTCGACCTGGGCGGTGAAGGGGGCCTCATGGCTGAGGATGCGCTTGATGCGAAAGCGCTGCACGCACTCGATGAGAACCTGGAGCTTGCCCTCGTTCTCCTGTACGCGGTGGACGCGGCCGGCGGTTCCCACCTTGGCGAAAGCCTCGGTGGTCGCGCTCTCCGCGTCCGGGCCGTCCACCAGGATGATCCCCAGCGCGTGGTGATCCGTTCGGCCTACCGCTTGCAGGGTCGAACGCCAATGGTTGGCGTGCATCAGCAAGGGTACCGCCTGACCGGGAAAGAAGGGCCGCACGGCCACCGGCAGCAGATGCACGACACCGGGCAGCGCCTTCTCCGCCGGCAGCAGCGAGTGCTCGGTGGTCTCCGTGGAGTCGGTTTCGGGGTTTGCGTCAGTCTCGTCCTGAATCGGGTCTTGTTGTTGCTCTTTACTCATGGTCGCTCGGCAATGGTTTTCGGAGAGAACCATTGTGGGGGCAAAGTGGCCGAAATGGAACCGGCAATGTTTCGGAATTGCCAAGGATGCTTGACAATGTATTGTGGCGAAAGGGGGCTGGCGGAGACGAGGCGGGCCTTTCGGTCGTCATCTTTCGGGGGGGAGGGGAGGGGATAAAACCGACAATCGACTTGCCGCCGCCATGGCAGCGGCCAAAAGCTGGCGACAAGCAATTGTGGTGCGGTAAAAGCCGATTATCAGCCGTCGATACGGCACTCTTCCAGGAAACGATCAATGCCGATCTCTTCCACATAGGCCTTGATGACCTTGGGGCGCGGGCCTTTTTCGTTCACGGTGTGCACGGCATCGAGAGTGGGCGGGATATTCTTGTATTGCCCGGCAGGGATCTTGACCGGCATCTGCTTTTTCGCCTTGCCGCGCTTGCCTTTCTTCTTGGTGGTCGCCTTCTTGACCGGGGGGGGCTTGGCCTCGGTCCTCTCTTCCTTGGCCCTCTCTTTTTCGATTCGGGCGACGACGCGCTTTACGTCACGGTAGGCAAAACGCAGGAAGGAGTCGATGGAGATATCGTCCGCGTGCAGTGCGTTCTTGAGGTCCTCGTAGACCTTTTCCAGTACTTCGCGCTCCCGCTCTTCCTTCTCCTTCTTGGCTTGTAGTTCTTCGATCTGGGATTGGAGCTGTTCGATCTGTTTCGCGTATGCTGCTGCCATGTGTCGGTTCCTTGAGTGTCTGGTTTTTATGAAATGGTTGGTTTTCGAAAAGCCCGAGAGCTGCCGCCGTTGACCGTCAATGCGTGATGATCGGAAAGGTCTCGCCGCACCCAGGAGAGGTTTTCGATCACATTGCGAATGTCATTGCACGATGCGGAGCAAGGATTCATCTGTCGCCGTTTCGTCGGGCTTGTCTTCGCGGATTTGTGGGCGATGAATCCATTTGCAAGGATTATCTAACGAATAAATAGCGTTCGTCAAATAATCACGCGAATTTTCAAACGGGGGATTGTGAAGGGAGTGGCCGATAATCCGGTTTGAAGTCGAAGAACGCTGGTCTCGGAGGGGCTATTGGGCTTTCGTTGCCGGGCAAGAGCGCGGCCTGGCGGTGCGCCCATCTGGCGGGAATACGCTCAAACCCTTTTCGAGAAGCGTGATGGGATTAATCGCCTTGCCCCTGAAGAAAAAGATGATTGGCAAGGCGGACGAAATCAAGGGGAGAGAGTCGTTCTGGTCGTATCGTTAGGTCAATATCCGCGGCGCGAATCTGCTCTTCGGTGGCGATTTTTTTGAGGCTGTTTCTCAGTGTCTTGCGTCTTTGTGAAAAGGCCGCGGCGACCAATTGTTCGAATCCTTCGCGGTGATGGATTGCGGGGGGGGCGGCCAGGGGGGTGAGGCGCACGAAGGCGGAGTCGACCTTGGGGGCGGGACGAAAGGCCCCGGGGCCGATATCAAACAGGTTCTGGACCTTGCATGCGACCTGCACCATGACCGAGAGGCGGCCGAAGGTCCTGGAGCCGGGCGGGGCGGCCATACGCGCTACCACCTCTTTTTGCAGCATGAAGTGCATGTCTCGAATGGCGCCGAGCTGATCGAGCAGGTGGAAGAGGATGGGTGTGGAGATATTGTAGGGGAGGTTGCCGACGACCCTCAATGCCTGTGGCGAGGGGGCGAGGGATCGAAAATCGAAGGCCAGGGCGTCCGCCTGATGGAGGGTCAATGCGCCGTGATCCCCGGCGGCGGCTGTCAGCGGGCCGATCAGGTCACGATCCAGTTCCACCGCATGCAGGTGTCGCAGGGCCTCCAGAAGCCGCAGGGTGATTGCGCCTTGGCCCGGTCCGATCTCGACCATGCAGTCGTCGGGTTGGGGAGAAATGGCGCCCACGATGCGCGCGATAATGCCGGGGTCGTGGAGAAAATTCTGGCCGAAGCGTTTGCGTGCCCGGTGTTGCATCAGAAGAACGCGAACTCGAAGCCGGTAACGTGGGAGCCGGGGTCCTGAACATCCAGTTCCACCTCCACCATCTGGCCGGGCTGCATCACGTCGTTGGGATCGATGGGGGTGCTGGCGTACTCTTCGGGGCCGAAGCGCCGCTGGGCTTCCAGTTCCCCGTCGCCGGTAAAGAGGCTGACCTGAAGGATGGGGAAGGGTTGGTGGAAGGGGGCCTGATTTTCGAAGGAGAGGCGAATACGCAATACGCCGGCGATCTCGGGGTGAGAGGCGACCAGGCGGTCGATGATCTTCAACTGCTCCAGGGAGCGGCGCGGCGGGATCACGCAGCCGGTATAGGCGCAATAGCTTTCCAGCGCCTCCCTTCCCTTCTCGTACTCTATGACGCGATCCCGGTTGTACCAGGCGAGCTGGGCGAGGGCGAGGGCGAAGAGGATGAGGATGCCGATGCTCCAGACCCCATTGGCCATCCAGCGGTAACCGCGACTGACGGTTTTCGGCTCTCCGGCCTGAGGCGCCATTTCCGCCAATGGCGGTTCGGCTTGCGGGGTTGCGCTCTCCTCCTCCGCGCCGCTCTCCTCGTCTTCCTGGAGTCTGTCGAGGGCATTGAAGATTTCGTTGCAATGGGCGCAACGGACCAGACCCTGGGCGGCCTTGAGCTGATCCGAGTGGATGCGAAAGCGGGTTTCGCAATGGGTGCAGGTGGTAAACACGTATTCGGTCCGGGAGCTGGTTGTCGTTAGGTTTGTGGGTGGGCGAAGCTAGTCGGCTATTGTAATGAAAGTTGATCGCCTCGCATACCGGCCCGGCCGGATTGGGTCACAAGGTTCCCTGTTCGTGGCCATTGCCCGCTGGTCGGTGACTGGTTTTCCGGCGATGGCTCGGGTCCTTGTCTTGCGGATTTCGTCGGGAATGCTATCCCCTTTTCATCCCTTCCAGCAGCACCCAGCCATCGAGAGTGACTGGCGGTGACATGGCAAAGTCTTTGGCATAGGCGGCGGCGACCTGATCGGCCTGATCCGCCAGTATACCCGAGAGGATGATCCTGCCGCCGGCATCGAGGCGTGCCGCGATTCGCCCTTCCAGGGAGATCAGTACCTCGGAGAGGATGTTGGCCATGACCAGGTCTACCTTCTCTTCTCCGGCCTCATCGCTATGCAGCACGGTGAGATTATCGCCGACGCCGTTGTCGCGGGCGTTAATGAGGGTCGCCTCTACGGCCTGGGGGTCGTGGTCGATGGCGATAGCCCGGCTGGCTTCGAGTTTGAGGGCGGCGATGGCGAGAATACCGGAGCCGCAGCCGAGGTCCAGCACGTTCAGGCGGCGGGGCGGGTTGGCGTCCAGCCAGCGCAGGCAGAGGGCCGTGGTGGGGTGGGTGCCGGTGCCGAAGGCGAGGCCAGGGTCGAGGTCGATGATGACGGCGTCGTGCTGTTCGATGTCGCTGCCGCTGGGGCGGATCCACAGTCGCTCGCCGAAGCGCATGGGGTGGAAGTGCTCCATCCAGGCCCTTTCCCAGACCTGGTCCTGAAGCGGTTCGATACACAGTTCCCGCATCGCCTCGCCAGGCAGCCCGGCCTTTACCGCATCGGCAAGCGCCTGGGCGTCGGCGTCGCCAGCAAACAGCCCGGTGGTGCGGGTATAGGGCCAGAGTTCGATCCGTCCCGGATCCGGCTCCAGCACCGGGTGATCCTCGGCGTCCGCCTGGGTCACGGATACCGCCTCCAGCCCTTCGAGCAATAGCTCCGCCAGCGGCGCCTTGCTGCGTTCGGTGACGATATGCAGTTGTAACCAGTCCACTTGATGCTCCCAATTCATGCGATTCAGTCGCGAGGCGCGTATTGTAGCGGGTTCGGAGCGGTTCGGCATGTTTGCCGACAATCGCCGATTGTGACAAAGTATACAGGTTAGCCCAAACTGAAACCTGCCACAGAGAACAGCGCGCACGGAGAAACACGATGAGGGCGGTTGCCTGAGATGGGCCGGTTGAGGACGAGGCCCCCGATGATTCGAGCGGGGTTGGCGTCTGCGTCATCTCTCTGTGTTCGTCGCGCCCGCTGTGGTGAACCCGTTAATCATCAGCGCTCAAGTCCGAGGAGTGGAGATTCGATGCCCGTCAATACAGCCCGCAGCCCCTATTCCGCCACCCGCATGCGGCGCATGCGCCGCGATGATTTTTCCCGGCGCATGATGCGCGAGACCCGCCTGTCGCCGGATGACTTCATCTATCCCGTGTTCGTGCTGGAGGGGGAGGGGCAACGGCAGGCGGTGCCGTCGATGCCCGGGGTAGAGCGCATCAGCATCGATCTGTTGATCGAGGAGGCGCGGCAGGCGCGGGACCTGGGGATCCCGGCGATGGCGCTGTTTCCGGTGACGCCGCTGGAGGTCAAGAGCGAGGATGCGCGCGAGGCCTACAACCCGGACGGCCTGGCGCAACGGGCGGTGCGCGCCCTCAAGGCGGCAACGCCCGAACTGGGGGTGGTGACCGATGTGGCCCTGGATCCCTTCACCATCCACGGCCAGGACGGACTCATCGACGACAGCGGCTATGTGATGAACGATGAGACGGTGGCGGTATTGGTCAGACAGGCCCTCTCCCATGCCGATGCCGGGGCGGATATCGTCGCGCCGTCGGACATGATGGATGGGCGCATCGGCGCGGTGCGCGAGGCGCTGGAGGCGGCAGGGCACATCCATACCCGCATCCTCGCCTACTCCGCCAAGTACGCCTCCAGTTTCTACGGACCCTTTCGCGATGCCGTCGGCTCCGCCGGCAATCTCGGCGGCGGCAACAAGCACAGCTACCAGATGGATCCCGCCAATAGCGACGAGGCGATCCACGAGGTGGGGCTGGATCTCGCCGAGGGGGCGGATATGGTGATGATCAAGCCGGGCATGCCGTATCTTGATATCGTACGCCGCATCAAGGACGAGTTCGCGGCCCCGACCTATGTCTACCAGGTCAGCGGCGAGTATGCCATGCTCAAGGCCGCCGCACAGAATGGCTGGCTGGACGAACGGGCTGTGGTGATGGAAACCCTGCTCTCGATCAAGCGCGCCGGCGCCGATGGCATCCTCACCTACTTCGCCAAGCAGGCGGCGGCTTGGTTGGCCGAGGGGTGAATGGAAAAAAGGGATGCCACGGAGACACTGGGCGCACACAATGTCATTAACTTAAGCCGCCATGGCATTCTCCGGGAATGATGCGCCTCATTTCGTGGGTACGCCGAGTGTTTTTGGTTCTGCATGGGATGTGCCGTCGACCGAGCGACAAGGCTTTTTATTCGGCACATCCTGTGGCAATCATCCTTGACGGGACTGTCTTTCCAGCCACGCCTTGACTTCCGCCACGGCTCGCTCCAACGCCTCCCCAGGCGTATAGAAGTGGGGCGAGAAGCGTACCCCGCCGCCGCGCGGGGCGCAGATGACCCGTTGTTGCATCAGGTGGCGGTGCAGCGCCTCGGCGTCGCCGCGGCGCGGGCGGAAGGTGACTATGCCCGATTGGCGTTCGGGACGGTCGCTGGTGAGGATCTCCAGTTCGGGCAGTGCCTCAAGGTGCTCCCTTAGCCAGCGCTGGTTGGCGATCGCACGCCGCTCGACCTCGGCCATGCCCGTCTCCAGCAGCAGCCCCAGGCTGGCGTTAAGGGCGCTGGCGGCGAGCAGGTTGGGGCTGCCGCATTCGAAACGTCTGCCATCCTGGGCGGCCTGCCACGCCTTGGTCGTGTAGTCGCCGGGGTTGGCGACCATGTGCCAGCCGTACTGATGCAGCTTGAGTTGTTCCCGCGGCGGTTGTCGGCAGTAGAAGAGGGCCAGCCCCTCGGGGCCGAGCATCCATTTGTGGCCGTCGGCGGCGACGAAATCGGCCTGCCAGGCCTGCACGTCGGTTTTCAGCGCGCCGATGCTCTGAATCGCGTCGACGCAAAAGCGGATCTCCCGCTCCCGGCAAAAGCGGCCGATACGCGGGATATCGGCGGCGAAGCCATCGGCGTACTGCACCGAGCTGACGCTGATCAGGCGGGTGCGTGCGTCGCAGGCGGCGAGCAGATCCCCTTCCGGATCCGCCAGGGGATTGAGGGGGATCTGGCGCAGCTCCACGCCGAATTCGATCAGGGATTCCCAGACGATGCGATTGGAGGGGAATTCGCAGTCGAAGATGACCAGGTTATCCCCCGCTTGCCACGGCAGGCCGTAGGCGACCAGCGAGAGCCCTTCCGAGGTGCTCTTGAGCAGGGAGATATCGTCCACCGAAGGCGCGTTGATCAATTCCGCGGCGCGTCGGCGCAGGGAGTTCTCCGTCTTCAGCCAGTCGGGATAGTCGGTCGCACCGCGCGCGGCGTTGTCGGCGGCGAAGGCGCTCACCGCCTCGGCGGCGCACTTGGGCCAGGGGGCCACCGCGGCGTGGTTGAGGTAGGAGAGATCGGGGCTGAGTTGAAATTCTTCGTTCAGGGCTCGCATGGTGTTTTCCAAAGGTTCAAGGGGTGAGGGATCTTCGCCTTTCCCGCCACCGGATGCAAGGGCGTGACGCATGGCGACGGATAGCAGCCGGGATATGGGGCGGCCCCAGGAGTGCCAGTCGTTGAAGGTCTGACAGTCCCGCTAAGGTGGGGGGCGTGATTTCTTGGGGGGATCTTCGTGATGCTGTCCCTTGCGGCAATCTGTGGCTACAATGGTGATGATTTCTTGGTGTATGTGGGGCAGCAAAAGTGATGGAAAAGGTACAACTGGCCGCCAGAGTGATCGCGGCGATCGTCGGCATGGCGTTGATCGTGATTGGCGTGCGTTACGCCATGCTGCTGTTCGGGCAGATCTACGAGGGGGTGATCAACCCCGCCAGCGTCTCCGATACCCTGGATGGGTGGGCGCGCTATATCGTGCGGGATCTGGATGGCATGGAGCACAACGCGGCGCTGGGCAAGGTGGAGCATTTGCGCATTATCGCGCTCTTTATCGTCGCCATTGGCGGCTTGATGCTGACCTGGCTGACCATCCATCTGGTGGTGGCGGGGGCCAGGGTGGTGCAGATCGCCACCACCTGGCAGGCGATCAAGGGGGCGGGGCGGGACGAGGACGCGGATGAATCACCGCGCAGGTCGCCCCCCAAGGTTCGTCAGGAGCCCGCCTATGCTCCGATTCCTCCGCGTCAGGGACAACCGGCAAAGCCGGCCCAGAGGCCTAATCCAACGTCCCGGCCGACGCAAGCCTGAAGGGATAGGGGTTGCGCGTCACGCTAAAAAAGCCTAACTTGTCGGCTGGAGTTGGCCGAACGATCGCTGTCCTTCGGGATGGAGGAAAGTCCGGGCTCCTCGGATCAGGGCGCCAGGTAACGCCTGGGGGGCGCGAGCCTACGGAAAGTGCAGCAGAAAAGATACCGCCCGGCCGCTCGCGGTCGGGTAAGGGTGAAATGGTGCGGTAAGAGCGCACCGCGTTTCCGGTAACGGGAACGGCAGGGTAAACCCCGCCTGGAGCAAGACCAAATAGGGAAACAGGCGACTTTGTCGCCACGTGATGATCCGCACGGTTTCCGGGTAGGTCGCTTGAGGCGACGCGGTGACGCGTCGTCCAGATGAATGATCGTTCTCGACAGAACCCGGCTTACAGGCCGACTCCGATCCAGTTTCTTCGGCCCCGGTTTCTCCGGGGCGGAGGGTTTCGAAGCAAATCGAGTTTCTAGCTTGCGGGCTTCGCCAATCCGTCAGGATCAGGGCGACGGGGTTCGCGGAGGATGGCATATGTCTGACTGTTTGTTCTGCAAGATGGCGTCGGGGGAGATCTCTCCGGACAAGGTGATGGAGAGCGATGACTTGCTCGCCTTTCGCGACATCGCGCCGCAAGCCCCCACCCATATCCTGATTATCCCCAAGCGACATATCGAAACGACCAATGATCTGGGCGCGGAGGATGCGCGGCTGGTAGGCGGGATGGTGTTGATGGCCAGGGAGATCGCCGCTGCGCAGGGGCTGGACGAAAACGGCTATCGCCTGGTCTTCAATTGCAATGCGGATGGCGGCCAGGCGGTTTATCACATCCACCTGCACCTGCTTGGCGGGCGTGCCATGGGGTGGCCGCCAGGTTAGCGCGGCCGCGCCAAAGTTTCACAGGATCTCTCACGCAGGCGCCGAGATCACGGAGGAAGATCTCCCCGTGTGCTCGGCGCCCGTGTCAGAGATGTTGAGGATGGTGATCATGCAGGGAAAACATATGCGCGGCTGCGCGACTCCGGTTTCGGTGCGCGACGGTAAATGAAGGAGAGATTTCGCGCCATCTTGCTGCTCGGGATATTGCTCGCCGCGTGGCTGCCCGCATCATGGCAGCCGGTGGCGGCGGAGGCGCAGTCCTATCGCGGGGTACGCATCGGCGTGCTCAATCACCGCGGCAAAGAGGCCACGTTGAATATGTGGGACCCCCTTGCCGGCTATCTCATGGAAGAGATTCCCGATCACCTGTTCGAGATCGCCCCCCTCAGTTTTGACGAAATCGAATCGGCGGTGAAGTTCGGCGAGGTGGATTTCGTGCTGGTGGATCCCGGTCTCTATGTCGGGCTGGAGCGGCGTTACCGGGTGTCGCGAATCGCCACCCTCAACAATCGCACTGGCAAACTCGACTACAACCTGTTCGGCGGCGTCATCTTCACCCGCGCCGGCCGCGCCGATATCGAGAAGCTGAGGGATTTGCGCCGCAAACGCTTCTCCGCGGTATACGAAACCTCATTCGGCGGTTTTCAGGTGGCGTGGCGGGAGATGAAGGCCAAGGGCGTTGACCCCTGGCGGGATCTTGGCGAGCTCGATTTTGCCGGCACTCAGGACGAGGTGGTATTCGATGTGCTGGAGGGGCGGGCCGATGCGGGTACCGTGCGCACCAATATCCTCGAGATGCTGGCCCTGAGCGGGCGTATCTCCATGGATGATGTCAAGATTATCAATGCCCTGGCGCATACCGAGTTCTTTCTCGCCCACAGTACACAGCTTTATCCGGAGTGGCCCTTCAGCAAGGTCTACCACACACCTAACGCCCTTGCCCAACGGGTGGCGGTGGCGCTGCTCGATCTGCCCCACGAGCATCCCGCGGCGGTGGCGGCGGGGCACGCAGGATGGACCGTTCCCCTGGATTATCAGCCTGTGCATGAGCTGCTCAAGGAGCTCAATCTTCCCCCCTACCCGGCGATCGATCAGTTTACCCTCAGCGATGCGATCCACCGTTACTGGTACTGGTTGCTGGGCGGTATCGTGATCCTCGTTGGCAGCACCTTGCTGGCGGTGGTGGTGATCCGCCTCAACCGCGAGCTGGCCCGCTCCAAGCAGCGCCTCGAAGAGCGCCATGAGCTGATTCTCAACTCGGTGGCGGAGGGGATCTACGGCGTCGATCTGGATGGCTACTCCACCTTCGTCAATCACGCCATGGAGCAGCTGACGGGATGGAAGGCGGAGGAGCTGGTCGGGCGCAACTCCCATGAGATGTTTCACCACACCCGCGCCGACGGCAACCCGCACCCGGCCGAGGAGTGTCCGGTCTATCACACCTCTCGCTCCAACCTGCCTACCTTCGTGCAGGAGGATGTCTTCTGGCGCCGTAACGGCAGTTGTTTTCCGGTGGAGTACAGCTCGACGCCGATCCGCGACGAAACGGGGCGCGCCCAGGGCGCGGTGGTGGTATTTCGGGATATCAGCGAGCGTCTGCGGGCGGAGGAGGACGCCCGTCAGCATCAGGCGGATCTGGCCCACATGGCGCGGCTGAGCACCATGGGCGAGATGGCGTCGGGGATCGCCCATGAGCTCAATCAGCCGTTGGCGGCGATCGTGACCAATTCCCAGGCCTGCGTGCGCATGCTCGAATCCGGACTGACGGACACGGATCGCCTGGAGGACGTGCTGGAACGTATCGCCGGACAGGCGGACCGAGCGGCCAACATCATCCGCCAGTTGCGTCGTTTCGTGCGCAAGGAGGAGCCTGAACGGACCCGGATCGATATCAGTCGCCTGATCGACGGGGTGGTGGTGCTGTTCGAGCCGGAGGCGCGCAAGGCGGGGGTGGAGTTGCGTCTCAAGCTGGCCGAGGATTTGCCAAGGGTGCCGGCCCAGCATATTCAGATTGAGCAGGTGATCCTGAATCTGTGCCGCAATGCCATCGAGGCGATGGCGGATCTCGCCCCCGGTCTGCCGCGCCTGTTGACGGTAGCGACGGCGCGGGAGGGTAGCGGCGAGGTCTCGGTGAGTGTTCAGGATACCGGCCCCGGACTCTTGCCCGAGGTGAGAGATCGCCTCTTCGACCCCTTCGTGACCACCAAGAGCAAGGGGATGGGCTTGGGATTATCGATCAGTCTCGGTATTATCGAGGCTCACCGCGGGCGACTCCATGCCCATAACGGGTCGCGGGGGGGAGCCATGTTTCGGTTTGTATTGCCGGTAAAGGATTGGAAAGAGTATGGGGAATAGTCAAGCGACGGTCTTCATCGTTGACGATGATGCCGAGGTGAGGGAGGCGATCAAGCTGTTGATGGAGTCGGTCGGCCTGGGCGTGGTCTGTTTTGCTTCCGCGCAGGGTTATCTGGAGGCGTTCGACCCCGAGCAGCCCGGATGTCTGGTGCTCGACATTCGCATGCCGGGAATCAGCGGCCTGGAATTGCAATCGCGGCTCGATGCGGAGCCCATCCATCCGCCGATCGTGATCATCACTGGCCATGGCGATGTGCCCATGGCGGTGCGGGCGGTGCAGGCGGGGGCGGTGGACTTCATCGAGAAGCCCTTCAAGGATCAGTACCTTCTCGATAGCGTCCACCGCGCCCTGGAGATCGATGCCCGCCAACGAGGCGAGGTTTCGCGCCGCCATGAGATCCGCGGGCGTTTCGAACGCCTGACCCCGCGGGAACGGGAGGTGCTCGATCTGGTGGTGACCGGAACCCGCAACAAGGTGATCGCCGCCCAATTGGGGGTGAGTCAGTCGACGGTGGAGGTGCATCGTTCCCGGGTGATGGAGAAGATGGAAGCGAAAACCCTGTCGGATCTGATGCGCATGATCTTCGTGCTCGAAAACGATGAGTGAATCCTCGCTTGCCGCCAGGGCGCAGGGGCAGGACGACGAAGATCGCCTGGAGCACTCCCGTGTTCTGCATATCCTGATCGCCGGTCGCTTGCTCGGCCCCATGTGGGCGCTGATCATCGGCCTGGCGGCGCAGCCGCTGGCGGCGATGCTGATCTATTTCGACTCCGGCTACCCGGCAACCTGGGCGATCCTGGCGATGTTTTTCGGCGCGGTCTCCATCATTGCCGCGGTTGTCGGCGCGGAGCGGCTGCGCAGTCAGTTGCTGAACCCGCTGGTGCGCCTGGAGCAGTCGGTGTTCGAGGTGTGTCAGGGGGAGCCGGCGAGCAGTCTGCCGCTGGAGAATGTCGGCGTGCTGGGGGCGGTGATGCAGGATATCGACAGCCTTAGCGACGAGCTGGAGGAGGTCTATGAGGATATGGACAACCGGGTGGCGCGACAGACCCGCCGTCTGGCCCAGCAGACCACCTTCCTGAAGGTGCTCTATGACGTCGCGGCGGTCATCAATCATGCCAACACCCTGGACGATTTGCTGATTCGTTTTCTTCATGTGCTCAAGAAGATGCTGAGCGGCCGCTCGGCCAACGTCTCGCTGATGACCGCGGAGGGGCGACTGCGTCTGGTGGGAAGCGTGGATGAGAACGATGTGATGCTGAGCGGCGCCGAGCAGCTCCCCATTCGCATTTGTGAATGCGGCAAGCCGCTGACCCATGGCGACCTGCTTTGTCCCCGCGATCCCCAGCGATGTGCATCGGCAAGGGGGGGGCGGGTCTTTGGAGACGACAGGCTGGAGGTGCTGGAGGTGCCGCTGGAGTACCATGATGACTGTTTCGGGGTCTATCATATCTTCGTCGATCCCGGAATCACCATCTCCGACGAATTTCTCGACCTGCTCTCCACCATCGGCCATCATCTGGGCATGGCGGTTGCGAAGCATCGCTCCGACGAGGAGGCGCGACGGCTCTCCATCGTCCAGGAACGCACCAACATGGCCCATGAGTTGCACGACTCCCTTGCGCAAACGTTGGCGAGTCTGCGTTTTCAGGTGCGCATGCTTGAAGATTCCCTCGGCAAGGACAATATATCCTCCGGGGCCAGGGGGGATCTGCTGCGCATTCGTAACGGTCTCGATGAGGCCCATACTGAATTGCGGGAGTTGCTTAACAGCTTTCTCGCCCCGCTGGAGCAGCGGGGGCTGATTCGTTCTCTGGAAAAGCTGGCGGAGCGCTTCCGTCAGGATGTGGGCATTCCCATCTTCTTTCAGTACAACTGCAACGATCAGGACCTCTCCTCAAGCGAGGAGTTGCAGATGCTGCGCATCGTCCAGGAGTGTCTGGCCAACATTCGCAAGCATGCGGGGGCGCACAACGTGCGCATCCTGTTCAGCCGCCACGGGGGGGCTGGCTACCGGCTGCTGATCGAAGACGACGGCGTGGGTTTCGACGACGAGATGCCCAAGGGGCGGCCGGGCGAGCACATCGGCCTCTCGATCATGGAGGAGCGGGCCAAGAAGCTGGGCGGGGAGTTGCGGGTCGAGAGCGAGCCGGGAGAGGGGACCCGGGTGGAGTTGTTTTATGATCGGCTTTGATTGGCGCCGCGATAAGCGACCCCCGCGGCCCGCCGTGGTTATCATCGTTGCGTCAACCCTTGCGTCGCGCGACCACGCGCGGGTTGCCCCGCGCCTTGCATACGCGCCGGAATCCGGGGCATACTGATATGCGAGTTTCCGGCAATCGCCTTGGTCTCTTCGTGAGAGAAGCCCATGATCACTTCGCCGCGGGGCCGGGCTCGGCGGATAATTCGCCGGGGCCAGTGGCTGCGGATTCGCGGAGGCAAGTAATGCAACATCCACAGGAGATCCGGAAAGCGATATGCGCGTACTGCTGATAGATGATCATGCCCTGTTTCGAATCGGGCTGCGGGAGCTGCTGGAGCGGCGGAATATCGAGGTGGTCGCTGCCGAGGGGGGATGCCGGGAAGGGATCGACGCGGCAATTCGGGAAAGGCCGGACGTGGTGCTGCTGGATATGCGCATGCCGGAGATGTCTGGGCTGGAGGTGCTGCGGGAGTTGCGCATCCAGCATCCCGGATTGCCGATCGTGATGTTGACCACCAGCCGCGAAGAAGAGGACGTGATCGAGTCGCTGCAAAGCGGCGCCAACGGCTATCTGCTCAAGGATATGGAGCCCGACGAGCTGCTGACGGCGCTGGACGAGATCGTCAAGGGCGCTACCGTGGTCGCCCGTGAATTGACCGGAATCCTGGCACGAGCGGTGCAGGGTGAGATGCCCTCAACCGCCGGCTCCCAGGATGGCAGTGTCTTCGGAGATCTGACCCCGCGCGAGCGCGAAATCCTCTGTTTGCTGGCCGAGGGGCAGAGCAACAAGGTGATTGCGCGCAATCTGGGTATCTCGGACGGCACCGTCAAGCTCCACGTCAAGGCGATCCTGCGCAAACTCGATGTACACTCTCGGGTGGAGGCGGCGGTGATGGCGGTGGAGCATAATCTGTGTCAGAAGGAGTAGTAGCGCCGCGCCAAAATTTTCATATGATCTCTCACAGCGGCCCAGAGATCATGGAAAAGGATTTCTCGGTGTGCTGCGTGCCTCTGTGAGAGGTTTTTGCGGGCATGTAAAACCCATGCGCGACCGTACTGATGTTGGGGGAGCGTTTTTTAGCGGGAAGTAGTAATGGTCAAGTTTATCGAGTTGATTCGAAAATGCCTGACGGATGTCAGGGAGATCATGCCCTGGGATCTGGAGGAGCGAGTGGCGCAGAACCCCAAGCTGCTGTTGATCGACGTACGCGAACCGTACGAGTATGACGCCATGCATATATCCGGGTCCCTGAGCGTGCCGAGGGGTATCCTGGAGTCGGCCTGCGAGTGGGATTACGAGGAGACGGTGCCGGAGCTGGTCGAGGCGCGGGATCGGGAGATCGTGGTAGTGTGCCGCTCCGGGCATCGCAGCGTGCTCGCGGCAAACTCGATGCAGGTGCTGGGCTACAGCAACGTGGCGTCCCTCAAGACGGGGCTGCGCGGCTGGAACGATTACGAGCAACCGCTGGTGGACAAGGACGGCAAGGCGGTGGACATGGAGGCCGCGGATGAATACTTTACCCCCAAACTGCGTCCCGAGCAGCTGAAGCCTAAGGCATCCTGAAATGATGGTATGATTGCTTGAAGAGCCCAGAGCAGGGGCTCCAGGTTGATCGCATCCCGGCGGGAAAAAGAAAAAGAGAATCGCCATCCTTGGCGACATAATGCGGGCGCTCCAGCCCGCTTGGGGTGCTATACGGATAGCCTAAGCAGTCTTCGATGAAAAGCGCGCCAAAGCTGAACGCGAACGCCTTACCTGCCCAGCGGGAGATCTCATCGATCGGCTTTGCAATCGCCCAAAGCCGGGATCCATGTTAAGGGGGCGACGAGGTTTCGAACAGTCGGAAGAGGGCGATCATTTCGCGGCGATGGCGGGAAGTTTTGGTGTAGGAAGATTCCGGTGATGCCCCCGACGCGGGGATGGTTCAGGGCGGGGCGTCCAGCAATCCGTTCTTGCTGGCGTAGATGGTGAGTTCGGCGTTGCTTTTCATGCCCATCTTGGTGAGGATGCGGGTGCGATAGCTGGAGATGGTCTTGACGCTGACCGCCAGCGTTTCGGCGATTCCGGTCAGGGACTCGCCGCCGGCCAGCTTGAGGAAGACCTCGTACTCGCGATTGCTCAGGCGCAGATGGGGCGCCCGTTCATCCTCCGAACCCTGACTGTTGAAGATATCATCCGCCATCAGTTGCGCCACCTTTTCGCCGATGTAGCGCCGCCCCGACGCGATGACCTCGATGGCATGTATCAGCCTCTCCGGAGCGCTGTCCTTGGTCAGGTAACCGTGGGCGCCGGACCTGATCAGTCGAACCGCGTACTGCTCTTCGGGATGGGAGCTGACGATCAGCACCGCAACCTCGGGATGGGCCTGCTTGATCTCCTTGAGCACGTCTACGCCGCGGCGCCCGGGCAGGTTGAGGTCGAGCAACACCAGGTCCCAGGGGGCGTTGCGCAACTGGCGCATCGCCTCACCGCCGTCTTCCGCCTCGCCCACCTCGGAGACGCCTCCCTGCTCAAGCAGGATTTCGCGAATGCCGCGCCGCAGGAAGCTGTGATCGTCGACGATGAGGATGCGCATCAGCGTGGTCCGCTGGAGTCCAGCTTGGGGAGGCGCACGCGAATAATGGTCCCCCCGCCCTCTGGTTGCACCGCCTCAATGGTGGCGGAGATGGCCCAGGCCCGTTCGTGCATGCCGCGTATGCCGTACGACCCTTCCTTGGCAAAGGTGGCGTCGCCGATGCCGATGCCGTTGTCCCGAACCTCCAGCAGCAGATCTTCCCCCTCATGCAGCAGCGACACCTCGGCGCGGCTGGCCCGGGAGTGGCGGGCGACGTTGGTAAGCGCCTCCTGGGCGATGCGGAAGAGGGCGACGTTGTGGCTGTCGGGCAGATCGACGGGGCCCGCCTCGCCGGTGAACAGGGATTCGATGTCAGATTTCTCCATGAACCGTTCCACCAGCCATGACAGCGCCTCCGAAAGCCCCAGATCATCCAGGATATTGGGTCGAAGTTCCGTCTGGATACGGCGCGCCACATCGGCGGCGGCGGAGACATCCTTGCGCAGTTGCGCGACACGCGCCTTCACCTCTTGCGGGCGGTTTTCAAGGTGTCTTTCGATCCAGCCGAGGTCCAGGGAGAGGGCGGTGAAGGTGGCGCCCAGTTCGTCGTGGATCTCGCGGGCGATTTGCGCCTTCTCCTCTTCCCGGCTATGCAGCAGGTGGGCGGAGAGTTCCCGCAATCGGCGATGGGAGGACTTCAGCTCCTGCTCGGTGCGCCGCCGTTCCTGGATCTCCTGTTCCAGTTCCCGGTTGGCGTCGCTCAGCTCCGCGGTACGCTCCCGGACCTTGACCTCCAGCCGGGTCTGAAAGTCGCGCAGGCGCAATTGGCTCTCGACCCGGGCGAGTACCTCCAGGGCCTCGAACGGGCGTGTGATGTAATCCGCGCCGCCGGCGTGGAACGCCTCCAGTTTGTGGCCGGTTTCGTTGAGGGCGCTGACGAAGATGACCGGTACATCGGCGGTATCCTCCCGGGTCTTCATCTGTTCACAGACCTCGAATCCATCCATGCCGGGCATCATGATATCGAGAATGACCAGATCGGGGCGCTTTTCGCCGATTCGCCGCAGCGCCTCCTCGCCGCTCAGGGCCATGCGCAGACTGTGGCCGCGGGTGGAGAGGATGCCTTCCAGAAGCTCGAGGTTGATCGGCGTATCATCTACGGCGAGGATGTCGAACGGGCGCTGGATCGGCAGACTTATGAGGGAGCTGGTACCTTTTCTCATCGGAATGTTGCGATGCGAGTTGCCGGCAAGTGGACTTGCCCTGGGGGTCTATCCTTTATGGAGCAGTTTTAACCATCTCCCGGGAGTTTAGCATATTCTGTCGCCGTTAATTGCGTTTTCCATGCTGTTGTTGCGCGGGATCAATGCACTCGCGGGATGGCGATTCATTTGCGGGCATTCGCCACTCGCAGGCGCTTGGAGAGAATGCGCAACAAGGATTTGGCGATGATCGGATAGGTCAGCAGCAGGCGATTGAAGTCGTAGCTGCGAAGTTGCAGCAGGCGGCTGTCCTCGGCGACCCTGGCGGTGGCGGATCGGGATTCGCCGTCGATCAGCGCCATGTCGCCGATCGTCTCTCCCGCCTCGACGCGAATGGAGTGGTTGTCGTCGAAGAGAATCTCGATGGCCCCTTTCTGGATCAGGTAGAGGGAGTCGCCGGTATCTCCCTTCTTGAACAGGGTCTCGCCGGCGAAGGCGGTCTTGTGCTTCATCATCTCGGCGATGGGGATCAGGTAATTGGCGGGGATTTCCGAGAAAAGTTCCACCTTTTTCAGGAAGGAGACGACGGAGAGAACTCCCAGTACGTTTTTATTTGCCTCGTCCATTTTGCGTACCCCGGGCGGCGTTTTCTTGAAGAGATAGAAGGTGCGAATCATCTGCAGGAAGGGGTCGGCGGGGACCTCCTTGCGCCACAGCTGGGCGAGGGTGAGGGCGCCGGCGCTGGGCGGATCGAAATAGAAGGAGACGATCGGCATCACCAGCGCCTTGAAGGTGCGATCCAGGTTCACCTCCAGCAGCTCCATGGCGTTCGCCTGCAACGCCTTGTCGGTGCTGAAGAACTCCATGATCGCATTCTCCAGACCATCTCCGCCGTAATAGAGGTGCAGCAGGCCGAACAGCACCTCCAGCTGATAGTGATAGTGATCCAGCAGAAAGGCGCGGAAGTGGATGTCGCCGCCGCGGCAGGCGCTGATCGCGCGTTGGGTTTCGTCGAAGTTGCCCAGCGCCCAGTCGATCTCCGCGGTAGCCCAATCCCTGCCCGCCCGGAAGCCGTCGCGCCGCGCCAGATCGCGCAGGGCGTGCAGGCAGTTGATGCGCTGAATCGGCTTGGTCTCTTCCTGGTACTGCTTGATCAGATAGGCCTCGGAGTCAGGATGGGGAAACTTGCCCAGCAGACGTATCATGCGAATACGGTGGATGGTATCCAGCGGCGTGGCGCGCATGAAGTCGATGATGTAGGCGGCCGCCTCCGGCGGCATCCGCTCCAGCGCCGCGGTGACGCTCTCCTCGAGACTCGGGATAAGGATCATCGGCAACAGGTCGGGCATGATGCTGGGATCCCGCAAGCGGGATAGGGCGCCGAGGATCTCCTTCTTCAGGCGTAATTCGGCGCCATCCAGCAGTGGCCGCAGCACGCGTGCCGCGGCGGGATAGTTCATGCGGGTGATCACCTTCACCGCCTCGATGCGGGCTGGCAGGGGGCCCTTGAGATCATCTTTCAGATTGGGGAAGATGGTTAGCGCCGCATCCAGCCCCCCGTTGACGCCGATCGCCGCCTTCGTCGCTACCCTCACCTCCATCGATGGGTCCTCGAAATAGGGTGCGACCACCTCCATCGCGTCTTCCTTTCGCAGCCGGCAGTAGGCCACCAGCGCGGCGGCGGCCACCTCCTTGTCAGCGTCGTCGAACAACGGCTGAAGTTTCGCCAGATCGATCCCCTGGGGACGAATCTCGATAAGCTCCAGAACCTTGAGACGCGTGGGGCTATCGTCGCATTGAAGGAGGGCGTAATAATCTTCCCGAAAGTCGATGTCGCCATGGTCGGGAATGAAGTTGAGCAGGGCGATGATCTCGGGATAGCGCTCTTCTTCAAGCAGGCGCTTGAAGATATCGCGGCTACTCTTCTGTTCCAGCAGCCGGTCGATGTTCTCCGGGTTGAAATCCCAGTTGACCAGCGACTCCTCCAGGGAGGTCTGATAACGGGGTACGAGGATGATGATGGAGATGAGCCATAGCGCGGCGAAGATTAAGGCGGCATAGGTGATGGCGCTGGCGTCGCCGAAAATCCCCAGCATGGCGAGCAGGGCGAGCCCGGCCACGCCCTGGGCCAGCGGCGCCAGGATGCCGTTGGCGAAGGTCTGGGCGCGCTCTCGCAGACGCCCGGGGAGGGGGAAGTAGAGGAGCTCCCGGGCGGGGACGTCGAGGGTCTCGGAGAAGGCATAGCGCACCACGTTGGCGATGGTGATGGCCGCCAGCGAGGGGTGGAAGATGGCCGCGGAGAGGGCCAGCAGGGCGAGGGCGGCGTTGATCATGAGGCTGTTGAGGATGCCGAAGCGACGCAACAGCAGCGACACCAGGGCGAACTGTATCACCATCTGGATCACCCCCACGACGCCATACAGCTGACCGAAAAAGATGGTCAGCTGCTCCTTGCCGTAGCTTTCGGCGGCGAAGACCTTGAGTTCGAAGTCGATGAACACGAAGTAGAAGAGGTCGGCGATGATCATCAGGAAGATGACCGCCACGAACGGATGCATCAGCACCCGGCGCAAGGGCGCTTCCCCCCCCTGTTCCACCTGCTCTTCCCGTCTCATCAGGGTATTCTCGCTACGACTGATGTAAAACGGGATGAAGGCGACGCCCAGCAGCAGCAGCGCGCACAACAGCAGCAGGGTCTCCGGGGCGACGAAGGCGAGCATGGGCTGTACGCTGAAGCCCATCAGCAGGTTGCCGAGGGGAAAGCCGCCGTTGATGAAGCCGTAGAGGCGGCGAGCGTCGCGGGAGGTGAAGAAATCGCCCATGAACGAGAAGAAGATGGTCAGGCTGACCAGGCCGATCACCTCCAGCCATACCACCAGGGTAAAATAGAGCCATTCCGCGTCGCTTGCCAGCAGGCCCCAGTAGAGGGCGAACACGGAGATGGCGAAGAGGGTTTCGAGGGCGACGAAGAGATGGAGTTTCTGGCGTCGGGAGAGGAACCAGTCAACGCCCCAGGTAACCGCGATGGTGGCGACCGCGACCCCCACGTAATACCAGGGCAGGATGTCGCCGAGACGATCATCGCCGAAGCGATCGATAAACAGCGCGTCGCCTACCGTGGAGCCCAGGGTATAGAAGAGGCTGATGACCAGCATCAACAGGAAGAACCACAGCGCCTTGTGGCTCTCACTGGAACGTATGGCAAAGAATTTTCGGAGTTGACGGTTCATCTGGGACCGATTGTGGTCTTCTTGGCCTTGCCGCTTCCGACCGACGTTCGATGGTTTCCGGTTGGCGGGTGCGGTGGCGGTTATTTGAGACTCAGGATGCAATTAGACACGAAACTGTTCGTAATTTCGAGAAAAATATCGTTTGAGCGATGTCCAGTGTGATCTCGGTGCGATGGATGGGGGGAGCTTGATGTTGGCGTATCGGTGGCTGAACGAAGGCAAGGGGGGCGGTATCCCCTTGATCGCGCTGCATGGAATGTTCGGGCGCGGGGAGCATTTGCGCGGCCTGGTGAGACGCATGGATCTCGCTCGACCGGTATTGTTGCCCGATTTGCGTAACCATGGCGCATCCTTTTGGCGAAGGGAGATGGATATCCCGCTCATGGCTGGGGACCTGGCGGCGTTGCTGGATGAGCTGGCGATTTCACGTTGCATGGTGCTGGGACACAGCATGGGCGGAAAGGTAGCCCTCCATTTCTCCCTTGTACACCCACGCAAGGTGGATCGAATCGCCTCCCTGGATATGGCCCCGGTTACCTATCCACCACGCTTCGCCCATCTCTTTGAGGTACTGGGAACGCTGGAGCTGGAGAAGTTTCAGGCACGGGGGGAGGTGCGGCGTGAGCTCGCTTCAAGGCTGGGAGATGAGCGCCTTGCCGGTTTTCTGGCTCAGGCGCTGGTTCGGGACGGGCGGAGCTGGAACTGGCGTTTCAACCTTTCTTCTATACGAGAAAATGGCGATCGATTACGCCGCTTTCCGCCATCGCCTTTGCATCGCCAGTTTCGCGGGCCCGCCCTGTTCGTCCATGGTGATCGCTCCGACTACATGCGGGAGGATTACTGGCCCGAGATCATTCGTCTCTTCCCCGCCGCCAAGAGCCGCGCGATAGCCGGCGCGGGACACTGGTTGCACGTGGATCAGCCGGAGGAGACCAGCCTTGCCCTGAGGGGGTTTTTCATCAGCGGCTAGTGCGGCACTAGGTGTCTCGGTGGCTGAAGTGATGAATCTGGGATCAGGCGCTATTGAAGATGGCCTCGATCTGCGCCGCGTCGGGACCCCGTTCCGCACCGAAGCTGGCGAGCTGGTGCTCTTCGGCGAAGACGTTGGAGTAGAGGCCCGCCAACCAGTACTGGCCCTCCTGGGTCTCGCGCAGGTAGGCCAGGGCGTCCTGGATAAGCGGGCTGACCACGCCCCAGAAGAATTTCGGGTACTGGGTGCGCAGGTCGGCGGCCGACTCGTAGCCGAGTTTCTCCGCGATGCCGGTCTCCTTGAACTCGGCGAACAGGGCGGCATGCTTGCGCGGGTAGTTGATGTCCGCCATCTGGCCGATGAGGTCGGCGGCGCGCAACAGCCCGGGGAAGGCGTGGGTGTCCCGGTAGTCTTCCTTCTCGGGGACCGGGAAGCGGGTCTGCTCGATGTTGCGCATGATCAGGTCCGTATCCACCGCCTCGACATGGCCGAAGCGCTGCTTGATGAACAGCTTGGAGCGATCGACGTGATAGGGGGTGAGGGCGGCGTCGGTGGAGCCGCGCTTCAGGGTGACGGTATCGCCGGCCTCATTGATCAGGTAGTGGCCGTTGGCGTCCCCCTGGCAGATGCCACGCACGTAGCCAATGTCGTGACAAAGCAGGGAGATGATGAAGTGCAGCCAGTCCTTGGGCGAGATGCCGCCCATGGTGAGGTGGCGCCCGCGCAGGATCTCCTGCCCCACCTCGGTCACCATGATGGTGTGGTTGAGGTCGTGGTAGGGGGCGTCGCTGTTGGCGATCTTCTCCAGCGCCATGCGCCCGATATAGGCGATCATGCTGGGGTAGTCCGGCTTCAGGTTGCCATAGGTGCGATGGTAGCTGTCCTGGAGTTTGCTGACGAAGGCGTCTATGACGATGGTGGTGGGATTGAACATGGTCGTGCTCGGTCCGCTCTGTCGAAATTGCATAGAGTTCTCTTTTGTCGCGAGGCCGCGGCTGCGGGGATCAACCCTTGCCCATGGCCTTCTTGATCATCGCCAGGGTATCGCTGCGCTGCTTCGCCAGCAGCCCCTTGATGCTCTCGATGAGCTTGGCCTGTTGCTGTTGCATGCGGTGTACCAAGGCGTCGAAGACCTGCTTCTTGGATCGTTCGATCTCCTGATGGAGCTGCTTGAAGCGCGCCTCCAGATCGGCGGGCGCCCCGCCGCCCTGAGCGCCGCCGAGTTCCTTGCGCAAGGCGGCGAGTTTTTCGTCGAACTCGGCCCGCAGTTGCGCCTTCGCCGCTTCGATAGCCGCGTCGCCGCCCGCGGCGGGGGCCGCCGCCGCGCCTGCTGAGGCCGCGCGATCGGCGAGCACCTTTTTTATGTCATCAAGGGCCTTTTGAATTCCCTCGTCGGATGGCGGTTTTGATAGCAGGGAGGAGGCCCCTTCGGAGACCGCCTCCTCGAAATAGCTGTCCCCCTCATTGCCGGTGCAGATCACCACCGGCACATGGGCGGTGGCCGGGTTGCCATGAACCTTGTGCATGGTCTCGATGCCGTTGAGGCCGGGCATCATGTAGTCCATGAAGATGACGTCAGGGGTGTTGTTCTTGAGGATATCCAGCGCCCCTTCGCCGGATTCGGCGGTGAGCACCTCAAGGCCGTGCTTCTGAAGCAGTCGGCTGATGATGATTCTGGCTGATTTGGAATCGTCTACGAGTAAGGCTTGTTGCATCGGTTCCGCTTCTCTCTGGGCAAAAACAGGTTGTGGGTTCCGTTAGCATGTCTCAGCCCAACATCCTGTCGTAGGCCGGTCGGCGGTATTGCCTCCAGGTTTCTGACGGCGATTGATGGTGATCGCCGCTTTCTTTCAACCATCGTACAAATTTTTTACCAAAAGGTTAACCGTTTTTTTGCAAGGGGCCCCAAAAAGGCGAAATGACTCACGGCTTTCGGAGTGACTGGAGCAGACGCCCTGGCTTGACACCGCCCAAGGGCTGTACTCCGCATATCCTGGCCATGCGGCGAAGTCTGGTTGATCCGTATTGGTGAAAAATTAATATAATCATGCGGTTGTCGGCATGCCCGCGCGTCGCGGTACTAGTGCGGCACCCGCTAAATAAGCCATAACGCTATTGATATAAAAATCAATACCCTATGCCCCGCATTATTCATGGTCACTTGGCGGGTGCTGCACTAGCCCCCTCTCGGCCGTTTCCCAGAGCCGAGCAAGGGCCTCGGGGTCCGACGCCAATGCGTCGATCCTTTCATCTCTTTCCCTCAGGATTTGCTCCATGCGCTGGAATCGTCGGGTAAAGTTGCGATTGCACTTGCGCAAGGCGCCCTCGGGATCGACCTTCAGGTGACGGGCAAGATTGACGCAGGTAAAGAGCAGATCCCCCATCTCCTGCTCCAGGCGCGCCTGTCGGCGTTGTGGATCCCCCTCCGCCATCGCCTCGACCAGCGCCGTCCGCTCCTCGTCAAGCTGCTTCAGCACCCCCGCGGGGCCGGGCCAGTCGAAACCGACATGGGCGGCCTTGCGCTGGAGCTTGTGGGCGCGGGTCAGGGCCGGGAGCGCTTCGGGAATCGAGGCCAAAAGTCCTCCCTGGTCCTGGGTTTCCTTCTTGTCCGCCCGCTCGGTCGCCTTGATCGCCTCCCAGGCGCGGCGCTGCTCCTCTTCGCTGGCGTAGTCTTCATCGCCGAAGACGTGGGGGTGGCGGCGAACCATCTTGTCGCAGATGCCGGCGACGACATCGTTGAAGTCGAAGCGGCCCTCCTCGTGGGCGATCTGGGCGTAGAAGACCACCTGAAACAGCAGATCCCCCAGTTCGTCCCGCAGGTCATCGAAGTCGCCGTTCTCGATCGCCTCGGCCACTTCATAGGCCTCTTCGATGGTGTGGCGCACGATGCTGGCGTAACTCTGTTGCAAATCCCAGGGACAGCCATCTTGCGGATCCCGCAGGCGGGCCATGATCTCCAGCAGGCGTTGCATCGGCTCCGGGTGTTCGCTCATCCCATGAATCCGCTCTTGGCCAGCAACTCCAGGGTTACCCCGGGGGAGGCCTGCTCGGTCTCGTTGGCGGCCTGATCGCCCAGCAGCAGGCGCTCCAGGTAGCGGGCGACCAGGTCCACCTCCAGATTGACGCGGCTGCCGCTGTGATAGTGGTTGATAATCGTCTCCTGCACCGTATGGGGCACGATGTTGAGCTCGAAGATCGGTCCCTCCACCCGATTGACGGTAAGGCTGGCGCCATCGACGCAGATTGAGCCCTTGTGGGCGATATACTTCGCCAACCCCGCCGGGGCCAGGATGCGAAAGCGGATCGAACGGGCGTCATCGCGCCGCTCCAACACCTCGCCCAGGCCATCCACATGGCCGCTCACCAGATGACCGCCCAGTCGGCTGCTCAGCGTCAGGGCCTTCTCCAGGTTGACCGGCGAACCGCCCTTGAGATCGCCCAGGGTGGTATGGTCCAGGGTCTCCCGCGACACGTCGGCGACATAGCCGTTGCCCGGCAGGGCCACCGCCGTGAGACACACCCCGTTGCAGGCGATGCTGTCGCCCAGCGCCACATCCGCGAGATCCATCTTGCCGGTGTCGATGGTGAGACGCACGTCGCCGCCGCGCTGTTCGATGCGCTGGATCTTGCCGACCGATTCGATGATGCCTGTGAACATTTACTTTTTTCGCGAATTAATAGACAGGATTAACAGGATTTCGCGGGATGCACAGGATTTTTTTCGTGTTTGGATAAAAGGCCAAGGGAAACCTGGGCGACGGCAGCTTGATTTGCCAAACGCAGTAATCTTCGTATGGGAGTATAGCGCCGGTCGCAGGTTGTACCTGCGACCGGAACGTTTGACCCGCCACCGCCTTCGCTCCCGACCACGGATCTTCGCCGCGCCAAACATTCCGGTCGGGAGTGCAACTCCCGACCGGCTCCGTAATCCGCGCACATCCGCGAAATCCGCGGTTGATAAGCTCATCCCGTCAATCCTGACAAATCCTGTTAATCCTGTCCATCCTTCTTTTTCGCCAAAGGCGTGGCGGTGATGCGAATATCCCGTCCCACCATGCGTAGATCGCTGATGGTCAGGTCGATGCGCTGGGCCATGGTGGCGATGGCGGGGAGGTTGAAGAGGCCGCGGGCGCTGTCCCCCATCAGGTGGGGGGCGGCGTAGATCACCAACTCATCGATCAGGCCCGCTTGCAAGGCCGCGCCGGCGAGCACCGGCCCGCACTCCAACAGCACCTCGTTGATCTGCTCCTCGGCGAGGCGGCGCAGCGCCGCGGGGAGGTCGATGCGCCCCTCTTGCAGGCGGACCGGAATCACCTGAGCGCCGCGGCGCTCCCGGTTTTCGATCTTGCCCTCATCGCATCCCTCGCCGCACAGGATCAGCGTGCGACCGGGGAGGGTAAGCATGCGGGTATCCAGGGGAAAGCGGAGCTGGCTGTCGAGCACCGCGCGAATCGGTGTCGGGACCTCTTCCCGAGACTCCACGCCATCGAGATCCGCCGGATCGAGGCGTACATCCATGCTCGGATCGTCCGCCAGCACCGTGCCGATGCCGGTGAGGATCGCCGAGCTGCGGGCGCGCAGGCGATGCACATCCCGCCGCGCCGCCGATTCCGTGATCCACTTGCTCTCGCCACTCGCCATCGCGGTCCGCCCATCCAGGCTCATCGCCAGCTTGCAACGAACGAACGGCAGGCCTTGGGACATGCGCTTGATGAAGCCTGGGTTGAGCGCCCGCGCCTGGACCTCCAGCAGCCCCGACTCCGCCTCGATGCCGGCGGCGCGCAGCAACGCCAGCCCCTTGCCCGCCACCAGTGGATTCGGGTCGACCATGGCGCACACCACCCGCGACACCCCGGCCTCGATCAGGCCATCGGTACAGGGCGGAGTACGGCCGTGGTGACAACAGGGCTCCAGTGTGACATAGGCCGTCGCGCCCTTGGCCCGCACCCCCGCCGCCGCCAGTGCATTGCGCTCCGCATGGGGCGCCCCCGCCTTGCGGTGATACCCCTCGCCCACGACTTCTCCACCGCGCACCAGCACGCAACCGACACGGGGGTTAGGGTGCGTGGTGTAAAGTCCGCGCCGCGCCAGGTGGATGGCGCGGGCCATGTGTTGGTGATCTTGCGGTTTCATGGCGGGTTTGAATGGATCAGATTAACAGGATTTCTCTGCGTGCTCCAGGCCTCCGCGAGAGGTTTTTCGGCCTGGTAGTACCCGTGCAACTTGCGCGGGTATATGCGAGCTGCCGCCACCATAGGCTATACTCTTATCACTTCCCTGTCAGCAGAAAACAGGAAATCGCGGACCCACAGGAAACATAAGGAGAGCAGGAGAATGGCGGAAGCCCCTACTTTTGAAAGCGTATGGCGCATGTTTCAGGAGAATGCCGAGCAACTCAGGGAGATGGCCAGGAAGTCGGAGCGAGAATATGCGGAGTTACGTAAGCAGTCCGAGGAGACGGATCGCAGGTTCAGAGAGACGGACCGGCAGTTCAAGGAGACGGACCGGCAGTTCAAGGAGACGGATCGTAGATTGCAGGAGGTTACCCGCCAACTGGGTTCGCATGGAAATCGTCTGGGGGAGTTCGTGCAGGAGATGGTGCGACCGGCGGTGGTCGGACTGTTCAAGCGCCGCAACCTGCCCGTGCATCAGGTGATGCCCAACATTGTCGCCTATGACGATCATGGCCAGTTCGTCATGGAGATCGACCTGTTGGTGATCAACGCGACCACGGCGATCGCGGTGGAGTGCAAATCCAAGCTGACGGTGGAGGATGTGCAGGAGCATCTGGATCGCATGGAGCTGTTCAAGCAGTGCTTCCCGCAATATCAGGGGTACACGCTGCTGGGGGCGGTGGCGGGAATGGTACTGCCCGAAGAGGTTGGGCGCTATGCCTATCGGCGCGGACTCTATGTACTGGCCCAGTCCGGGGAGGGCGTGGTATTGCTGAATAATGAGACGTTCCAGCCCAGGCAATGGTGAGGCCCTCAGCCCTCAGGTGGATACCTTGCCTTGCTCTTGGGGAGTTTGAATAGACAGGATTAACAGGATTTCTCAGGATTGACAGGATTGACAGGATTTTTTTTCGGCTCGTTCGGCTCGTTCCCAAGGTCCCCCTTGGGAACGCACGTCTTGCAAGCTCTGGCTTGCCGGTCCGTCGGGCAGCTAGCGCTACCAAGACTTGGGTTCCCAAGCCGGAGCGTGGGTGGTCGCAAACCCTGCTTGAGATGAAGATACCGCGGCGGTACTATTCACTACCCGCACTCAAACCATCTTGAATCGCGACAATAGCCCGTCAGGTCGAATGCCACCATGATCAATCTACCCGCACCTTCTCGCCTCGTTACCCTGTTCCTTGGCATTTGTCTTCTGGCGGCTTTCTCGCCCGCCTAGAGCAAACCCACCGAAGCGCGGAAATCGGGGACACCCAAGTTTTAGTTTTCCGGATTGGGGCAACGGGAGCCGATTCACCTAAATTCTTATTCAATGCCTTGGGGGTGGTCGGGCTGGGGAATCAAGGAGGGCAGACGGTCTTTGGCTACGCCTTGCTACGCTGGGGGATGGACAACACCACGGCGGCAGCGTCACCAGTCGGTTCGGGCGTCACCGGTGTTCGAGCCTAGTCCTCCCGGCCGCCTGATTCAAGAAGCCCTCGGGGTCCAGGCCCAGGCGCTCCAGTATCGGCGGAATCCCTGAATCGATGGCCCCGCGCTTGTCGTCTCGCACCGCGCGGCCGGTCCAGTCCAGCAGCTCCAGGTAGTCCGCGAAGCCGAAGGCGTTGGGGTGCGGGTCGGTGTCTTCGGTATTCAGGGGAGTGAGTGCGATCTTCGGTCGGTCCGCGGCTTGCTCGGGCGCGCTTTGCTGGCTGCTGGCGTTATCGCCCAGCTCCTGAGTCCTTTGCTGAATCGAGGTGAAGTCCGATTCCTCGGGCGTGTCGGCGACCCCCGCCCGCACGGGGTTCAGGTCCACATAGCTCATGCAGGTCAACACGGCGGCCTCGTCCAACAGCGCTTGGCTCTTGAAGCGGCCCTCCCAGAAACGCCCCTTGCAGCCGTCCTCCTCGTTGGCCCGCCGCGCCAGGTGCTCGTTGAGGCCGCGCATGAACCAGGATACATCACAGAGCCGCCGGCGCCAGGCCTGGATCACCGCTTCCGCCTGCTCCCGCTCGGCCTCTGCGGTGACTTCATTCCGTCTGTAGCGCTCCACCCTTCTTCTCTCTTTGGGTGTCCTTTTCTTCTTTTTCCCAAGCCAAAAAGTCGCCCGCAAAACGTGAAATTGGTCACGCGAGGCAGGGGCCGCCGCGTCGTTCGGGATGATTTTCGCCGAATGCTATCAAGGCGTCAAGTATGGTTTAGAGAAATAGAAGTGAAAAGTTCGATGTCGGGTTGGCATGCAAGAGCCTTCCGAAGCCAAGGTTGGGTGAGCGCGGTGTCTGGGGTAATCGGGATGAGTCGCTCTCGCTCCGCGGCGCTCAGGCGGTCGCGTTGCGGCAACTGGTTGCTCAATACCGCATGGTTGGCCTCGGAGGGGTCGCGGCCTTGTTGGGTGCGCTGAGTGATCCTTTCGCGCATCAGTCGTTCTGGGGTGGAGAGATCGAAGATCAGGAAGGGCACGCCCTGTTCTTTGGCGAGGCGGTTAAAGGGGGTGCGGTGGTCGTGTTTGAGGAAGGTGGCGTCGACGATGGTGGGCAGGCCGGCTTGCAGGGAGCGTTTGGCAAGGCGGCGCATCTGTTGGTAGGTGTTGGCGGAGAATTCGGGGGTGTAGATGGAGTGGTCGAGTTGGCTGGAGTCGTCTTCGGGTCGCAGGCCGGCGAGGCGTTTGCGCACCACGTCGGCGCGGATGTGGATGGCGTTGATCGATCCGGCGACGAAGCGGGCGAGGTAGCTTTTGCCGGCGCCGGAGGGGCCGCGGGTGATGGCGAGGATCGGGCGCTTGAGGCGGATGTCGGTCGGTCCGGCATGGAAGGGGGTTTCCAGGTAGCCTTGGGCGAGGGCGAGGTAGTCCGCCAGTTGTTGTTCCGTCTCGTCGCTGGGTTGCTGGTGGTGGCGAATGGCGGCGATCTTGGCGCGCACGGTGGCGCGGTAGTGGAGGTAGAAGGGGAGGAGGGGGAGGGCGTGGTAGGTTTCGGAGAGTGACCGTTCGCGGCTCGACCGGGTTGCGCCCTCGCCTGGACCCGCCTCCGGTGGGAGAGGGCGTTTTTCGTCGGGGGTGTGATCGGTTGCCGCCGAGGGGGTGTTGACGGAATCCGGCGTTTGGGTGTTTCCGGGATGTGTTTTTGCCCTCACCCCAACCCCGCTGGCGTGGCGAGGGGGGCTGTTGGCGCGCTCCAGATAGCGGTTGAGCAGTTGGTTGGCGGCGGCGGGGAGTTGGTGGTCGTGGAGGTCCATGAGCAGGAAGGCGAGGTCGCTGAGGGTGTCGATCCAGCGTAGGGCCGGGGAGAATTCGATGGCGTCGAAGAGGGTGGGGTGGCCGTCGATGAGGGCGATGTTGCCCAGGTGCAGGTCGCCGTGGCATTCGCGGATATGGTTGTTGGTGCGACGGTGTTGAATGAGGGGGGCCAGTTTCGCGGGTTGTTGCCGCGCCCAGCGCTCGAATTGATCGATGAGGGCGTGGGTGGCGGGGGTTTGGTCGAGTTCCCGGATCAGGCGGTAGTTTTCCAGTAGCGGCGCCATGACCCGCGCCGGGGTGCCGAATTGGCCGTCGCGGGGTGCGATCTCGGCGGCGGCGTGGAGGGCGAGGACCTGGTCGCAGAGGCGGTCGGTGAGGGTTTCATCGAGGTGATGGGGGTGGTCGGCGAGGAGGGCGTCGTCTGCGAAGCGGCGCATCTCTACCAGGTAGTCCAGGGGCGGTCCGTTGGGGGAGATGGCGGGTCGGTCCGGGGCGCCGTAGAGGGTGCGCAGGCCGAGGTAGAGTTGCGGGGCGGTGCGGCGATTGAGGCGTAGCTCCTCTTCGCAGTAGTGGCGGCGTTGGTCGAGGCGGGTGAAGTCGAGAAAGCCCAGATCTACCGGCTTCTTGAGCTTCCAGACCTTGTCGCGGTGCAGCAGTAGGGAGGAGATGTGGGTCTCGACCAGCCGCGGCGGGTTGCCTTTCGCTTCGAGAAGGCGGGTGAGGGCCTTGATGAGTGTTTTGTGTTGTTCGTATGGTTGGGCCATGGATGATGACATCGGGCTAATTCACGGAGAAAACTACCACACAGAGAAGACCGAGCGCAAAGAGATGGTGAAAAATCGGCCGTGGGATGGGTGCTGTACACCCGTTCCTACCTTATTTCTGTCTTCTCTGCTGCAACCGCATTGGTCGTTGGTAAGGGTGCGGACGGGGCTGCAAGCCCCGTCCGGCTCAATCGATCTGCATCAGCACCCTGAGATGGGCCTCGACGGAGAGGGCGAGGGCGGTGGGTTCGTAGCCGCCTTCGAGGGAGGAGACGATGCGGCTGTCGGCGTGGCGTTGGGCGAGTTCCGCCAGTTGCTGGGTGACCCAGCGGTAGTCCGCTTCGGTGAAGCGCAGTTGCGCGAGGGGGTCGGAGCGGTGGGCGTCGAAGCCGGCGGAGATGAAGAGCATTTGCGGCTTGAAGGCGTCTAGCGCCGGTAGCCAGTGTTGTTGGACGATGGCGCGGAACTCCTCGGAGCCGCTGCCCGCCGCCATGGGGGAGCAGATGATGCGGTCGTCGTGTTCGGCGAAGGGGCGGTTGGGGTAGTAGGGGTGCTGAAAGCTGGAGCAGACCATCACCCGCGGGTCGTCGCGAAAGATATCCTCGCTGCCGTTGCCGTGGTGGACGTCGAAGTCGATCAGGGCGACCCGTTCCAGGCCGTGGGCGTCGAGCGCCTCGGCGGCGCCGACGGCGATGTTGTTGTAGACGCAAAAGCCCATGGCGCGGTCCCGTTCGGCGTGGTGGCCGGGCGGGCGTATGGCGCAGAAGGCGTCGCCCACTTCGTCGCTCAGCACCATGCGGGTGGCGTGGGCGACGGCGCCGGCGGCGCGCAGGGCGGCGTCGTAGCTACCGCCGCTCACCACCGTGTCCGGGTCGAGATGGGCGGGCGCCTCGCCGGGGTGGGGCATGGCGCGATCGACCATGGCGAGATAGGCCTTGTCGTGGACTCGCTCCAGCTCTTCGCGGGTCGCCTTGGGGGCGTCGCGGCAGATGAGCAGATCCATGATGCCGGCGGCGATGAGACGGTCGTCGATGGCCTGCAAGCGTGCGGCGCACTCCGGGTGGTGGTCGCCGGTGTCGTGTTTCATGCAGTCGGGGTGGCTGATGTAGGCGGTTCTCATGGGAGGCTCCGGTGGTTGGCGTTGGGGCGCTGCTCGCGTGATCAGGCGGTGCTTTCCTGGATCGCCGAGCTGGGCTCGGCGATCCAAGGCGTCTATTGTGCGCAAAAACGCGGCGGTGTACAGCCGCGCTTTCATCCCGGGAGAGGTGCGAGAGCGCAAAACCCGTAGGTACGTCATGCCGCACGGAGCCCGCCTCTGCGTAGGCAGGCGTCCTTGCCGCTACCAGAGATGTGGGGGGAGTTCCACGCTGGGCGCGGCGGTGTGTTGCTCCAGCAGCTCGATGAATTCATGGCGATTGATCTCCTGCGCGCCCAGAGAGGAGAGGTGGTCGGTGTAGACCTGGCAGTCGATGAGGGCGCCGCCGCCTTCGCCGAAGCCGCGGGCGAGGTGGACCAGGGCCATCTTGGAGGTGTTGTTCTCGCGGCTGAACATGGACTCGCCGAAGAATACCCGTCCCAGCATCACCCCGTAGAGGCCGCCGACTAGTCTGTCCTGGTTCCAGACCTCTACCGAGTGGGCGTAGCCCTCGCGGTGGAGCATGACATAGGCCTGTTTCATCTCGCGGGTGATCCAGGTGCCGTGCTGGCCGGGGCGGGGTTCGGAGCAGGCGGCGATGACCTCGGGGAAGGCGTGGTCGAAGGTGGCGCGGTAGTACGGCTTGCGCATTGCCTTGCGCAGGCTGCGGGAGACGTGGACATGTGCGGGAAAGAGGACGGTTCTGGGGTTGGGCGACCACCACATGATGGGCTGGCCGTGGCTGTACCAGGGGAAGATGCCGCCGCGGTAGGCGGTGAGCAGGCGCGGCAGGCTGAGGTCGCCGCCGAGGGCGAGCAGCCCGTCGGGGTCGGTCTCGGCGTCCTCCACCGGAGGGAAGGGGGCCTGGGGGTTGTCGTGATCGAGGAGGTAGAGGGTCATCGCGGGTTTCGTCTATTCGGCACCGGGGGCCAGCGCGGGGAGTAGAGGAGTGGCGCCCCTTGAAGCGCTGCCACTCCTGACGCGCACACGGCCCGGGGTCTGCTGCCGGTGCGATTATTCGGCGTGCGCGCGCTTGTGCGGGTCAGTCTCCGGTTCGGCTTCCGCTTTGTCGCTGGCGGCGGGCGCTGGCTTGGGCTGGTGCTGGACATCCGCCAGCCCCTTGCCGGAGGGGTTGGTGAACTGGTCGTTGAGGGTCTGGACGAAGGTGTCGGTGTCTTGCAGGACCTGTTCGACCCGCTTGCGGGCCATGCGACCCCAGCCCGCCGGGCCGCGGCGGAAGACGCTGCTCCAGATCGCGGTGTTGCGTTCGAAGGCGGCGATCAGGCTGCCGCGGATGTTGATCTCCGCGCCGCGCTTGCGGGCCTTCTTCATCAGGCTCTTGGCGGCCAGCTTGCGCACGCCGCCGTGGATGCCGAGGACGATGATCAGTACCCCGACCAGGGTGCCGATCATCAGCGGTTGACTGCCGCTCCAGGCCTCCAGCCAGGGCGGCGCGAAACTGATGCCCTGCCAGTAGCCCTTGCTGATGGTCAATGCCAGGGCGCCGACCAGCAGCGCGCCGAAGGCGATGGCGTCGCCCCACAGGGTGCGGGTGCGCCACTGTTCGAGCAGCCCCTGGAGTTCCGGGATCACCTTTTCGCGGATGTCGCGGGCGTTCTTCTCCAGCGCGCCGACGATGCGGTAGGCGCGTTCGATCTCCACCTCGTGCATGCGACCGTGAATCTCACTCAGATCCGCGTCGCGCTTGCTCTCGAAACGGCGACGCAATTCCGGGTTGTCGATGGGGGTGGCGGCGTCCGGGTTGTAGATGGTGTAGAAGCGGCCGGCGGTGAGGCCCCGTTCCCCGAGCGCCCGCTGCCAGGCCGCGACCACCTCTTCCGGGTTGTCCTCGCGGGCGGTGGTATCGATCTGGTTGAGGATGAACAGGAACTTGCCGGTGTCTGGGCGGTTGAGGGTGCGGCTGACCAGATGATCGAGGGTGTCGCGCATCGCCCCCGGCTCCGGGTGGCGGGCGTCGAACAACACCAGCACCAGGTCGGAGAGATCGATGATGTGGTCGGTGATGCGCAGGGTGGCCGAGCGCTGCGCGTCGGCGTCGAACCCCGGCGAGTCGATCAGGATCTTGCCGCGCAGCGACTCGCTGGGGCAGGTCTTCAGTTGCAGATAGGCGTCGATGCGCTCGCCCTCGCCCTCGGCCACCTTCTCGATCTCTTCGCTCATCTGATAGAAGGGGAAGCGGGGATCGGAGTCGAGGGCGATGCCGGGCAGGGCGTGGGGGGTCGCCTCGTGGCTGTAGCACATCACCGTAAAGCGGTCATCCACCGCCTGATTGCCGGTGCGTTGCAGCTGACCTTGCAGGTAGTGGTTGATGAAGGTGGATTTGCCGGCGGAGAAGGTGCCGAGCACCGAGATCAGCGGCCACCAGGGGATGAGCATGGCGTAGGACTGCCCCTCGTTGAGCAGGCCCAGGCCGTGGGCGACCTTGTCTAGCTTGCGGAAGCTCTGCACCGCGCTCAACAGCACCGGGTTTTCCTGCTTGAGGTGGGCTTCCAGGGTTTGCATGCGACGCTTTAGGACCTGTCCGGACGAGCTCATGTGGGACTCCTGAATCGGGTTTGGTGATGTTCAATCGATCCCGGAACTATACCCGAGATGGCCGGCGCGTGGTAGGTGGTTGTCTCGGGGTTTGCGCGATCTCTGAAACGACGAAATACCCGAAAAGCGCGAAAGGCGCTGGTTGAACCGTTTGCGCGCCGTTCGCGTGCTGCGTAGTTGATCGATGTTCCCTGGGGGCGGATCAGAAAGGCTTGAGCGAGGCCAGCAGCACGATGGCGATGAGAAACACCACCGGGATCTCGTTGAACCAGCGGTACCAGACGTGGCCGTGGCGGTTGCGATCGGCGGCGAAGTCCTTGAGCAGGCGTCCGCAGTACCAGTGGTAGACGCACAGCAGGGCGATCAGGGCGAGCTTGATGTGCAGCCACAGCATCGAGCTGTAGGCGGTCCAGGCGTAGTCGTAGAGCATCCATAGCCCCAGCACCACGGTCGCCACCCCGCCGGGGGTGGTGATGCCGTAATAGAGTTTGCGTTCCATTACCTTGAAGCGCTCGCGGCTGGTCTCGTCCTCGCTCATGGCGTGGTAGACGTAGAGGCGGGGCAGGTAGAAGAGGCCCGCGAACCAGGTGACCATGGTGATGATGTGCCAGGCTTTCAGCCACATAGTGTTCTCCTTGGGGGTTAATGCGAATTCGGGGAGGACCGCCAGTCTTCAGGGACTGGCGGTCCTGAGATTTGTTTACGTTTCGATATTCCGTCATTGCCGCCATAGTTGTTAGTAGAAATGAGTGTGTGGCAAGCGCAACCAAAGTACGCAGCGCGCGGCTTGACGCGCCCGTGCCTGCATTGGCGCGTCAAGCCGCGCGCTACGCTATGCGGGTGTGTTCTTCGGTAGCTCTGGCAACACTCGTTTGGCGATGAACTCTCCCAGGCGCTCGGTCTCCGGGTAGTCGGGGGCGACCTCGACGATGTACTCCAGGGTGCGGGGGATCTCCTTGAGGTAGCCGTCCTTGCCGTCGCGCAGGAAGAGTCGGGCGAAGATGCCGGCGGCCTTGAGGTGGCGCTGCATGCCCATCAGGTCGAACCAGCGCGGGAATTCCCGCTCGTGCTCCTGGCGCAGGATGCCGGTGTGCAGGGCGAGGTGAAAGTAGCCCTTGGCCCATTCGGCGACCCGCTGGCGGGGCCAGCGGATGTAGCAGTCCCGCAGCAGCGAGACCAGGTCATAGGTGACCGGGCCGGCCACCGCGTCCTGAAAGTCGAGCACGCCGGGGTTGCGCCCGTCGCTGACCATCAGGTTGCGCGAGTGGTAGTCGCGATGGACGAAGACCTGGGGCTGGTGTTGGGCGTTGGCGATCAGCGCCTCGAAGGTCTCGTCCAGCATCTCCCGCTCGGCGGCATCGAGGTCGAGTCCCAGATGCTCGCCGACCAGCCAGTGGCGAAACAGCTCCATTTCTTTCCACAGCAGCGCATGGTCGTAGGCGGGCAGCGCCTCGGCGTTCGCGCAGGCCTGCATCGCCGCCAGCGCGCCGAGGGCGTCGCCGTAGAGGCGGTCGACGCTGGTTTCGTCGAGGTGATCCAGATAGAGCCTTTCGCCCAGGTCGCTGAGCAGCAGGAAGCCCCGCCCCCGGGACTGGGCGAGGATCTCCGGTACATGTATCCCCAGCGGGCGGAGGCGCCCGGCGATCTCGATGAAGGGGCGGCAGTCCTCCTTGTCCGGTGGGGCGTCCATGGCGATGAGGGTTTGGCCATCTTCCAGAGAGATGCGAAAATAGCGCCGAAAACTGGCATCGCCAGAGGCTGGCTCAAGGGTGAAATTCGTTTCTCCAAAATGGCTTGCGAGCCATTCGTTGAGTTCCGCGAGACGTTCAGGCATGGGGATGGATGACAACCGACGTTGAAGAAAAGTGGATTCTATGCGATTTTACCTCCCCCTTGCCACGCTTCTCGCGAAACCAGAAGATCAATAGCAATGCCGTCTGCCACGACGGCGGGGCAAAATAACCCATGACCTTGCAATCCGACCACCATAATGCCGGGAGGCGCATGTCGATTCGCCCCAAGGCCCTGAGCCTCGCGATCCTCGCGGTGCTCGCCCATCCCCAAGCGGTGAACGCGAGTTCGCTGTCTTCTTCCTTGCTGGATCAGGGCCTGGATTGGTCCCGCTGCGAGGGCGCGCTGGCGCCGATCCCCCGCGCGCAGCCGGGCGAGGTGATCGTGCTGGAGGGGGAGGGGGCGGAGCTTTTTCCCGATGAGCGTATCGCGCGCATGGCCGGCGATGTGTTCGCCCGCCAGGGTGCGCTGGAGGTGCGCGCCGCGTCGCTGGTCTACAACGAGGCGGAACAGAGCCTGAAGGCCGACGGCGGGGTACTCGCCAGCAATGGCCCTTTGCGTCTGTTTGGCGAGTCGGCCTCCTTCGATCTGGCGGCGGGGCAGGCGTTGCTGGAGGCGGTGGAGTATCGCCTCATCGACCAGCACGCGCGGGGATCGGCGGAGAGGGTGGAGTTGCTCGATGATCAGCGTTCCCGTTACAGCGGGATTACCTACACCACCTGCCCGCCCGGGGACGAGGGCTGGCTGCTGTCGGCGTCGGAGATGGAGATCGACCGGGAGAGCGGCATCGGCGAGGGCCGGGATGCGGTGCTGCGGTTTCAGGATGTCCCCATCTTCTACACCCCCTATATCCAGTTTCCCATCGATGATCGGCGCATGAGCGGTCTGCTCGCCCCCTCCATCGGCTATGGCGACGACACCGGCCTCGATATCGCCATTCCCTACTACTTCAATATCGCCCCCAACATGGACGCCACCGTTCAGCCCCGCATCATGAGCGATCGGGGTGTGATGCTGGGCGGCGAGGGGCGCTACATGACCCGCAACAGCTACGCGGAGCTGGATCTGGAGTGGATGCCCGACGATTCCGGTCAGCAGGCGGGGGAGGATACGGCGCGCGGGGCGCTGGCGTTCGAGGGGCGGGGTCGGGCGCCCTGGGATGGGCGCTACCATATCGACTACAACTATGTTTCGGATACCGATTATCTGGATGATTTCGGCGACAGTCTGGCGGTCTCCGCCGAGACCCATCTCCCACGCCGGGGGGAGATCCGCTATCGCGGCAAACAGTGGGATCTGCTCGCCCGCGCGCTCTATTTTCAGACCCTGGACGAGGCCATCGCCCCGTCCCAGCGCCCCTACGCGATGCTGCCCCAGATCCGCTTCAACCTGGCGCGGGAGGAGCTGCTGGCCGGACTCGATGGCAGGCTGGAGAGCGAATATGTGCGTTTCGACCGGGATGTGGGGGTAACCGGCCAGCGCGTCGATCTCTATCCCAGTCTCAGTTACCCAATGGAGACGGTTTGGGGCTTTTTGCGGCCCAAGGCGGGCTTTCGCCATACCGCCTATCGCCTGGACGGCGAGGGTTATCAGGACTCCGAGAGTCGTAGTCTGCCGATCTTCAGCCTCGATGCGGGGCTCTTCTTCGAACGCGACGCCGACTGGTTCGGGCGCGCCGTCAGCCAGACCCTGGAGCCCCGTCTCTTCTATCTCAACGTGCCCTATCGGGACCAGAGCGAGCTGCCGGATTTCGATAGTGCGCTGCTGGACTTCGGCTTCGGCGGGCTGTTTCGGGAAAACCGCTTCAGCGGCGGCGATCGCATCGGCGACGCCCATCAGCTGAGCATGGCCCTCTCCAGTCGGGTGCTGGATCGCACCGATGGCTCGGAACGGTTTCGCATCGCCCTGGGCGGTATCTTCTACTTCGAAGACCGGCGCGTCGATCTCAACGGCGCCGGCAGCGATGACGACGCCAGCTCTACCCTGGTGGGCGAGGCGGCGGCGGGCATTGGCGAGCACTGGCGGCTGCGCGGCGGCATCGAGTGGGATCCGCACGGCGACAATGAAAAGACCCGCCGCTCGTCGCTCGGCCTCGCCTATCGCGGCGCCGAGCAGCGGCTCTTCAATCTCACCTACCGTTATGACGACGAGCTGCTGGAGCAGGGGGATCTCTCCTTCCGGCAACCGGTCGGTGACCATTTCGACCTGGTGGGCCGCTGGAACTACTCGCTGCGGGAGAATGAAACCCTGGAGGTGTTCGGCGGTCTTGAATATGACAGTTGTTGCTGGAAGGTGCGGGCGGTGGCGCGGCGCTATATCAAGGAGTCGGGCGGCGACGCGGACAACTCCTTTTTCCTGCAACTGGAGATGAAGGGGTTGGCCGCCATCGGCAATCAGCTGGATCAATTTTTGCAACGAGGAATCTTTGGCTATGAAGTGGAATAAACGACTGCGCGCGTTGGCGGGGCTGGTATTGCTGGTGTGGGGCGGCGCGACGGCCAATGCGGCGTCATACAACACCATCGACGCCATCGCCGCGGTGGTGGATGACGACGTGATCCTCCAGAGCGAACTGCAAAGCGCCATGAACAAGCTGGCGGTGCAGCTGCGGGATCGGGGGGTGCGCATGCCGCCGCAGGCGATCTTCGAACGTCAGGTGCTGGAGAAACTGATCAGCGAGCGGTTGCAACTGGCGGCGGCCAAGCGTGCCGGGATTCGCGTCGACGACGACACCCTCAATCAGGCGATCGCCAAGATCGCCGCCCGTAACAGTATGTCGATCTCCCAGATGCGGGATGTGCTGGAGCGCGATGGCATCAGCTTTCGGGAGTTTCGCCAGCAGTTCGCCGACGAGATGACCATTCAGGCGCTGCGCGATCGGGAGGTGAAGCGGCGGGTGCGCATCTCCGATCAGGAGGTGGAGGCCTATCTGGCTCGCAACAAGGGGGATGATAAGACGGAGTACTGGCTCTCCCACATCCTGCTGGCGACGCCGCGCGGCGCGAGCGCGGACGAGATCGACCAAGTCCGCCAGCAGGCTCGGGAGCTGGTGGCATCGCTGCGCGGCGGCGCCGACTTTGGCCAGGCCGCGGTCGCCAACTCCTCGGGTCAGCAGGCGCTGGAGGGTGGCGATCTGGGCTGGCGCTCCAGCGAGGATTTGCCCAGTTTCTTCGCCGACGCGGTACGCGACATGGTCGCCGGCGAGATCAGCGAGCCGATTCGCAGTAACAGCGGCTTTCACATCGTCATGGTGCGCGAGAAGCGGGGTGGCGAACAGCATATCGTCACCCAGACGAAGGCCCAACATATCCTCATTCGCACCAACGAGGTGACCTCCGATCAGGATGCCCGCACCCGCCTGGAGCAGCTGCGCCAGCGCATCCTGGGCGGCGCGGATTTCGAGACCCTGGCCCGCGGCCATTCGGATGACAAGGGCTCGGCGATCAAGGGTGGTGATCTGGGCTGGGTCAGCCCCGGGGACACGGTTCCCGAGTTCGAGGAGAGCATGGACGAATTGAGTCCGGGCCAGGTCAGCGAGCCGTTCAAGACCGAGTTCGGCTGGCATATCGTGCAGGTGCTGGAGCGCCGCAACCACGACGATACCCAGGAGATGCGCCGGGGGGTGGCCCGCAATGCCATCGGCAATCGCAAGCTGGAGGAGGAGTGGGAGCTCTATGTACGACGCTTGCGGGATGAGGCCTATGTCGAGATTCGCCTCGATGATGAGGGCGGGAGTTGAGCCAGGCCGCGATTCGGCGCATCGCCTATACCCCGGGGGAGCCGGCGGGCATTGGCGCCGATCTGATTCTCGCGCTGGCGGATGCGCCGCAAGACATTGAACTGGTGGTGGTCGCGGACCCCGCCCTGCTGGAGGCGCGCGCGGCCATGCTCGGTCTGTCCGTCGCCATCGAAATCTTCGCGCCTGGCAGTCCGATCCGTGTTCCCGACCCCGGCGTCTTGCGGGTGCAGCCGGTGGCGTTGGCACGACCCGCGCAAGCCGGCCGCCTCGACCCGGCGAATGCCGAGTACGTGCTGGAGACATTGCGCCAGGCCATCGATGGCTGTCTGCAAGGCGAGTTCCACGCCATGGTCACCGGACCGGTCCACAAGGGCGTGATCAACGAGGCCGGTGTCCGTTTTACCGGCCATACCGAGTTTCTCGCCGAGCGCACCGGCGGCGATCCGGTGATGGTGCTCGCCACCGACGGGCTGCGGGTGGCCCTGGCGACGACCCATCTGCCGCTGCGTGGCGTGCCCGACGCCATCACCCCCGTCACCCTGGAGCGGGTGTTGCGGGTGCTGGACGGCGATCTGCGGCGAAGATTCGGCCTCGCCGAGCCGCGCATCCTGGTTTGCGGCCTCAACCCCCATGCGGGGGAGGGGGGGCATCTGGGGTGGGAGGAGATCGAGGTGATCGAACCGACCCTGGAGCGACTGCGGGGGGAAGGGCTCCAGCTGGAGGGGCCGCTGCCCGCCGATACCCTCTTCACGCCCCCCAATCTGGCCCGCGCCGACGCGGTGCTGGCGATGTACCATGATCAGGGGCTGACGGTGCTCAAGCACAAGGGTTTCGGGCGGGCGGTCAACATCACCCTGGGCTTGCCGATCATCCGCACCTCGGTGGACCATGGTACCGCCCTGGATCTGGCCGGCGGCGGCAAGGCCGCGACCGGCAGCCTGATGACCGCGCTGGATACCGCGTTGCGAATGACGCGCTAAGGGAGATTGGAGCGTTAGGCCCTGCTCCGGGGGCGGCAGTGCCGGTCCTTCAAGGACTGGCACTGCTGAGGCTTCAGATGGGGAATTTCGAGGGGCCGCAACCTTATTCCCGGATCGATCCCGTACCGCGATCCGCCTGAAGGCCCGACCTCCCCAGGCTTCGCGGCGCCCTGGCAGGGTTGCCGCGGTGGTTATTCCGGCAGGTACTCGTGGAGGTCCATGCAGAGGTACTCCGCCGCGCCCAGTGGGGTGGAGAAGACCTCCCCTTCGTGGGTGTCGGCGATGCGTTCGCGGTAGAGCATGCCCAGGGCGGTGCCCATCGGGGAGTCGGAGATGTAGGCCCAGCGTTCGCTGGTAAAGCCGATAGCCGCCGAGAGGTCGGCGAACTGCTCAACCTCCTCCGGCGAGAGCAGGAAAAAGGCGTTGCGCATGTCGACCACGCCGTTCATGTCGGGTCGGTATTCGGGACGGGCACGGATGTGCCGGAGAAAATGTTCAAGCGCACGATAGCGCAGTTCGCCTTCGACCTTCATGACGATAAGTCCTTTTTCGGGAAGAAGAAGGTAGTCCAGGCGGGCATGTTGCATCTCGATGTGTCCGGGAAGGGGGGCGGGAACACGCGCCCGGGCGCTGATTGGCGCGCCTCCGTCTCTGTCTTGAGCCAGGTTCAGGTTGTTCATGTTGTTCTCTTTCGTCACTCGGCATGGTCGCCCTGGTTGGGCTGGCGGAGCGCTTCCGGTCGGGGCCTCACCTCCGCCTTTCGCGCCGTCCTCGTACAGAAATATTGTACTTTTATTTCATTATTCAACGCAAGTGGACTGATTACGTAATGCATATTCACATATTGGGTATCTGCGGCACGTTCATGGGCGGGCTCGCCCGAATCGCCAGCGCGGCGGGGCATCATGTGAGCGGATCGGACGCCAATGTCTATCCGCCGATGAGCGATCAACTGGCGGCGGCGGGGATCCCGGTGAGCCAGGACGATGACCCGGGACAGCTCGATCCCGTCCCCGACTGGGTGGTGATCGGCAACGCCATGTCGCGGGGCAACCCGGTGGTCGAGGCGGTGCTGGCGCGGGGCTTGCCCTACACATCCGGTCCCCAGTGGCTGGCGGAAAACCTGCTGCGGGACCGTTGGGTGCTGGCGGTGGCCGGGACCCATGGCAAGACATCCACCGCCAGCATGCTGGCCTGGATCCTGGAGGACGCCGGCCTCGATCCGGGCTACCTGATCGGCGGCGTGCCGGTGAACTTCGGGGAGTCCGCCCGTCGCGGCGGCGCGCCCTTCTTCGTGATCGAGGCGGATGAGTATGACACGGCGTTTTTCGACAAGCGCTCCAAGTTTGTCCATTATCGTCCCCGCACCCTGATCCTCAACAACCTCGAATTCGACCATGCCGACATCTTCGACGACCTTGGCATGATTCAGCGCCAGTTTCATCACTTGGTACGTACCGTCCCGGCCAACGGCCTGATCATCGCCCCCGGCGACGATGAGAATCTGAACAGCGCCCTGGAGATGGGGTGCTGGACGCCCCTGGAGCATTTCGGCGACGACCGGGGTTGGCAAGCCGTGCCGCTGAGCGGCGATGGATCCCGTTTCGAGGTTGCCTTCGGCGGCGAAAGCCAGGGCGTCGCGGAGTGGTCATTGAGCGGCGTTCATAACATGCAAAACGCGCTGGCCGCCATCGCCGCGGCACGACACGCCGGCGTGCCGGGGCATATCGGTGTCGCGGCGTTATGCCGCTTTCACGGCATCAAGCGGCGCATGGAGCTGAGCGGCGAAGCGGGTGGGGTCGTGGTGCTGGATGATTTCGCCCACCACCCGACGGCGATTCGCGCCACCCTCGCCGGATTGCGCGCGCGGGTGGGGGAGGGCAGGATCATCGCCATTGTTGATCCCCGCTCCAACACCATGCGCATGGGCGTGCATCGGGCGCAGTTGCCGGATGCCCTGCTGGCGGCGGATGAGGTGGTGGTGCATGCAGCGGCGGATCTGAAGTGGAGCCCGCATGAGGTCTTCGCGGGATTCCCCAAACCGCTCTTCATCGAGCGGGATGTCGCGGCGATCGTCGAGCGTTGCCTGGAGAGGGGACGTCCCGGCGATCGCATCCTGGTCATGAGCAACGGCGGCTTCGGCGGCATTCACGAAAAACTGCTCACCGCACTGGGGCGGCGTCATGAAACCGCGTGACGCCGTCACCCTCGCCATCAGCGGCGCTTCCGGCGCGCCTTATGCGCTGCGTCTGCTGGAGTGCCTGTTGCGCGCCGGCCGCCCGGTCTATCTGTTGATCTCGGATGCCGGGCGAATCGTCATCGAGCAGGAGTGCGGCTTGCGCTTGCCGACGGCCCCCGGCGCGGCGCGGGAGGTTCTGCTGGAAAGGGGCGATGGCGCGGGAGAGCTTCGACTACTGGGGCTCGACGACTGGTTTTCGGCGGTCGCCAGCGGCTCCAACGCGCCGCGTTCGATGGTGGTCTGCCCCTGCTCCATGGGCGCCTTGTCGGCGATCGCCCGCGGCGCCAGCGACAACCTGATCGAGCGTGCCGCCGACGTCGTCCTCAAGGAGCGTCGCCAGCTGATTCTGGTAACTCGTGAGAGCCCGCTCTCGTCAATCCACCTGGAGAACATGCTGACCCTGTCGAGGATGGGCGTGGTCATCATGCCCGCCAGCCCGGGTTTCTATCATTGTCCCGAGAAGGTCGACGATCTGGTGGACTTCATGGTTGCCCGCGTCCTTGATCACCTCGGCGTCGAGATGGATCTGGTGGAGCGGTGGGGGGGCGAGCGGAAGGATTGATCCTCTGGCTCTGGGTTCGTCATTTCAGCCGCGCAGACACAGCGATCACAGAGAGAATTCAGGAGGTCGCGGACGCCCCTGCGCTCACCTATGGGGTGCTGGCAAACGCTAGCATAATGCACGAAAAAGCCTGCGCGCGCGCCGTGTCTCCCTGGCCAACGGATCTTTTCAGGATTAACGCAACCGCTCGTGTAGCTTGCGGTGGAACTGCTCGCTGCTCTTGATCGGGTGGAAGGTGTTTTTCGACTCTTGAAAGGGCACGCTTGCGTCGCTGCGGTAACAATCCACGAATCGGGTGAAGTCCTCGGCGCCATCCAGGCACGGCCACTTCAGCAGGAAGCGGGGCAGCGGGGTGTCGCCGAGTTTGCAGGTAACGATGCGGCGATCCTGACTGACCGCGGCGCCAAGGGCGAAGCCGACCCACCAGGGCGGCGGATCCTCCTCCGGCATGAACAGCAGGAGGTGGCTGCTGTCTCGGAGCCGATCCACCAGGTTGACGTTGATCGCCTCAGCGGAGTCGCGCAGTTCGTTGACGGGATCCACCAGACATATCACGCCTTTCCTGCGCAGACCCTCAAGATAGGGTTCTACAAGGGTGCTTTGACGTCGCTGGTAAAGCGCGAACAGGGGCATTGAACGATGCTCGAAATGGGGTTAAAAAAATATTGATTCGACCGGGGGCCTAAGGCGTGTCCGCCACTCCCCCGCCCGATCGCCATAGCCCTGCGTTTACCGTAAAAAATTGCCCGGCGTCTCCTTGATCTCCCCCTCCCTCAGGGAGAGGGCCGGCGGCAAGGTGAAGGGTCACGGCGTTGCGCTTGGTTTGTTGGTCATCCCGGGTTGCGCAACGCCATCATCGTTAGCCGCAACCGCCGCCGCTGCCGCAGGTCCCGCAACCGCCGCCGCTGACCGGCTGGAGGTTGTTGAAGACGAAGGAGGCGCCCTCTTCGCCGCGGTCGACAAAGTCGATCTCCACGCCGCGCAGGTACTGCATGGTACCAACGTCGACGATAACCTTGAAGCCTTCGCATTCGAGAATGTTGTCGTTTTCGTTGACCTGGTCGGTGAACGACATGCCGAAGTTGATGCCGCTGCAACCGCCGGGGGTGGCGTAGACGCGGATCCCTTCGATAGGATCTTCGACCTGATTGACCAGTTCCGAAAGCTTGGTCTGGGCCGGCGCGGTCACCGTGAGGTCTTCGTTGGAAAGGGTGTTGGCGGTAGCGCTCATGGTTCAACTCCTGATTTGATTACTAGACTATTTTACTATGTTATACCGAAAAGCCGAATTTCAAACCATCGGGTGTGTATGGTCGGTGGCCTTGCACGGGTTTCCGGGCATGGCCACCCCTGGAAATCCCTCCCAAGGGAGCCGCGGCTTGAACCGGCCCCGCAATCGAAGGAGGTTGAGGCTTACTGTGAATCGATCGAGGAGTGGCGGTCCTTCGAGGACCGCCACTCCTTGGGCTCGATTTATTTTCCGGGTGGCGAACCACTCCATGGCCGTTAGCCGGGCCGGGCCAGGCCCCCCACGCCATCGACAGGCGCGACCTCCGATGGCGCCTTCAGGACGCCGCGACTCCAGCGCTCCAGCGCGGCGTTGACGACGGGCATGGGGGCTTCGAGAAAGGTGATCAGCCAGCGGTCTCCCAGATCGGCAAGGCCGATGGTGCGCGGGCGTGTCGCCATCGCCTTGGGATCCGGCAGGGTGATGCCGAAGCAGAAGACGATGCTGATCGCCCCCTGAATCGACTCGTCGATCCAGCCCTGGGCCAGGGTTTCGGTATGTGAGACGTGATCGAAGCGGCCGACCAGGCACGCCAGCGGGTGCTCGTTGATGCAGCCTTCGAAGTAGCCGGCGATCGCTTCGAGGCTGGTGAAGCGGCTTTCGTCGCGAGCGAGTTCGAGGGTGAACAGGGGGTAACTGACTTCGCTGAGGGACTCTTTCATGATTTGGCGATTCGCTGGTTGCGCGGGAACGGGGTTCGCCCGGAAAAGGGCCACCCCGTAATGATCGCGTTGTAACCGCGTCGCTGGCAATGAGAAATCTCAACGCTTTAGTGATGGATTTAGTCTAAAGTGCGGTGATCATCCAGCAGCGAGCCCTGCTGGTCGCCGTCGTCGGGAATCGACGCCCAAAGCTTGTCGCCCAGGGCCTTGGGGGCGTTCTGGTACCAGTTGAGCTTGTCCCGCAACTCCACCACTTCGCCGACGATGATCAGGGTAGGGGGCTTCGGTTTCTCCCGCTCCACCACCTCCTGGATGTTCTCCAGGGCGCCGGTGAATACCCGTTGGTTCTCAGTGGTACCCTGCTGTATCAGGGCGATGGGCATGGTTGGCGGTACGCCATGCTCGATCAGCTTGTCGCGGATGATCGGCAGCCCCAACAGACCCATGTAGAAGACCACGGTCTGGCGCGGCTGCGCCAGTTGCGGCCAGTTGAGGTTGATGGTGCCGTCCTTGAGGTGGCCGGTGACGAAGGTGACGGACTGGGCGTAGTCGCGGTGGGTGAGGGGGATGCCGCTGTAGGCGGCGCAGCCGGAGGCGGCGGTGATCGCGGGAATCACCTGAAACGGCACCCCCTCTTCGGCGAGGGTGTCGATCTCTTCGCCGCCGCGACCGAAGATGAAGGGGTCGCCGCCCTTCAGGCGCAGCACTCGTTTGCCCTGTTTGGCGAGATCGGCGAGCAGGCGATTGATCTCTTCCTGACGCATGGCGTGGCGGTTGCGCTCCTTGCCGACATAGACGCGATCGGCGTCGCGGCGGGTCATCTCCAGGATCGGCTTGGAGACGAGACGGTCGTAGACGACGACATCCGCCTGTTGCATCAGGCGCAGGGCGCGAAAGCTGATCAGGTCGGGATCGCCGGGGCCGGCGCCCACCAGGTAGACTTCCCCCCCCGGCGGGGTGTCGGAGGCGGCTTCCAACGCCTGCTCCATGGCCATGTCCGCGCCGCTGAGGTCGCCGGCGAAGATGCGCTCGGCGACGCCGCCGGTGAGCACCTTTTCCCAGAAGCGCCGCCGCCGCGAAACATCGCTGAAACGTTGCTTGACCGTCTCCCGGTAGCGCTGGGCGAGTCCGCCGAGACGACCGTAGGCGGCGGGGATCAGGGCCTCCAGGCGGGTACGGATCAGGCGCGCCAGCACCGGGGCCGCGCCGCCGGTGGAGACGGCGATCATCACCGGCGAGCGGTCGATGATGGAGGGGGTGATGAAGGAGCCCTTGTCCGGATTGTCGGCCACGTTCACCGGGATGCCTGCCTGTCTGGCGGTTTGCGCGACCCGCGCGTTGACCTCGGCGAGGTTGGTGGCCGCCATCACCAGCCGCGCGCCCGCCAGGTGGTCGTCGCCATAGGCCTCGGCTCGCCATTCGATCTCGCCGTTATCGGCGAGCGCGCGGATCCCCTGATGGGCCTCGGGAGAGATCACCGTCACCCTGGCCCCGGCGGATCTCAGCAGGTTCACCTTGCGCAGCGCGACATCGCCGCCGCCGATCACCACCACCGGCTGTTCGCGGATGTCGAGAAAAATCGGAAAGAATTCCATCGTGTATTCCTTGAGAGAACCTGGAAAGGGCGGTTGGCCGCCAAACCGCGCTTTCCGGGTCAAACGAGAAGGCAGGGCGGACGCGGCGCGCCGAAACAGGCGGGGAACTTTATCACGGCACGGGTTCAGCGACAATTTTCACGCGACTAGGCACTGTAGGAGGACTCGATCATCTCCCGCGTGAGTATGCCGTAGATACGATGAATGCCCGGCGCGTTCATGCGTTCCACATAGAGCGCCTCCGCATCGCCCTGGTCGAGGCGCTCCTTGGCCTGCTGCAAGGTGGCTTGCAGGTGGATCGCCCCCAGTTCCATGCGGCGCGCCGGGATGGCGCGCAGGTCGATGGAGGAGGGCGCCGCGTCGTCCCCGGCTGCTAGCTCCCGCTCCTCCAGATGGCGCAGCAGGTCGAGGCTCGGCATCAGCGTCATGGCGCTGCGTTCGCCGAAGACGATCCACTCGGGGTGGCTTTCCAGCAGCTTGCGGGCGACATCCCGGCTGATGACCGCATCGGCGCGTCGGAAGCTGTCGCTCATGCTGGCGGCGACGCCGGCGCGGCGCAGGCTCTGCATCACCGGGCTGTCCCGGTAATCGAGGCCCTTGGCCTTGAGCAGGCTGATGAAGATCGACTCCTTGCCGAAGAGTTCGCTGGCGGTGAGGCCGGCGATGACGATGACGAACATGCCGGGCATCACTACCGCCGGGTTGTGGGTCAGCTCGACGATGGCGGTGAGGGCCGATAGCGGTGCTTGCAGGGAGGCCCCCATCAATGCGCCCATGCCGAGCAGGGTGTAGAAGGCGACGCTGGAGACGGTATCCGGGAACAGCTGATTGCCGATGAGCCCGAACAGGCTGCCGGTGCAGGCGCCGATGAAGAGCGCCGGGCCGATCATGCCGCCGGGGATCCCCAGGCCGACGCAGGCCGCGCTGGCGAGGAGTTTGGCGAAGATCGCGAGCGCCAGCAGGGGCAACGCGAGGTCGCCGTGGAGTGCGGCGCTGACGGTATCGTAGCCGATCCCCATGGAGGCGGGGGCGGCGACGCCGATGACGCCGACAATGACGCCGGCGAGGGTGGCCTTGCTCCAGAACGGCCAGGCCGCCGACCAGCGCGAGAAACGTTGCAACAGATCGATGAAGGCGGCGGCCAGGGTGCCGCAGACCAGCGCCAGCAGCATCACCAGCGGCGCTTCGAGCAGGCTCCCCGGGATCATCGCCGGCACATCGAAGGCGGGGGCGCGACCGAATACCGAGATGGAGAGGGCGTTGGCGCTGACCGCGGCCAGGATCACCGGGGTAAAGCTGGCCAGGGTGTAGTCGAGCATCACCACCTCCAGGGCGAAGATGACGCCGGCCAGGGGGGTGTTGAAGGAGGCGGCGATGCCGGCGGCGACGCCGCACCCGACCATGGTGCGAATGCTGTTATTGGGGAGCTGAAAGTATTGTCCGAGGAGGCTGCCGGCGGCGGCGCCGAGATAGATGTTGGGGCCCTCGCGCCCCACCGAGTGGCCGCCGATAATGGCGATGGCGGCGCCGAAGAACTGGAGGAAGAAGCCGCGGGCGTGGAGATAGCCCTGGTGGTAGGCAAGGCGCTCCATCACTCGCGCCACCCCCAGTACATAGTCGCCGCCGGCGGCCCTCTGAAACAGCAGGCCGATGAGCAGCCCGGCGACGATCGGCAGCAGCAGGCGCAGCCATGGATCGAGGGCCTCATAGGCCTCCGGGTGATCGCCGGGGAGGATTGCCAGCTGACTGTTTTCGACGATCAGGCGAAAGGCGACGATGACGCCGCCGGAGGCGATGCCGGTGATCAGGCCGATCAGGGCCAGCGGTAACAGGGTGTTGGCACGCGCCAGCTTGAGCAGCAGCCGCTCGGAGACGGGGTCGAATCGCTCACGCAGCTTCATGGGCGTTGGCGGTGAAACGAAAAGGGCGGCTCGAAGCCGCCCTTTTCGCTACGGGTAGGCCCCGTGATTCACCGCCGGGATCAACGCAGACCCTGAAGGTAGGACGACACCGCCGCGATCTCTTCGTCGCTCATGCGCGCCACCACGTCGCGCATCATGCCCTGGGGATCGTTGTTGCGCACGCCGGCGCGAAAGTCCTTCATGGTATTCGCCAGGTAAGTGGCGTGCTGGCCGGAGACGCGCGGAAAGTTGGCGGCGGGGTTGCCGTAGCCGCTGGGACCGTGACACGAGGAGCAGGCCGAAACCTCCTTGTCGGCGATGCCCGCCACGTAGATCTTGCGCCCCTTCTCGACCAGCTTGGGATCGGCCTTGCCGGTGGTCTGGGTCTGGGAGCTGAAGTAGGCCGCGAGATCGGCGGCATCCTGCTCGGAGAGGGATGCGACCATGGGCGCCATCAGGGCGTTGTTGCGAACCTCGCCCGCCTTGAACTCGATGATCTGCTTTTCGAGATAGGCGGCGTGCTGACCCGCCAGCTTGGGCCACTCCGGGTTGACGCTGTTGCCGTCCGCCATGTGGCAGGCCAGGCACGTAGCCGATTTGGTCTTGCCCGCCTCGGCATCACCCGCCGCCATCGTAATACCGCTTGCCGCCAACAACGCCGACATTGAAATCGAAACTAGCCATTTTTTCATGGTTTTTTCCCGTCAAATTGTGCTGCAAAAAGTACCGCGCCCAAACACCGCGCACGTCATAAACCGTGAAATTGTCCCAAATCACGGCGGACAGGTCAAATTGAATCGCACCCGGCGCCACGCCAGCGCCGGCGGGTGGTATAACCGCGCAAGCCGGCGTATGGGACCGCTTCTCAGTCGTCGCCGATGATGCGATCGTCGCGCGGCGCGGTAAGCAGCCGCTCGGCCTCCGCCTGGTTGGCGGCGTGCATCATGCGGATGACCGCCGCGGAGCCCTTGGGCTCGTTCTGGCGTTGCTGGTAGACCAGTTGCTTGGCTTCCCCATAGTTGTCGAAGCTATCGTAGTATGCGAGCTGATTGTCCGGCAGGACCTTGTAGACGAAATAGGGCATGGGTCGAGACTCCGCTGAAGGGTGGGAATGGTGGTTTACGCTGCCCAAATGACCCCGGGCCCGGCTGAAATCAAGGACCCGCGTGATGGCGGGATCGAGGGCGGACCGGCGACGCTTTTGGGCTGGCGAGTAAAGTAAAAACGCCTGTCATCCGCCTTTCACCCGCGTCGGCTATGCTTGAGGTGTGGATGCCGATATGAAATCATCCCACATGCGCCAACCGTGGATGTGGTATGCTTTGGCCGGATCGCGCCCCTGCCTTTCCCTGTTGTCGGGACGATAGTGGCGCGGTTGTCGCAAATCGGTCCAGTTCAAGTTGTTATTCGCCGATACTGAGCGTGGAGAATTGTTCGTTATGAGTTCTGAATCCAGTCCAAGATTCGTTAGCGCACTGACCCAGAATACCCTTGCCCTGATCCTTGCCGGGGGGCGCGGATCCCGCCTGAAGGGGCTTACCCGCTGGCGTTCCAAGCCGGCGGTGCCGTTTGGCGGGAAGTTTCGCATCGTCGACTTCCCGCTGTCCAACTGCATCAACTCGGGGATCCGTCGGATAGGCGTGCTGACCCAGTACAAGTCCCATTCCCTGATTCTGCATGTACAGCGTGGTTGGGGGTTCCTGCGCGGCGAGTTCAATGAATACGTGGAGCTTTTGCCGGCGCAGCAGCGCATCCAGAACAACTGGTATGAAGGGACCGCGGACGCGGTCTACCAGAACCTGGATATCTTCCGTAATCATGATCCGGACTATGTGCTGATCCTTGCCGGAGACCACATCTATCGCATGGACTATGGGGCGATGATCGCCTACCATGCCGCCAATCACGCAGATCTGACCGTCGGCTGCATCGAGGTCGACCTGGACAAGGCCAAATCCTTCGGTGTGATGGAGGTCAACGAGGATCACCGGGTGGTCGAGTTCGAAGAGAAGCCCGATCAGCCCAAGAGCATGCCGAACAAGCCGGATCAGGCGCTCGCCTCGATGGGTATCTACGTCTTCAACAAGGATTTTCTGTTCGAGCAGCTGATCAAGGACGCGGATACCCGCAATTCATCCCATGATTTCGGCAAGGATATCATCCCCAGCGTGATCCGCAACTACCGGGTCATGGCCTATCCGTTTCGGGATCCGGAGAACGGCGCCCAGGCCTACTGGCGGGATGTGGGCACCATCGACGCCTTCTGGGAGACCAATCTCGAACTGATCGGGGTGACCCCTCAGCTCAACCTCTACGACAAGAAGTGGCCGATCTGGACCTATCAGGAGCAGTTGCCGCCGGCCAAGTTCATCTTTGACGACGACAACCGCAGAGGCATGGCGATCGACTCCATGGTCTCCGGCGGCTGCATCATCTCCGGCGCCACGGTCAAGAACTCCCTGCTCTTCTCCAACGTGCGGGTCAGCTCCTACTCCAGCGTCACTGACTCCGTGATCTTGCCCGATGTGGAGATCGGCAGGCATTGCCGGATCACCCGGGCGGTCATAGACAAGGGGGCGCAGATCCCGGAGGGGACGGTGATCGGCGAAGACCTCGAGGAAGACGCAAGACGTTTCGAGGTCTCGCCGGGAGGCGTGGTCCTGGTGACCCCGGAAATGCTGGGACAGGTACTCAATTATGTCCGATAATCGTTTGAAGGTCGTGCTTTGCTGGCACATGCACCAGCCGGATTACCGCGGCCCGGCGCACAGCGACTTTCAGTTGCCCTGGGTCTATCTGCATGGGATCAAGGACTACATCGATATGGCGTACCATATCGAGGCCCAGGAAAAGGCCCGGGCGGTGGTCAACTTCGCGCCGGTCCTGCTGGAGCAGATCGAGGCCTACGTGGAACAACTCGATGGCTGGCTCAAGCGCGGCGAGCGGATCGGCGATCCACTGCTGGCGGGTCTCGCGGGACCCGGGCTGCCGTTGGACGACGGCCACCGGGAGGCACTGCTCAAGGCCTGCCTCAAGGCCAACGAACAGAACCTGATCGACCGTTTCCCCCCGTTCCGGCGATTGGCGGATATGGCCAAGAAGGCGTTGCGAGAGCGCTGGCGGATCCCCTATCTCAGCGATCGCTTCCTCACCGACCTGCTGGTGTGGTACCACTTGGCGTGGATGGGTGAGATGCCTCGCGAAAACGATTCGCGCATCGCATCCCTGGAGGAGAAGGGCGCGCTGTTCGATCAGCAGGATCGGCGCGCGCTGATCGAGGTGATCCACGAGATCCTCGCGGGGCTGATCCCCCGCTACCGGGCATTGGCGGAGGAGGGCAAGGTTGAGCTCTCCACCTCTCCCTACGCCCATCCCATCGTGCCCTTGCTGCTTGATCTGGAGACAACCCGCGAGGCCATGCCGGAGGCGGCGCTGCCAAAGGCGAAGGAGTACCCCGGGGGCGAGCCTCGGGCGCGCTGGCATATTCGCAAGGGCGTGGAGACCTTCGAGCGCCATTTCGGCTTTCGCCCCAAGGGCTGCTGGCCCTCCGAGGGAGCGGTCAGCAGCCAGACCATTCGCATCCTCGAAGAGGAGGGCTTCGAGTGGGCCGCCAGCGGTCAGGCGGTATTGCACAACAGTCTGAGCCAACATCACAAGGCCCGGGAATTGCCCGAGAACTGGGTCCATCGCCCCTATACCCTGGCCGAGGGCAAGACCCGCATCTTTTTCCGCGACGACGGGCTATCCGATCTGATCGGCTTTACCTTTTCCGATTGGCATGCGGACGATGCGGTGGGCAACCTGATCCAGCATCTGGAGACTATCGCCAACTCCACCAGCTGCGACCCGGACTGCGTGGTGTCGATCATTCTCGACGGCGAAAACGCCTGGGAATACTACCCGAAGAATGGCTGGTATTTCCTCAGCGCCCTCTACCAGCGGCTGGGCGACCACCCGCGGCTGGAGCTGACCACCTTCGCAAAGAGCATCCGCAAGAACCTGGGTATACCCCCCTCGATCCCCTCGCTGGTCGCCGGCAGCTGGGTCTACGGCACCTTCTCCACCTGGATCGGCGATCGCGACAAGAATCTTGGCTGGGACATGCTGGTCGATGCCAAGAAGGCCTACGACAAGGCGCTCCAGGAGCGGGAGTATTCGCCGCAACAGCTGGATGAGCTGGAGATGCAACTTGCTACCTGCGAGGGATCCGACTGGTTCTGGTGGTTCGGCGACTACAATCCCGAGGCCGCCGTCTCCGATTTCGAGAAGCTCTTTCGCGCCCAGTTGACCCACCTCTACGAGTTGCTGGGGGTGGCGCCGCCGGCCTACCTCTCCCGGGTCTTCGCCCACGGTACCGGTGATCCCGCGAAAGGCGGTGTCATGAGAAAAAGCTAAGGCATGAGTGAAGTCAATCCCCCCCCGCAGGATTCCGGCCTGGATCGTCGACGCGCGGGTGTGCTGTTGCACATCTCTTCTCTGCCCGGCCGGTTCGATTGCGGCGAGCTCGGCTCCGAGGCCCGTCATTTCATCGATTTTCTGGCCGACTGCGGCGTCACGCTGTGGCAGATGCTTCCGGTCACCCCGCCCCAGGGCGGTCTGTCGCCCTATCAAAGCAGCTCGGTGCACGCGGGCAACCCCCGTTTCATCAGTCTACAACCGCTGATCGAGAGCGGTTGGTTGCCAAAGAGCGCGGCGGATAACAACGGCCAGGGTTTTCGCGAGGAAGCGATCGACTCGGCGCGGGAGGGTTTCCTCGCCCGTGCCACCGGTGAAGAGCGGCTTCGATACGATGAATTCATCGCCAAACAGGGCTTCTGGCTGGATGATTTCGCCCTGTTTCAGGCCTTGCACATACAATACCCGGGCATGGGCTGGTGGGAGTGGCCGCAAGGGCTGCGCGATCGCCAGCCGCTGGCCCTGGCCGAGGCGCGGGTGCAATACAAGGATCTTTGCGACAAGTTCCGGTTCGAGCAGTTTCTGTTCTTTGAACAGTGGCGTGCGCTCAAGGCCTACGCCAATCAGCGCGGGGTGCTGCTGTTCGGGGACATGCCGATCTTCGTTGCCCATGACAGCGCCGAGGTGTGGGCCAACCCCGAGATGTTCTTCCTGGATGAGCAGGGGCAGCCGACGGTGGTAGCCGGCGTCCCTCCCGATTACTTTTCCGCGACCGGGCAACGCTGGGGCAACCCCCTCTACCGCTGGGATCGCATCGCCGACAGTGGCTTTCGCTTCTGGATCGAGCGCATGAAGACCCAGTTGTCCCTGTTCGACCTGATTCGCATCGACCACTTTCGCGGCTTCGAGGCCTACTGGGAGATCCCGGCGGAGGATGATACGGCGATCAACGGACATTGGGTCAAGGCCAGGGGCGACGAGCTGTTCGAGTATCTCCATGGCCAGTTCGATCCCCTGCCGCTGGTCGCCGAAGACCTGGGCATCATCACCCCGGAGGTGGATGCGCTGCGCGAGAAGTACGGTCTGCCCGGCATGAAGATCCTGCAATTCGCCTTTTCCGGCGAGGCGGAGAATCCCTATCTGCCCTTTCGCCATGAGCGCAACACCCTGGTCTACACCGGCACCCACGACAATGACACCACCCTTGGCTGGTACATGTCGCTGGATGACGAGATGCGCCACTATGTGGATGAGTACCTGGGCCACTCGGTGGAGGCCATGCCCTGGCCGTTGATCCGTCAGGCGCTGGCGTCGCGGGCCAATCTGGCGATTCTGCCGATGCAGGACCTGCTGGGGCTGGATGGCAGTCACCGCATGAATCTGCCGGGAACCATGGAGGGCAACTGGGACTGGCGCTTCCAGTGGGAGATGATCGACGCCCAGTTGCCGGCGAAGATTCGTCGTCGGGTCGAGATGTACGGACGATTGTCGGATTCACTTTGATCCCGCGGCCCAGCGGCGGGAGAGAGAGAAAAGAGGAGTCGAATATGTCGAGAACGATACGCAAGGCGGTTTTTCCTGTCGCGGGCCTCGGGACCCGCTTCCTTCCCGCCACCAAGGCGAGTCCCAAGGAGATGCTTCCCGTCGTCGACAAGCCGCTGATTCAATACGCGGTGGAGGAGGCGGTGAACGCCGGGGTGGAGGTAATGGTCTTCGTTACCGGGCGTAACAAGTCCTCAATCGCCAACCATTTCGATACCGCCTACGAGCTGGAGACGGAGCTCGAGAGCCGCGACAAGACCAAGCTGCTGGACATCGTCCAGGGGATCGTCCCCTCCCATGTTTCATGCGTCTACATTCGCCAGAACATGCCGCTGGGGCTCGGGCACGCGGTACTGTGCGCCGAGCCGGTGGTGGGGGATGAACCCTTCGCGGTGGTGCTGGCGGATGACCTCATCGACGACGACGGCCGCGGCTGCCTCAGTCAGATGGTGCGGGTGTACGCGGATACCGCCTCCAGCGTGCTCGGCACCGAGGTGGTGGATCCCGCCGAGACCGGCAGTTACGGCATCGTCGACCCGGAAGGGGACGGTCGCATCGTACGCGTGAGGGGGATCGTCGAAAAACCGGCGCCGGCGGATGCCCCCTCCAACCGCGCCGTGGTGGGTCGCTATATCCTTACCTCGCGCATCTTCCATCACCTGCACAAGACCGGCAAAGGGGCCGGCGGCGAGATCCAGCTGACCGACGCCATCGCCGCGCTGATGCGGGAAGAGGATGTGCTCGCTTACGCCTTCAAGGGGCAACGTTACGATTGCGGCAGCAAACTAGGCTATTTGCAGGCCACCGTCGACTATGCGATCAAGCACCACCATCTGGGGGACGAATTCACCGCCTGGCTGAAGCGGCGGATCGGGTGTCAGGGCTAGGCGACGCCCTTGCCGGTGCTGAATATGGTCGGAATGACGGCGCCCGCGGCAGATGCAACAGTGGGATTCGCGGCAGCCCGCGGCCAAGCGCGGTTGTCAATATCCCGAGCGCTAATGCTATACTGAATAACCCTGTTATTTTTTCGGCCCCGGGTCGGAACCACCACCCAGCAAAAGGAGCTATCGTGGCTGTAGTAGAGCTTACCCAAGAGAATTTTGAAGATACCATCACCAATAACGATTTTGTCATCGTCGACTACTGGGCGCCTTGGTGCGCCCCTTGCCGCTCTTTCGCCCCCACCTACGAAACGGTCTCCGAAGAGTTTCCGGATGTGGTTTTCGCCAAGGTGAATACGGAGGAGGAGCAGTCGATCGCCATGCACTTCCAGATCCGCTCCATTCCCACGCTGATGATCTTCCGCGAAAAGGTGATCATCTTCAGCCAGGCCGGCGCCCTGTCCGACTCCGGCTTTCGCGATCTGGTGACCAAGGCTTCGGAACTGGATATGGCCGAGGTCCACAAGCAGATCGAAGAGGAGAAGAACAAGCAGGCCTAGCTCGCCCGCGCCTGAACTGAAGTTCGGACTCCGCCCGGAGCCCGGACTTCAGTCCGAAAACTCCGGCTACTCCTGCTGGAAGGCCATCCGCAGCCCGTCGACCTCGATCTCGTCACCGTTGTTCAAGCGGCTCTCGCCTTCCCCCAGAGGCTGGTCGTTGAGGGTGACGGCACCCCCTTCGCACGGCTTGGGGATCAGAAAGTAGTCATTGCCCTTCTGCATAATCGCCGCGCACTCGCCCCGCTTGGTGGCAAGAGGCGTTACCTCCTTGGTCAGCTTGATGATACGACCCATGCGCGGCCCATTGAGGATCTGCAGGAAGGCGGGAATCACCTCCGCCAGTTTGACCCTCCATAGCCGCTGATCTTCTTCCTCTTCGATGTTTTCGTCGCGATAGCTGTGGGCGTTGTCGACATACTCCAGGCTGTAGTCGCCGAAGTGGAGGATGTCGCCGTGATCGAGGGGGTGATCGGCGGTCTCGCGGCCATTGACCACCAGCGGGTATCGCGGCATGTCCTCGGCCAACATGCGATAACAATTATCACCATCCCTCACCACCCGCGCGTGTTGCGGTCCGCAGCGAATGCTGTCGATACGGATCTCGTTTCGCTTTTCGCGGCCAATGGTGACCTCCATCTCCTCCTCCAGCTCGACGCTTTGCAGCAGGCGGTTGGAGAATCGCAGCATGAGCTTTGGCATGATTATTCGGTACCTTCCGTTTTTCTCTGGTCCGGCATGAACTTGACCGTTTTTACCATGTTTCCATGGGTTTGCAGGATCTCGATGGGATAGCCGTTCAGCAGCAGGCTGGTGCCTGGCTCCGGGATGGTTTCCATATACTCCAGTATGAGGCCATTCATGGTCCGGGGTCCATGGCTGGGGAGTTCCCAGCCGAAGACGCGCACCAGCTCCCGAATGCTGGCGCTGCCGTTGATCAGATAACTACCATCCCCCTGGGGCTGCACATCCTGCACCCGGTCCGCGGGATCGGTGGTGAACTCTCCGACGATCTCCTCAAGCAGGTCGGAGAGGGTGAGCAGCCCCATGAAATCCCCATATTCGTCGACGATCAACCCCAGATGGCGTCGTTCCCGCTGGAAGTTTAGCAGTTGTCGGTTGAGGGGGGTGGATTCCGGGATGAAATAGGGCGGTTCCGAGATCTCGCGCAAGGTTTCGAGGCTCATCTCTCCCTTCGCCAGGGCGTGCATCGCGCGACGGATGTGCACCACGCCGACGATCTGATCGATGCTGCCTTCGTACAGGGGGATGCGGGTGTAGTAGCTGTTGCGCAATTCGACGATGATCTCTTCGATGGGCAGGCCGAGATCTATGCCCTCCACTTCATGACGGGGGATCATGATCTCTTCCACCCGTTTGTTTTCGAGATCGAGGATGCTCAACAGCATCTGGCGGCGGCTTTGGGGGATGAGGGCGCCGGCCTCCATCACCACGGTGCGCAACTCTTCCTGGGTGAGGGCGTTGCCGGCGCCATCCTGGTCACTGACCCCGGCCAGCTTGAGCAGCGAGTTGGCGATCAGGTTGACCGCCCACACCAGCGGGTAGGTGAGGCGGAGCAGGGGACGGTAGACGAAGGCGGCGGGGAATGCGAGTTTCTCCGGATGTAGGGCGGCAAGGGTCTTGGGGGCGACCTCGGAGAAGATCAGGATGACCAGGGTCAGCAGCCCGGCCGCCGCCGGGATCGCCCCTTCGCCGCCGATGCGCAGCGCGATCACGGTGGCAAGGGAGGAGGCGAGGATGTTGACGAAGTTGTTGCCCAGCAGGATCAGGCCGATGAGCCGGTCTGGGCGTTTGAGCAACTGATGGGCGCGCATCGCGCCTGGATGGCCGTTGTCCTTGAGGTGGCGGAGCCGGTAACGGTTGAGGGTCATCAGCGCTGTCTCGGATCCCGAGAAGAAGGCGGACATCATGATCAGTACGCCAAGTATGGAAAAAAGGGCGGAGAGGGGCAGATCAGTCAAGGGGCAGCTCCCGGGCGATATCGAAAAGGTTGGAGAGTCGAGTGCAAGGCTTGGTGTCACAGGGGCGATCGCACAGCCCCAGGGCTGTACTCCAGGCCGATGCCTTATCAATAAGACAACAATCAGGCAAGGCGATAGGCTCCGTAACCCACCACGCGATCCCGAGATCCGGCGGTATCCCCGGAGTTGCGCAGGTCGAGGGTGGCGACCGCCAGATGATGTTCCTTCGCCGCAAGCAGGAGGCCGCTGATGGGGATGCGGCCGCAGGCGTCATGGAAGTCGATGGCGGCGGGATTGCGCTCCTCAATGGCGCGGGTGGTCTTTGCGTCTCGCTCCCTCGCGGCATCGTAGTCGAGAAAATGGGAGAGGTCGGAACTGATCACGATCAGGGTCTCGTCGCCTCCCCATGTCGCCTCAAGTACCTCCCGAACCTGTTCGGGCTCGGCATGGCCGACGATCAGCGGCGTCAGGGTAAAGTTCGCGAGTACCCTTTGCAGGAAGGGAAGCTGTACCTCGAGACTGTGTTCACCATCGAAGGCGGCATCGAGGGTAGCGACGAACGGCTTCTGCTTGAGGTTCTTCAGTGTTTCGGCGTCGACCGGGATATCTCCCAGCGGCGTGCGAAAGGCCTTCGCATCGCTCACCGCCAATCCGCGAAAGGGCAGACGATGGGCCGGGGCCAGCACCACGACCCTGGTGATGCTGTCGCGAAAGGCGCGAAGTTGGGCGTAGGCCGTAGCCGCGACCGGTCCGGAAAAGATGTAGCCGGCATGGGGGACGATGATCGCCTTCGGACGCGGTGTGTCGCCGCGGGGTGACACCATGGCCAGGTAGCGGTCGATCATGGATGCGAGCTTGTCGGGCTCGGCCGGATAGAATGCGCCCGAGACGCTCGGTATGCGAATGCCGTTACTCAATCTCTCATCTCCTTGGTTTGACGGGAGCCGATTTGCCGGGATTGCTGAAGCCAGCGCCCTTTCCCGAACCGGATTGCATCATGCGAGATGCGCGCGACAGGGGATCAGGGGTCTCTCCTGTTGTTGACTTTATTGTGCATTTAATATAGGGTTTGATTCTACAACAACAGGCGCGGTCGATTCCACCACTGGATGCTTGCCGAAGAGAAATTATCCGGTCCGCGCCTGATCGATAACCGTCGGCCAGGGAATGTTTTCGGTGAAATTCGTGTCACGCCTTTTCAACTTGGGGCGCCGGTCGCCCATCGCGAGGCGCCAGTGCGGCGCCCATCCCCCGCGCCACGCGTCATCTCGCAAATGGCTCGCCTACCGCCAGGACGGTTGGCATGTCGAGGAGGACGGCAACAGCAGGCGATGTCGTATCCTGCCCGAGACGCGGGTGTCGGCATGGCTGATTATTGCCCGTTTTCGCTACCTTGATGGCCTTAATGAAACCGACTCCACGATTTTATGGCGTGGGGCTGGTTTCTCCGCCGCGCAGATGAGAAGATTGCGCCGCTCCCTGATCTGGCGGGGCAAGGAGGTTGAAACCGCCGCACCGGTTCTCGATATGGGCCACAATACGGTTAACAAGCCGACCAGCTGATCGGCCATCTGGCGTAGCGGTGAAACACATGTCACACAGAGAGACTGAAGCATGACTGAAGAGCACGCTCCCTCGATACTTATCGTCGACGACGTAGCGGAGAATATCCAGATCGTCGCGGGGGTTCTGAAGACCGAGGGCTACAACATGGCCTTCGCCACCAGCGGAGAATCGGCGCTGGAGATCGCGCGCAACAACCATTTCGATCTGGTGTTGCTGGATGTGATGATGCCGGAGATGGATGGTTTCGAGACCTGCCGGCTGCTCAAGGCGGATGAATCCATCGCCGACTCGACCGTGATCTTTCTAACCGCCAAGACCGACGTCGACAGCATCGTCAGGGGCTTCGAACTGGGTGGCCGAGACTATATCACCAAACCCTTCAACGCCGCGGAGCTCTCCGCCAGGGTCAGGACCCATGTCGAGCTCAAGCGCAATCAGCGCGACCTGGAACAGTTGAACGCGGCAAAGGATCGCTTCATCTCCATCCTCGCCCATGAACTCAAGGGACCTTTCGTGGGCCTGAATGGGGTGTTGAAGATGGTGGATGAACAGTACGACGTGCTCGAGCGGGAGATGATTCGTGACTACATCTCCCTCTCCCGCAAGGCGTCGGACCAGTTGCTGGATCTGGTGGATAATCTGCTGACCTGGTCGACCATGCGCACCGACGGGCTGCCGTTCGCGCCACGCCTCATCGACCTTGGTACGGCCATTAACGAGACCGCGGCCGAGCTGGCTTCGGTCCTGGAAGCCAAGGACCTCTCGCTGGAGAACCGGGTCGGAGAGGGTAGCTTCGCGTTCGCGGACGCGGACATGATGCGCACCGTCCTCAGAAACCTCTTCTCCAACGCAGCGATGTTCACCGAACCAGGCGGAAGAGTGGGGGTGGAGTCGGAAGATGGGGGCGATCGCGTCAGGGTGCGGGTGTGGGATACCGGAATCGGTATCGGCGAGGAGGAGCGTCGCGATCTCTTTCATATAGACAAGCGGATCAAGCGCAAGGGAACCGCTGGCGAGATGGGGACGGGCATGGGCCTGATTCTCTGCCGCGATCTGGTGGAGCGCAACGGCGGGGAGATCTGGATAGCCAGCGCCCCGGGCAAGGGAACGGAGGTATTCTTCACCTTGCCGCGCCAGGATATTACGCAAACCGAACGGAAATTGGATTGACGTGTATCAGCAATTAAGACTCCAAGAATTTCTGGAAGCGGTCTCCCGTCTGGTGCGGGAGAGCCGAAGCGGCGTCGTGTTCCTGGTGGCGAAAAACGGCGGCTGGGGCAAGCTCGAAGTGAAAAGCGGGGAGATTACCTCGCTTACCTTCAAATCGCGCAAGGGCTCGGAGAGCCTGCCGATTCTCCAGCAACTGGAGGAGGTGCAGTTCCTGTTTCAGGAGCAGAAGGGGACCGCCTCCCACGGCGCGGATGGTGACGCCGCGATTACCACCGAGGAGTTTTTCGGCTTTTTCGGCGTACGGTCGCCGGTTCCCGGGGCGCGAAACCAGCGCTCTTATCGGCGCGCCTCGGTAAAACTGGAGGCTTCCCGGCGCAACACGAAGAGTCAGGTGGCGGAAGGGGTTACCATCCTGGTGGTCGATGACAGCGCGATCGCCCGCAAGGCGGCCAGAATTCCTCTTGAGACAGAGGGGTATCGCGTCGTGGAGGCCGTCGATGGCTTCGAGGCGCTGGGCCAGCTGCAGAACGAAAAGCCGGACCTGGTCCTGCTCGATCTGGTGATGCCGGGGATTGATGGGTACCGGGTGCTGGACCTCATTCGCGGCAATCCCAACTATGCCGGGCTTCCGGTGATCATGCTCACCGCCCGGGACGGTCTGATCGACAAGCTCAAGGGCCGCATCAGCGACCTGGACGCCTATCTCACCAAGCCCTTTGAACCGTTCGACCTGATCCGCGAGGTGGCGAAGCAGCTCCAGAAATGAGACTCAGCGCCGCCAGGGGCGCCAGTACCGCCGTGGGCGAATTTTCGCGCAGCGATCTGAATAGTTATGTTCGTCCTTGATCATTGTCCCGGTCAGCCTTACCCGGAGTGCGAAGGCGCTGCCTGACGAACACGCGCCTGGCGTGTCTTCCAAACGGAGGAGGCGTGTAACGCTATCTCGCGCGTTACTGTCCCGCCACCGCCAGCAGCACGCCCGCCGCCACCGCGCTGCCGATGACGCCGGCGACATTGGGACCCATCGCGTGCATCAGCAGGAAGTTGTGGTTATCCGCCTCCAGGCCCACCTTGTTGACGACCCGCGCCGCCATGGGTACCGCCGAGACCCCCGCCGCGCCGATCAGGGGGTTGATCTTGCCGCCGCTCATGCGGTGCATCAGCTTGCCCATCAGCACGCCGGAGGCGGTGCCGATGCAGAAGGCCAGCGCCCCGAGGATGAGGATTCCCAGGGTCTCCAGGTTCAGGAAGGCGTCCGCCGACAGCTTGGAACCCACCGCCAGCCCCAGGAAGATGGTCACCACGTTGATGATCTCGTTCTGGGCCGCCTTGTTGAGACGTTCGACGACACCGGATTCCCGCAGCAGGTTGCCAAGCATCAGCATCCCGATCAGCGGCGCGGCGGAGGGCAGAAAGAGGATGCACAGCAATAGCACCACGAGCGGAAAGAGGATCTTCTCCAGTTTGGAGACATGGCGCAGCTGGCTCATCTTTACCGCCCGCTCCTCGGGGGTGGTGAGGGCGCGCATGATCGGCGGCTGAATGATGGGCACCAGCGCCATGTAGGAGTAGGCGGCCACCGCGATCGCACCCAGCAGATCGGGGGAGAGGCGGGAGGCGAGAAAGATCGCCGTAGGGCCGTCCGCGCCGCCGATGATGGCGATCGCCGAGGCGTCCGCCAGGGTGAAATTGAAGCCGGGAACGAGATTGAGGGCCAGCGCGCCGAGCAGGGTGGCGAAGATGCCGAACTGGGCGGCGGCGCCGAGCAGCAGCATGCGCGGCATGGCGATCAGGGCGCCGAAGTCGGTCAGCGCGCCGACGCCCATGAAGATCAGCAGCGGGAAGATGCCGGTCTCGATCCCCGCGTGGTAGACATACCAGAGGAGTCCCGCCTCCTTGATCTCCTGGCCCGCGTAGCAGGCCCCGGAGGCGAAGTCGGCATCGGCGCAGTATACCACCTCCGAGATGCCGGCTACCGGGATGTTGGTCAGAATCGCGCCAAAGCCGATGGGTAGCAGCAGCAGCGGTTCATATTGCTTGCGGATCGCCAGAAAGATCAACAGCGCGCCGACCGCCATCATCAGCGCCTCGCCCCAGCCGATGTTGGCAATGCCCATGGACTGCCACAATGCTTGCATGCTGTTCATGATTGTCAGCCCAGGGCGACCAACGGGTCACCGACCTTGACCGTATCGCCGACGGCGACGGCGACGGATTGCACCGTACCCGCCTCGGGGGCCTTGATCTCGGTCTCCATCTTCATCGCCTCGAGGATGATCAGCACCTCGCCCTCCTGAACCGACTGTCCGGGCTGGGCGACGATCCTGAAGATGCTGCCCGCCAGCGGCGCCTCGATCGTACGCGCGGCGGCTGTCGATGTCCGGGGCGGCGCTGCGGCGGCGGCCGGGGCGGCGGCCGCGCGGGTGACCTGACCGCCCGGCGCGACCGCCACGCTGTATTGGCGACCGTTGACGGTGATCAGGTAGGACTCCTCGCCGCTACCTTGGGACGGCGCGATAGGGGCGGGCTGGACGGTCGGGGCCGGTTCCGCGCCCGGCCCCGGCTCGAAGGCATCCGGATTGCCCCGGTTTTCGAGGAATTTCTGGCCGATCTGGGGGAAGAGGGCGTGGATCAGCACATCCTCGCGATGATCCGCGGCCAGTTCGATGCCCTTTTCGTTGGCCAGCTGCTCCAGTTCCTGGGTCAGCGTGTCCATCTCCGGCGACAGCAGATCGGCGGGGCGGCAGGTGATGGCGTCGGCCCCCTCCAGCACCCGCTCCTGCAACTCCCGGTTAACCGGTGCGGGCGAGGCGCCATACTCGCCCTTGAGCACGCCCGCCGTCTCCTTGGTGATGCTCTTGTAGCGTTCCCCTTGCAACACGTTCAATACCGCCTGGGTGCCGACGATCTGGGAGGTGGGGGTGACCAGGGGAATCAGGCCAAGATCCTCGCGCACCCGCGGGATCTCCTCCAGTACTGCGTCGAACCTGTCCGTCGCGCCCTGCTCGCGCAACTGGTTTTCCATGTTGGTAAGCATGCCGCCGGGAACCTGGGCGACCAGGATGCGCGAGTCGATCCCCTTGAGAGAGCCCTCGAACTTCGCGTATTTCTTGCGCACCTCTCGAAAGTAGGCGGAGATCTCTTCCAGTAGCTTGAGGTCCAGTCCGGTAGCCCGCGGCGTATCCTGGAGGATCGCCACCACCGCCTCGGTGGCGGAGTGGCCGTAGGTCATGCTCATCGAAGAGATGGAGGTGTCGAGCATGTCGACGCCCGCTTCCGCCGCCTTCATGTTGGTGGCGGTGCTCATGCCGGTGGTGGCGTGGGAGTGCATGGCGATCGGCAACGATACCGTCTCCTTGAGACGGCTGACCAGCTCGAAGGCGACATAGGGCTTGAGCAGCCCCGCCATGTCCTTGACGCAGATCGAATGGCAGCCCATCTCCTCAAGCCGCTTGGCCATATCCAGCCAATAGTCGAGATCGTGCACCGGGCTGACGGTGTAGGAGAGGGTGCCCTGGGCGTGGCTGTCCGTCGCCAGCACCGCATGCACCGCGGTCTCCAGGTTGCGCGCGTCGTTCATGGCGTCGAAGATGCGGAACACATCCACCCCGTTCTCGGCGGAACGTTCGACGAAGGCCTGCACCACGTCATCCGAGTAGTGGCGATAGCCGAGCAGGTTCTGGCCGCGAAGCAGCATCTGCTGGCGGGTATTGGGCATCGCCTTTTTCAATTGCCGCAGGCGTTCCCACGGATCCTCGCCGAGGTAGCGAATGCAGGCGTCGAACACCGCGCCGCCCCAGCTCTCCAGCGACCAGTAGCCCACCTTGTCGAGTTTCTCGGCGATCGGCAGCATATCCTCGATACGCATGCGGGTGGCGAGCAGGGATTGATGTCCATCCCGCAGTACGACGTCGGTGATGGCGAGCGGTTTGCGTTCGTTCATTATGATGACCTGACTGGCTGAATTGTGAATCGTTGGGTTGCTGGAAGAGCGGATAAGGGGTAGTGTTAACCCGCATGCCCGGCGCGGTAACGGGCGACGGCCGCCGAGATGACCGCGATCACTTCGTCGTCGCTCTCCTCCGCGGCGGCTGAGGCGGGGCGAGCGGGTGGTCGCGACGCCCCTTCTCTCTCGGCGGGTTCCGGCCACTTGCTGGCAACCCGAGCGACCAGGGTCATCATGAGGATCAGCAGTCCCAGAAAAATGAATACGCTGCCCATGCCTAGCAGCATCAGGTTGAGCCCCTGCTGTAACAGTTCGGATATGCTCATCGGTCAAGGGATCCTTTCGGCGCCGTCACGGTGCAGCGAGCGGGTTTTGCCGGCAGATGGTTGTATTGAGATGTGACAAAAGTCGCCTTTTTATGTGACGTGGGGGGAAAAGTCAATTCATGAATATTGCAAGGAAACTCTATCTTGTTGTTCGGGGTGAACTATTGCGCTGAAAAATTATAAGCGTTGTTTTGGGTAATAGTTCCAATTCGGCGTTTTGAAGAAGAGAAATCAGCCGGCGACCCTGCTAGACTCTCCTTCTTTCCTGTTGTAACGATAAGGCGATTGCCGGAGATTTTTTACCTTGGACCATCGCGCCGACAAAGGTTAGCGTAACGCAGGGTTAAGGGGTGCGGTCTGGTCGCGAAGGTCAACAGTAATCATCGATTGCATGCGAGGTAGATGTGTTTTCACACCCGGAGCTGGAAAGTTTGGAACGCTGTTTGCCGAATCATGGGCGGGAAGCGGGGGAGGCGTCATTCAGTGACATCGTGGTCGTCGCCTCCAGCTCGCGAGGCGGCTCCAGCTTTTTCGCCGAGGTGCTGCGTAATCACCCCGACCTGCTCCACTTCCCGGCGGAGATCAACCCCTACCTGATGGTCGCGCGCCTGGGTTTTCCCCTCAACGGCAGCGACTCCGACGCGTTGGGCGCCGAGCATGCCGCGGATGCCGATTCCCTGCGCAAGATGCTCCTCTCGGAGGCGGGCAATTACGTCACGGGCGGCCTGCCCGAGGACTGGGGCAGCTGTTTCAGCGGCGATCTGTATGCCCGGATGAGTCTCCAGTGGCCGGATGTGCAATTCTCGCGCGACGAGATCAAGCAGGCGTTCCAGCTTGCCGTGGATGCGGCGGGGGGCGTCGAGAACGGCTTTCCGACCCAGGATTTTCACGCCCGCTTCCTTTGCGCCTTGCGTGGCAACCACCCCGAGATCAATCCGTACTATTACGATATCAATCGGGAGCTGATCCGGGAGCTGGCGCCTGAGCTGCCCGCGCCGGGGGGGCCTCCCACCGAGCGACTGCTGGAAGAGGTGCCTTTCGTGACCATCGCCCCCTGGGATCGGCACGGCGCCCTGTCGCGCCCCCTGATCATCAAGACCCCCAGCAACTGTTATCGACTGGAGTTCCTCAAGGCCCTCTTTCCCCAGGCCCGCTTTCGGGTATTACATCTCACCCGCAACCCCCTGTCGTCGGTCAACGGGCTGTGCCGGGGCTGGATGCACCACGGCTTCTTCTCCCACCGGGTAGAAGAGCGGCTGGACATCGAGGGTTACTCCGAGACCGGTCCCTGGGGACGACACTGGTGGAATTTCGATCTGCCGCCGGGATGGCGCGAGTGGACCCAGCGCCCGTTGGCCGACGTGTGCGGCTTTCAGTGGTCTTCGGCCCATCAGGCGACCCTGGATTTTCTCGAACGGCATCCGGAAGTGGAGCGCATCACCATACGCTTCGAAGACCTCATCCGCGACGAGGCGAGCCGCCGCGGGACGCTGGCGCGGGCGCTGGACTGGCTGGGGGTCGATCTCGCCCCGCTGGAGACCATCGCCAGCAACGGGCTGCCGCCGGTGATGCAGACCGACCGGCCCTCCAAGGGGCGCTGGAAGCGTCATGTGGACAAGCTCAAGCCGGTGATGGAGAATCAACGGGTATGGCGCACCGCCGAACGACTGGGATACCAAAAAGATGACGAAGCTAACTGGATTTGATGAAACCGCGGCCACCTGGGGCGGCCCGGGGCTCCTTTCGCGCAAGACCAGTCATGCCGAGGAGTGCGCCGCGGGCCGGATCTGGCATCCCTGCGGCTACCGTTCCGAGGTCGCCCCCCTGCGCAGCGTGCTGCTCAGCGTCCCCGGCGAGGAGTTTCTCGCCATCGACGACCCCGACGCCTGGCTGATGCTCGCCCCCATCGATCTCCCCCGTCTCCTCGACCAGCACTGCCGCATCGTCGAGTTCTACAAGGAGCAGGGTGTCGAGGTGCTGCTGGTGCGCGGCGACAACCCGCCGCCCAACCTGATCTTCATGCGCGACACCTTCGCCATGACCCCGGAGGGTGGGGTAGTCGCCCGCCTTGCCCCCGCCCAGCGCGCCGGCGAGGAGCGCTGGGCGGCGCTGGGACTGGCTCAGGCGGGTATTTCCATCCTGCGCACCCTGCGCGGCAACGCCAACTTCGAAGGGGCGGATGCCTTGTGGCTCAATGAGCGCAAGGTGCTGGTCGGGGTAGGGCGGCGAACCAACTCGGAAGGTTTCCATCAGTACGCCGCGGTGTTGCACGAGATCGACCCCGCCATCGAGGTGACCCCCATCCCCATGCCCGAGGGTGTCCAGCACCTGCTGGGCATGCTCAACTTTATCGACGCCAACCTAGGGGCGGTGGATCGGGAAAAGGCCCCCGAGATGCTGATCCAGCTGCTGCGAGAGGAGGGCCTGGAGCTGCTCATCTTTGAGGCGGATGACGAACTGCGGGTCAAGCGCGGCATGAACTTCGTCACCCTCGGGCCGCGCCGGTTGGTGATGCCGGCGGAGTGTCCCGCGATGCGCGCCCGCTTCGAGGCCCGCGGCGTCGAGGTCTTCGAACTCGAAGTGGACGAGTACCTCAAGGCCGGCGGCGGCCTGGCCTGTTTGACCGGGATCGTCGCCCGCTCCGATTAACGGAATAACGACGCCCCAGGGTAATCGTTGGACAGGATTAACGGGGTGGCCGGGATGTTGCGATGACCACCGCCGTCCGGAGCGCGAGGCTCGACTCGCGAACGCCGTCACCGGCGCCTCAAATTGCGCGCGCTCCGGTGTTTGGCGGCAAAAGACGGGATGGGGCGTGGTCGTTCGGGCGCTGGTGTCGTGGATCGCCGAGCCGTGCTCGGCATCTCGCCGTGTGCCCGTGAGGTCGCTGTCTCTCCAGGCGCTGGCTTGCGAGCTCGGGTCCTGGTAGCGCTAGTGCGCCAGCCGCTAAATAAGAAATAACACTATTTATATAAAAATCAATACCCTGCGATTCGCATTATTCATGGTCACTTGGCGGGTGCTGCACGAGTACATGGCGTGAAGCCGTCAGGTCCGATACTCGGCGTTGATCTTGACATAGTCGTAGGAGAAGTCGCAGGTGAGGATGGTGGCGGAGGCGTCGCCGCGACCGAGTTCGATGATGATGGGGATCTCGCTTTGGTCCATCACCCGCTGGCCGTCCTCTTCGGTGTAGCGGGCGGAGAGGCCGCCCTGGTCGACGATCTCGACGTTATCGAGGCAGATGCGTACCTTGCGGATCTCCAGGTTCTGGATGCCGGCGCGGCCGACTGCCGCGAGGATGCGGCCCCAGTTGGGATCGGAGGCGAAGAGGGCGGTCTTGACCAGCGGCGAGTGGGCGATGGCGAAACCCACCTGCTTGGCTTCCTGGCGGCTGGCGGCGCCTGAGACCCGTACCTCGACCAGCTTGGTGGCGCCTTCGCCGTCACGCGCGATATCGCGGGCCAGTTCCATGCAGAGCAGGGTCAAGGCCCGCTGGAATGCCTGGCCGGATTCGCTTTCGGCGTCGGTAATGGCCGAATTACCGGCCTTGCCGGTGGCTAGCAGGACGCAGGCATCGTTGGTGGAGGTGTCGCCGTCGATGGTGACCGAGTTGAAGGAGGGCTCCACCGCAGTGGCGAGACAGCGCTGCAATAGCTGGCGCTCGATGGCGACGTCGCTGGCCAGATAGGCGAGCATGGTGGCCATGTCGGGGTGAATCATGCCCGAGCCCTTGGCCATACCGGTGAGGGTGACCGGCGTTCCGTCCAGTTCAATACGCACCGAGTGGAGCTTGGGGACCGTGTCGGTGGTCATGATCGCCTGCGCGGCGGCTTGCCAACCCGCGGGGCTGAGGTTGTTCAGCGCCTGGGGCAGGGCGGCGGCGATGCGCGATGTGGGCAGGGGCTGGCCGATGACGCCGGTGGAGAAGGGGAGTACCTGGGTGATCGCGCATTCGCGCAGGGCGGCGAGTGCCTTGCAGGTCTCCAGGGCGTCACGATAGCCCTGTTCGCCGGTGCCGGCGTTGGCATTGCCGGAGTTGATCATCAGGTATCGCGGAGCGGCGATCGCGCCATGCTCCCTGGCTACCGTGACCGGGGCGGCGCAGAAGGCGTTGCGGGTGTAGACCGCGGCGCAGCGGGTTCCCTCCTCGCATTCGATGATCACCAGGTCGTGGCGGTCGGCATACTTGATGCCAGCGGCGGCGACGCCGAGGCGGATGCCGTCGATGGGGCTGGGTTGGGGTAGAAATTCGGCCTTCATGGTCAGCTCCGCGCCATTAATTCAGTTTGCCGTGGCACTGCTTGTATTTCTTGCCGGAGCCGCAGGGGCAGGGTTCGTTGCGCCCGATCTTGCGACCCTCGCGCACGAAGGGCTGCGGTTCACGGGGATCTTCCGGCGGGGGTCCTTCCGCGACCTCCGCGTCCGCCGGGGGCGGGGCGAAGCCGTTGAACTCTTCGTGCTTGAACTGGAACTCCTCGGGGCGCTGTTCCCGTTCCGGCATCTCGGTGCGCACCTTGACCCGGGAGAGTACCGCGACCACGTCGTGCTTGATGCTGTCGAGCATGCGTGAAAACATCTCGAAGGCCTCGCGCTTGTACTCCTGCTTGGGGTTCTTCTGGGCGTAGCCGCGCAGGTGAATGCCCTGGCGCAGGTAGTCCATTGCCGCCAGGTGCTCTTTCCAGTGCTGGTCGAGGATCTGGAGCATGATCTCCTTTTCGAAGCGACGCAGGTTTTCGGGGCCGACCAGCTTTTCCTTGTCTTCGTACTCGCCCTTGAGGTTGTCGAGGATGCGCTGGCGCAGGGGCTCTTCGTGGAGGTTGTGATCGGCATCGAGCCAGTTCTGGATCGGATATTCGACCTCGAACTCCTCCTTGAGGGCGCGGGTCAGGCCCGGAACGTCCCACTGCTCCTCCAGGCTCTGAGGGGGGATGTGGCGATCGATGAGGGTGTTGACCACGTCGTGTCGCAGGTTTTCCATGTTTTCGGAGATGTCTTCGGCATCCATCAGGTCGTCGCGCTGTTCATAGACCACCTTGCGCTGGTCATTGGCGACGTCGTCATACTCCAGCAGTTGCTTGCGGATGTCGAAGTTGCGCCCTTCCACCTTGCGTTGGGCATTGGCGATCGCCTTGTTGATCCAGGGATGTTCGATCGCCTCCCCCTCTTCCATGCCCAGTTTCTGCATCATGCCGCCGACCCGGTCGGAGGCGAAGATGCGCATCAGGTTGTCTTCCAGGGAGAGGTAGAAGCGTGTCGAGCCTGGGTCGCCCTGACGACCGGAACGTCCGCGCAGCTGGTTGTCGATACGCCGGGATTCGTGGCGCTCGGTGCCGATGACGTGCAGGCCTCCCGCCTCCTTGACCCTGGCGTTGAGCTTTTGCCAGTCGCTATGAATCTTCTCCATGGTGGCCTGGGTGACGTTGGCGCCGGCATCCTCGATATCCGCCGAGGGGTTGCCGCCGAGCACGATGTCGGTACCGCGGCCGGCCATGTTGGTGGCGATGGTGACCGTGCCGGGGCGACCCGCCTCGGCGACGATGCGCGCCTCCCGTTCGTGCTGTTTGGCGTTGAGCACGTTGTGGGGGATCTTCTCGTTCTCCAGCAGGTTGTGGATCAGCTCGGACGATTCGATGGAGGCGGTACCCACCAGTACCGGTTGTCCCCGCTCGATGCAGTCCTTGATATCCTCGACGATGGCGGCGTACTTCTCCTTGGCGGTGAGAAAGACCAGGTCGCCCATATCCTTGCGCACCATGGGCTGGTTGGTGGGAATGACCACCACCTCCAGGCCGTAGATCTGCTGGAATTCGTAGGCCTCGGTGTCAGCGGTGCCGGTCATGCCGGCGAGCTTGTTGTAGAGGCGGAAGTAGTTCTGGAAGGTGATCGAGGCGAGGGTCTGGTTCTCGTTCTGGATGCGCACCCCCTCCTTGGCCTCCACCGCCTGATGGAGGCCCTCGGACCAGCGCCGGCCGGGCATGGTGCGGCCGGTGAATTCGTCGACGATCACCACCTCGCCATCCTTGACGATGTAGTCCACGTTCTTCTGGAACAGGGCGTGGGCGCGCAGCGCGGCGTAGACGTGGTGCATCAGCATGATGTTGCCGGAGTCGTAGAGGCTCTCGCCCTCCTTGAGCAGGCCCATCTCGCCGAGCATCTCCTCGATCTTCTGGTGGCCGTCTTCGCTGAGGTAGACCTGGCGCGCCTTCTCATCCACCGAATAGTCGCCGGGGCCGAAGTCGGGTTTGCCCTCTTCGTTCTTTTCAATGGGCGCCTGGCGGCTCAGGGAGGGAATGACCTTGTCGATCTTGGTGTAGAGTTCCGAGTTGTCGTCGGTGGGGCCGGAGATGATCAGGGGCGTGCGCGCCTCGTCGATGAGGATCGAGTCCACCTCGTCGACGACGGCGAAGTTGCGCTCCCGCTGCACCCGCTGTTGCGGGGTGAAGGCCATGTTGTCGCGCAGGTAGTCGAAGCCGAATTCGTTATTGGTGCCGTAGGTGATGTCGGCGGCATAGGCCTCGCGGCGGGTCACCGGGCGCATTTGCGGGTGGCCGCCGGATGCGCCGTCGTAGTCCGGGTCGTAGAGGAAGGAGGAGCTGTCCGCACCGGCGCCGCCGGAGGAGTTGATGACGCCGACGCTGAGGCCGAGGAAATGGTAGAGCTTGCCCATCCAGGCGGCGTCGCGGCGGGCCAGGTAATCGTTGACCGTGACCACATGAACCCCCTTTCCCGACAGGGCATTGAGGTAGGCGGCGAGGGTCGCCACCAGGGTCTTGCCTTCACCGGTCTTCATCTCGGCGATCTTGCCGTCGTTGAGGACCATGCCGCCGATCAGCTGGACGTCGAAGTGGCGCATCTCCATGATGCGGCGGCCGCCTTCGCGGGCGACGGCGAAGGCCTCCGGCAACAGGTCGTCGAGCTTCTCCCCCTTGTCGAGGCGCGCCCGGAACTCTGCCGTCTTGGCCTGGAGTTGTTCGTCACTGAGGGCCTGGATCTGCTCCTCCAGGGCGTTGACCTGATTGACGACCTTGAACATTTTCTTTACCAGTCGCTCGTTGCGGCTGCCAAAAACCTTTTTCAGAATCTTGCTGACCATGAACTACATCTATCCCGGGAATTGGTTGGATGGGGTGGAGCGGCGAGGACGGCCCGAAGGGCGAACTTCGGGCCGCGGAGGGGTGATCAATGAATCTCCTTCATGAACTTCTGGGGGTCCACGGTCTCGCCGTTATAGGCGACCTCGAAGTGGACGTGGGGGCCGGTGGAGCGCCCGGTGTTGCCGAGCAGGCTGATCACCTGCCCCTTGGTCACCAGGTCGCCGGTCTCCACGAAGACCTTCTGGTTGTGGCCGTAGCGGGTGGAGTAGCCGTTGCCGTGGCGAATCTCCACCACCTTGCCGAAGCCCGCCTTGGAACCCGCGAAGGTGACGACGCCAGAGGCGACCGACATCACCTTCGAGCCCCGCTTGCCGGCGATATCTATGCCGTTGTGGAAGGAGCGCTTGCCGGTGAAGGGGTCCTTGCGGTAACCGTAGAGGGAGGAGATCCAGCCGTTGGCCACCGGACTGCCGGCGGGGAATATCTCCTCCTGCAACTGGCGATTCATCAGCAACTCTTCGAGAAAGCTCAATTTGCGCTCCCGATCATCAATCGAGCGGGAGAGTGCCTTCATCTCGTCTACCAGTTCCTGAAAGTCGAAATCCTCGTCGCTCATCGCGCTGAGGCTCCCCCCGTCGTCGTCCAGGTCACCGGTACCGCCGCGGGCGGGCAGTTCGTCGAAGTTGAATTCATCCGCGTCGAGGTTGCTGACCTCGGCAAGCCGCTGCCCCAGGGCGTTGATGCGCAGGATCTCCGATTGCATCTCCCCCAGGCGCAAGGCCAGGGCGTCAAGATGGTTGCGGGTCTGGCCCCGTTCCTCCAGCAAACTGGTGCGTTGCTCCTCCAGTTCAAGATAGACCGCCTCGGCGGCCTGATCCGATTTGCTGGCGAGCCCCTTCTCCAGTCCGAATTGATAGCCGTACCATGCGCTTGCCGTGGCGCCAGCGCCCAGTAGCAGGGCCGTCAGGGCGATCGCTTTCCAGAGCGAAGTCCCGATTCGCCCGGAAGTTGCGGCAACTCCAGATAGGAGTAGAATTTTCATAGGCTCCTCGTCGATCGTTCCCGTTATTGCTAAGTTTAATCCATTATGGCCAGACAGCTAGATCCAGTTGATCGCTACCTAACCCGGATCACCCGATTTGCGAGGGTGGACACACAATCGAAACTGCTCGCTCTGGTGCGAGCCGCTCTGCCCGCCGAGCTTGCGTGCCAGTGCCTGGGGGCGACGCTGGCTCAGGATCGCCTGACGGTCGTCGCGCCGTCCCCCGTCTGGGCAAGTCGGTTACGCTATTCTTTTCCTCTCATTCAGGCTCGTTTGGGCGAGTCCGACGTGGTCGTCGAGCGGCTGCTGGTCAGGATTTCACCCCAACGCTCCGCGAAAACCCGCGAGATGCCCAAGCCCAAGGCGATCTCCGATTCCAGCGCGACACTGCTGCGCCAGACGGCGGAGACGGTCGACGATGTCGAGCTGGCCGCGGCGCTGCGTCGTCTCGCCGCCCATGGCAGGGGTTAGCTTCGCTGTGTTGGCGAAGGTTCCGCCCCGGCAAGGGCTCAACTGACCTGGATCGGCTTCATGTAGGAGATCGGCAGCTCCTTTTCGTTCTCGAAGGTGACCTCTTCCCAGCTGTTCTGATTGGCCAGCAGCGCCTTGAGCAGCTTGTTGTTGAGGGCATGGCCCGATTTGTGGCCGGTAAAGGCGCCGATGAGGCTGTGGCCGAGCAGGTAGAGGTCGCCAATGGCGTCGAGAATCTTGTGTTTGACGAATTCGTCTTCGTAGCGCAGTCCGTCCTCGTTCAGGATGCGGTAGTCGTCGACCACGATCGCATTGTCCATGCTGCCTCCCAGCGCCAGACTGCGTTCGCGCAGCATCTCGATGTCGCGCAGAAAGCCGAAGGTGCGGGCGCGACTGATCTCCTTGACGAAGGAGATGGAGGAGAAGTCCATCGAGGAGAAGCGGGTGCGGTCGGTGAATACCGGGTGGTCGAAGTCGATCGAGAAGGAGACCTTGAAGCCCTCGTAGGGTTCGAAGGAGGCGAGCTTGTCATCCTCCTCGACGCTCACCTTTCTCTTGATGCGAATGAATTTCTTGGCCGCGTTCTGCTCTTCGATGCCGGCCGACTGGAGCAGGAAGACGAAGGGGCCGGCGCTGCCGTCCATGATCGGCACCTCCTCGGCGCTGACGTCGACATAGGCGTTGTCGATGCCGAGGCCGGCGAAGGCGGAGAGCAGATGCTCGACGGTGGAGATCTTGACGCCGTCCTGCACCAGGGTGGTCGAGAGGCGAGTATCGCCCACGTTCTCGGGTGCGGCCTTGATCTCCCGCGGCTCGTCCAGGTCGACACGCCGAAAGACGATTCCGGTCTCTACCGGCGCCGGGCGTAACGTCAGGTAGACCTTCTTGCCCGTGTGCAAGCCCACGCCGGTTGCGCGGATGACGTTTTTCAGGGTGCGCTGTCTGATCATTAACTCATTAATTCCTGTCCGAAAGGTTTGAATGCCGCTACTAACTTGTGAATTCTATCATGGGCTTCAATGACAGACAAAGCGTAAAGCAACGTGAGAATAGCGCCCCGACCAAGGGCGACCGTCTACCCGCGACAACCCCCTTCTTTGTCCCCCTTGCCGGGGGTGAGGCGGCGACGCAACGGCGGAATGGCGGCCGTGATCAGAAACAGCAGCGAGAAGATAGCGAGGACGTTGTTTTCTGATTCCCGCGACGCGGTTTCGACGACACTGAATATCCGCCAGTCGAGGGTGGCGATCGCCTGATCCAGCGCCAGGCCGAGCAGCAGGCTCATGCCGGCGACACCGACCAGATAGGCGCCAAGGGTGCGATTTCCAAGCTCGCGGCGGATGATCGCCAGGCTGCCGATATTGCTTGCCGGCCCGGCGAGGAGAAAGACCAGCACCGTGCCCGGCGACACGCCGGCGAAGAGCATGGCGTGGGCCAGCGGGGTACTGGCGGTGGCGCAGACGTACATCGGCACCGAGATCGCGAGTATCGCCAGCATCGCAAAAAGGCCGCTACCCCAGGCGGCGAGGGTCTCCGCCGGCAGCAACGTGATGACCGCGCCGGCGGCGAGGATGGCGGCGGCCAGCCACAGCGAGAGGTCATCGAGGAGGGTGGTGAAGGCGTACTGCAGGCCCTCCCAGGTGCGGCTGACGAAAGAGCCCCTCGCCCCGCGGGCGTGGGCCCGTGAGGGCTCGCTGGCGGTGGCGGCGTCACCCCGGCCTTGTGGGGGCGTCTGCGCGACGCAGCCGCAGGCGCCATCGGCGCAGCGGATGGGTGGCGATGCGGCGCTCATCGAGCTATCGGGTTGCGCCACCGGTAATTCGATGGTGTGGGCGGGCTTCGGGGTATCGAATCGTCCCACCAGCAATCCCGCCGTCACCGCCGAGAGCACGGCGGCGATGGGGCGAATGATCGCCAGCCAGGGGCCCAGCAAGACCCAGGAGAGGGCGACGGAGTCGACGCCGGTCTCCGGCGTGGCGATCAGGAACGAGGTGGTGGAGGCCTTGGAAGCGCCTCCCCGGCGCAGCGAGATGGCGGCGGGCAACACGCTGCACGAGCAAAGCGGCAGCGGGGCGCCGATCAGCGCCGCCTTGATGACCGAGGCTGAACCGCTCCCCCCCAGCATGCGGGCGACCAGCTTCATGGGAATCCACGCTCGAATCAGCCCGGCGGCGATCAGTCCGACGAGCAGCCAGGGCGCGGAGTCCAGGGCGAGGAGCCAGGTGTTTTCCAACCAGCGTTGCAGTAGTTCCATGGCGGATAGGATCAGCAAAGGCTCAGGCGAGTTCCTGAAGCCGCTGTTGCCACTCACCGCTCTTTACGCGAATGGCGGTTTCGTCGAGGGTGGTCAATCGCCCCTGGCGGAGCACCTGACGACCGGCGACCCAGACGTCGCTTACCTGGTTGCGGTGGCTGGCATAGATCAGTTGGGAGATCGGGTGGTAGAGCGGGCGGGTATTCAGATGGGAGAGGTCGATGGCGGTGATGTCCGCCGCCTTGCCCTTCTCCAGCGAGCCGGTCTCGGCGGCGATGCCCAGCGCCCGTGCGCCGTTGATGGTGGCCATGCGCAGCGCCTGCTCGGCGGGCAGGGCGGCGGCGTCGCCGGCGACCCCCTTGCCCAGCAGGGCGGCGGTACGCATCTCGCCGAGCATGTCCAGATCGTTGTTGCTGGCGGCGCTGTCGGTGCCCAGCGCGACGTTGACCCCGGCATCCAGCAGGCGTTGCACGGGGCAGAAGCCGCTGGCCAGTTTCAGGTTCGACTCCGGGCAGTGCACCACATGGCCGCCGGCGTTGGCGTAGGCGGTGATCTCGTCGTCTTGCAGATGGGTCATATGCACCCCGACCAGCGAGCTGTCGAGCAGTCCCAGTCTCTCCAGCCGCGCCAGCGGCCGCATCGCGTACCTCTCCAGCCCCATGCGAATCTCGTCATCCGTCTCGTGGACGTGCATGTGCACCGGGATGTTCAGCTCCGCCGCCAGTTTGGCGACCCGCGCCAGCGGCGCGTCGGATACCGAGTAGGGGGCGTGGGGGGCGAACGCGGTGTGCAGCGTTGCCCGGTCCCGCAGGCGATCGTGCAGCGCCAGGCCCCGCTCCAGGTATTCGTCCGGGTTCTCCGCCCAGGCGGAGGGGAAGTCGATGAGGATCAGGCCCACCACCGCGCGCATCCCCGCCGACTCGACCACCCGCGCGGTAACGTCGGGAAAGAAGTACATATCGTTGAAACAGGTGACGCCGCCGCGAAGCATCTCCGCCGCCGCCAGCCGCGTGCCGTCGGCGATGAACTCCTCCCGTGCCCAGCGCTGCTCCGCCGGCCAGATGTGGTCGTTGAGCCAGGTCATCAGCGGCAGGTCGTCGGCGAGGCCGCGAAACAGGCTCATCGCCGCGTGGGTATGGGCGTTGATCAGGCCGGGGATCACCAGGTGTTCGGAGAGATCGTGAACCTGATTGGCGCGATACTTCTCCGCCGCCCGCGACTGGGTCGGCAGTTCCAGAATGCGGCCATCCTTGATCGCGACGGCGTGACCTTCCAGCACCGGATCGCCGTCGGTGACGGGAGCGATCCAGCGGGCGTTGATCAGGGTATCGATTTTCACGGTAATGACTCCAGGTGGCGGTGCGACAACCGACGGTGCAAAAGGCGGAGACCCCAGGGAAGGTTCGCGCCCCTCGGCGCCGCTCGGCCATGTTCTCAATTCCGTCTATTCTATCAAAACTCCAAGCTGATATACTCCCTGCCTACCAACCGACCACCCCTTGTCAGCCGGGAGAACCGCCATGACACCCATGCCCCTAGCCATCGCCGCCGCCGCCGACAAGGCCATCGTCTGGGAGAACGATCGCCTCTATCTGCTTGACCAGCGGGTGCTTCCCGCCGAAGAGGTCTACCTGGAATACCACGGCGCGGAGGATGCCGCGGAAGGGATCCGGTCGATGGTGGTGCGGGGCGCGCCGGCGATCGGCATTACCGCCGCCTTCGGGGTGGTGCTGGGCGCGCGCCGGGCATGGGCAAGCGCCGGGCATGGCTGGAAGGCGGCCCTGGAACCGGGGCTTGGCGCGCTCGCCGCATCCCGGCCCACCGCCGTCAACCTCTTCTGGGCGATCGCGCGCATGCGCAAGGTGATCGCCGGCATGGCCGATGACGGCGACCCCACACCCCGCCTGTTGCGTGAGGCCCAGGCCATTCATGCCGAGGATGTGGCCGCCAATCGCGCCATGGGCGAGCTTGGGGCGGCCTTGCTTGGCGAGCGCACGCGGGTGATTACCCACTGCAATGCCGGCGCCCTCGCCACCGGCGGCTACGGTACCGCGCTGGGGGTGATTCGCAGTGCCTGGGCCGCCGGCAAGCTGGAGGGGGTACTCGCCGACGAGACCCGCCCGTGGATGCAGGGCGCCCGCCTCACCGCCTGGGAGCTGGCCAAGGACGCGATCCCGGTGACCTTGCTGACCGACGGCGCGGCGGCCAGCCGGCTGGCGCTGGGCGATGTGGGCTGGATGATCGTCGGCTCCGACCGCATCGCCGCCAACGGCGACGTCGCCAACAAGATCGGCACCTACAGTCTCGCCGTCAACGCCAAATACCACGGCGTCAAGGTGATGGTCGCCGCCCCCACCTCCACCATCGACATGCAGCTCGCCAGCGGCAAGGAGATCCCCATCGAGACCCGCGGCGCGGAGGAGGTGCTGTGCTGCGGCGGCACGCGCCTGGGCGCGCAAGGGGCGGAGGTGTGGAACCCGGTCTTCGACGTCACCCCCGCCGCCCTGGTCGACGCCATCGTCACCGAAAAGGGGGTGGTGGAAAACCCGACCGCGGAGAAGATGGCGGAACTGATGGGGCGTTGAGTCTTGTCGCTTCACGGGGCATATCTCTCTCACCGAGACGCTGCGGCCAGGTCGGAGGGGTTCTCTGTGCGCCCCTGTCCCTCAGTGAGGGACTGTTATCGCCCTGCGTCAGGGGTGACATTGGCGCGTCAGGCCGCGCGCTCCGCTGCTTGGGGGCCGTTGCGCCTGGGCGCGCGGCGAACTATTCGAACCAGATAACAGAGGCAAAACGTCCGGTGACGCCGTCGCGACGGTAGGAGTAGAACCGGGGGTCACAAAAGGTGCAATACTCTCCGCCGCCAATGAATGAAGGCTGGTAGGGCGTCAGCCGCTGGCGGGCGAGGGCGTAGAGGTCCGCCAGCCACTTCCCCTGCGTTTCTCCCGGGCGAAAGGCGGATGCCGCGGCGGCGTCACCGTCGACAAAGGCCTGGCGCACCTCGTCGCCCACCTCGAAGGCGTCGGGGCCGATGGCCGGTCCGAGCCACACCAGCAGAGAGTCTCGCGCGTGAAATGCATCGAGCCCGGCCTCGATGACGCCATCGAGGAGACCGCGCCAGCCGGCATGGATCGCCGCGACCTGATCCCCGTTACCATTGCACGCCAGCAACGGCAGGCAGTCCGCGGTGAGCACCGCGCAGGGCGTCCGCGGCCGATCGGTGACGGCGGCGTCGGCCTCGCCGGGGGATGTCGCCAGCGCCGGATCGGCGGTGGCGCGGCCGTGTACCTGGGTGAGCCACTTGGGCGGGGTGGGCAGGCCGCTCTCCGTGATCAGGCGACGTCGGTTCTCCGCGACCGCGCTGGGTTTGTCCGCCACATGGTCGCCGAGGTTCAGGCTGTCATAGGGAGGGGCGCTGACACCGCCCTCGCGGGTGGTGACGAAGGCGTGAACATTGTTCGGGGCGGGCCAATCGGGGCGAAGTCGTGTGATCATTGTCCTGAACTCTATCAATGGGAACCGCGGATTTCGCGGATAAACGTCGATGTAACCGTTCACACCCCCTACCGAAAACTCCCTCTCCCCTCGGGAGAGGGCTGGGGTGAGGGCTCAAAACAGCTAGGGGGTGTGAACGGTTACACGTCGATGGTTCACCGCGTTGTTGAATGTTTGTCGGATCCGGCGCCCTGGGCGCTTTGACCTCCCGGTCAATCGATCGCCGCATGCCGCGGGCGAGGCTCGGGGTGAACGGAGAAGAATATCGATGCGGCATCTGATTTGGAGCACAGCCCTGGGGTTGTCCGATAGCCCTTCACACGTCAAGGCGTATACCCTGTCATTCCGTTACTGTGAAACATCGCGCAGCGATTCCTTATTCCCCCTCTCCCTCTGGGAGAGGGCCGGGGTGAGGGAACGATCACGGCGTTGCGCCACCTATGTTTCATCATCCGGGGTGGCGCAACGCCATGATCGTTAGCGGCACGCCAGCTTCCCGCCCTTGATGCGCCTGACTCCGGAGCCGACCGGAAATCGTCGGACCGGCATAGGATGTGCCGAATAAAAAGCCTTGTCGCTCGGTCGACGGCACACCCTGTGCAGAACCAAAAACGGTCGGCGTACCCGCGAAATGAGGCGCATCATTCCCGGTAAATGCCGTGATGGTTGTAACCATTCAGATCGCTGCGCAAAAATGCGACTTTTGCTTGCGACCAAGGGGGGGAGTACCAGCTGCTCCCCCTTGGAAACCCCCAAGGGGTTGCGTAACCATCTGCCGCAATCCCGCTATCGCGTGATGTGCTGAATAGTTACCGATGGCTTATCCTAATGACATTGAAAGGGTGTACTCCATTCCCGAACCGGGTCGATAATCTCGATGGTTGCATGGCGGCCCCGGTTTTCCGCTTCATCCCGGTTTTGCCGGAGGATGATTTCGCGCCCTATCGGCGCGCGCAGCCTCCAACAATGTTTGCAGGTCCTCGGCAAGGGGCGCGCTAAACTCCATCGCCTCTCCGCTCCGCGGATGAATCAGGCCAAGGCGGTGGGCATGCAGGGCCTGGCGGCGAAAGGCCCGCAGTCCCTCGGCGAACCCGTGACTGGCTTCGGCGGGAATGCGCAGACGACCGCCGTAGACCGGATCCCCGGCCAGCGGATGTCGCAGCCAGGCCATGTGGACCCGGATCTGGTGGGTGCGGCCCGTCTCCAGGTTGACCTGCAGCCAGGTGTGTCCGGGCAGGCGCTCCAGCACCCGGTAGTGGGTGATCGCCGGCTTGCCGTTGTGTACCACCGCCATGCGGGTGCGATGCACCGGATGGCGGCCGATGGGCTGGTCGACGCTGCCGCCGGCGGTGATCACCCCCTGGGCCATGGCCAGATACTCCCGCTTGATAGTGCGCGCCTGCAAGGCGGCGACCAGGGCGTGATGGGCGGCGAGGGTGCGCGCCACCACCAGCACGCCGCTGGTATCCTTGTCGAGACGATGTACAATGCCTGCCCGCGGGACCTTGGCGAGATCCGGATCGTGATGGAGCAGGGCGTTCTGCAAGGTGCCGTCCGGGTTGCCGGCGGCGGGATGGGTCACCAGCCCGGCCGGCTTGTTAATGATGATGATCGAGGCATCCTCGAAGAGGATATCGAGGGGGATCGGCTGGGGCAGGAACGCCACCTGCTCCCGCTCCTCGACCCGGATCGCGATCCGTTCGCCGCCGCGCAGCTTTTCTTTCGGCTTGGTGCGGACCTCATCGTCCACCTCCACCGCGCCCTGCCTGATCCACTCCTGAAGTCGCCCCCGGGAGTAGTCGTCGAACAGTTCGGCCAGCGCCTGATCGAGGCGGCGGCCGAACATTTCATCAGGGACCATGGCGGTCAGCTGGCGGATAGTGGGGGTCTGACTCATGGGGAGCGGGGTCTCAAATCGGAGATCGGGAGTGGCAGTCCTTGAAGGACTGCCGCTCCTCGGGGAATTCGGCGTATAACACAACCAGCGATGGTATCAGCAAGCGCCGGCCAGCGGAATCATGTAATGCATCGGGAGAATGAGTATGGGTGACGACAAGCAGGTACTGGAATTACCGTGGCGCGAGATCGACCATGTGCTGCTGGACATGGACGGCACCTTGCTGGATCTGCACTTCGACAACCATTTCTGGCTGGAATACGTGCCGACTCGCTACGCCGAAGCCCGGGGATTGCCGGTAGAGGAGACCCTCAAGACCCTGCCGGCTCGTTACACCGACATCCTCGGCACCCTGCAATGGTATTGCGTCGATCACTGGAGCCAGGAACTGGGGCTGGATATCGCCCTGCTCAAGCAGGAGGTGGAACACCTGATCGCCGTCCACCCCCATGTGGTGGACTTTCTGCAATGGGCCAACCAGGCGGGCAAGCAGGTCTGGTTGGTCACCAATGCCCACCAGAAGTCGCTGGCGCTGAAGATGGAAAAGACCCGGCTGGCTGGCTATTTCCACCGCGTCATCTGCTCCCATGACCTGGGCGTGGCCAAGGAGCACCCGGACTTCTGGGGCAAGGTGCGGGAGATCGAGGCCTTCGACCCCGGGCGCAGCCTGTTCGTCGACGACAGCCCCGCGGTACTGGTCGCCGCGCGCAATTACGGGATTCGTTATCTGCTGCAAATCCTCGCCCCGGACACCAAACAGCCGGCAAGGGAGAAGGGGGAGTTTCCGGCGGTGCGGGATTTTTCCGAGGTTATGAGGGCTTAACCGAGGGTTGATATTGAACCACAGAGCTCACAGAGAACACAGAGGGGGGGGTGACCTTGAATGCGGGTTTGGTCGTGTCGTTAAGCCAGCTTTCTACCTTGTCATACTCTGAGCGCGCTGATGTAACTGCCCGGGCACTTCCAAAAGCGTGTTTCCGTTCGAGTGCAACTTCCACCAACTATTTTTGCAAGTTTTGCATTTTTATCTTGGCAGGTCAGTTTTTCTTGTTCCCGGATGTCAACTCCGTGCTCTCTGCGTTCTCCGTGGTGAGCCTTTTACCTCGGCGGCGCACTTTCAGGTCAACCGCTCAAAGATCCGAAATCCCGCCACATAGGTCCCCACCGCCGAGCCAAGGGTCGAGAAGATGAACACCAGCAACGTGCGGGAGACGCGGTTTTTCCACCAGCCTTTCAGCGAAACCGTATCCTGGCGCAGGCGGCTGAAGTCGCCGACCTGGGGTTTGCGCAGGTAGATCTCGGCGGCGGCGGTGACCATGCCGGCGCCAATGGTGGGGTTCAGGGAGGTGAGGGGGGCGGCGAGGAATGCGGTGACGACGGTGAGGGGATGGGCTGCGGCGATGAGCGCGCCGAGGGCGGCGAGGCCGCCGTTGATCAGCACCCAGTCCATGACCATCTGCCAGCCGAGTTCGCTGGAACGGCTGAAGCCGATGCCGAAGCCGACCAGGATCAGGGCGACGATGATCCAGGGGATCAGCCTGGGCCAGCGCGAGGGGGTGGGCAGGCGCTCCAGCTCGCGCAGGGTGGCGCGGGGTTCCGGGTCGCCCTCCTGCAGATACCGGGCGATCCCCTTCATGTGGCCGGCGCCGACCACGGCCAGGATCCGTTCGTGGCCGTTGGCGCGAATCTCGGAGAGCAGGTTGGCCGCCATGTAGCGGTCCCGTTCGTCGATCAACGGCAGATAGAGGTCCTGGCGGTCTTCGGCGAATTCGGCGAAGGTGGTCTCCAGCATGTCCCCCTCCTTGAGGCGCTCCACCTCCTCTTCGGTCACCTCCTCCTTGGAGATCAGCCCGGCGATGAGCCCGGCGAAGAGGCCGAAGCGCTTGAACCAGCCGACGTTGTGGGAGATGCGCTTGAGGGTGACGCCGATCTCCCGGTCGATCAACAGCACTGGGCGGTGGTGATCGAGGGCGTAACGCACCGCGGCGCGCTGTTCGGCCCCGGGTTCGATGCCGAACTGGTCGGCAAGTCGCTGTTGATAGGCCCCCAGCGCCAGGCTGGCGGCCACCATCGCCACCTTGCCCTCCTTGAGCACCTTGAACAGGTCCATGCGCGACAAGGCGTCGGGGTCGATCAGGGCGTGGTAGCGACTGGGGCAGAGCTCCACCGCGACGGCATCGTAATGATCGCCATCGAGCAACTCCCGCACCTTGTCGGCGCTGGCGCGGGAGACGTGGGCGGTGCCCAGCAGGGTGATTCGGCTGTCGCCGATGACGATCTCGCGGATCGGCTCTTCATGGGATGTAGCGGTATCGTTCATGCTCTGCTCCGGGAAAGAGGGCGCATGATAGCAGAAAACGACGGCAAGGCTGGCATCGTGCCGGCTCCTCGCTTAACATGGAGTATTCGCTCGTACAACCCGAATGAGAAAGAACCCCATGCTCAGAAATCTGCTCCTGACGCTTGCCGTCTCCATCCTGCTTGCGGGATGCAATCCGATCAAGAGCGATCGCCAGGACAAGAGTCTGCAAAAGACGCTATGGGCCTACGAGCAGACCATGCGCTGGGATGAGCTCTACAAGGCCTGGTCCTTTCAGGAAGAAGAGCTGCTCAAGCAGAACCCGCCGCCGGACGATCTCTCCGCGATCAAGGTCACCGGCTATGATCAGATCGAAAGTCCGGTCGTCCTCGAAGATGGGGTGGCCCAGGTGGTGGTGCGCATTCAGTATATACGTGTTCAGCGTCAGGTATTGCGAGAGCTCGTCGACAAGCAGATCTGGCGCTATGACGATGAGCTGAATACCTGGCGTCGCGCCAACCCGGTACCCGCTCTGTAATCCGGGAATAGCGAGGCGTTAGGGAGCATGAGTGGGCATTCGATCGTGCGCGGCAGCAACGTCCTGGTCATCAGCGCGGCGCTGATCATCGTCATCGCCGGCATGCGCGAGGCCCAGTCGATCCTGGTGCCGTTTCTCCTGTCCGGCTTTATCGCCATCATCGCCGCGCCGGCGATGTTCGTGCTGACCTCGCTGCGCATCCCCGCCGGCATCGCGCTGCTGCTGGTGCTCTCCATGATCGTCCTGATCGGCATGCTGATCGGCGTCATGGTCGGCAATTCGGCGGACAACTTCTCCGCCCAATTGCCCTTCTACCAGGATAAGCTGAACATGCAGAAGGCCCAGTTGATCGCCCAGCTGCAGGAGTGGGGCATTGCGCTGCCGGACTACGCCCTCTCCAAGATCCTCGATCCGGGGCGGGCCATGAGCATGGCCGCGCAGGGCCTCTCCAGCCTCGGCGGCCTCCTGACCAACACCTTCCTGATCCTGCTCACCGTCGCCTTCATGCTGCTTGAGGCAGCCAGCTTTCCCGCCAAGCTGCACGCCATCTTCAACGATCCGGAGAGATCCCTGGGTCATGTGCGACAGGTGATGGACGACATCAAGCGCTACATGGCAATCAAGGCCGGCACCAGTCTGCTGACAGGGGCGGTGATAGCGGGTTGGTTGTGGCTGATCGGTCTGGATTACCCCCTGTTGTGGGGTACCCTGGCCTTCTTCCTCAACTTCGTCCCCAATATCGGTTCGATTATCGCCGCCGTGCCGGCGCTGCTGCTGGCATTCGTGCAGCTCGGTCCCGCCGGGGCATTGTGGACCGGCGTCGGTTACGCCGTCGTCAACACCCTGGTGGGCAACATCATCGAACCCCGTTTCATGGGCAGAGGGCTGGGGCTGTCGAGCCTGGTGGTGTTTCTCTCGTTGGTGTTCTGGGGCTGGGTGCTGGGCACCGTCGGCATGTTTCTGTCGGTCCCTCTCACCATGACCGTCAAGATCATCCTCGACAGCCGTGAAGAGACGCGCTGGATCGCGGTGCTGCTGGGGCCGGAGATTCGCGACGAGCCGCAGATTCGCGGTGACAAGCGGAAGAGCGATGATCGCTGGCGTGCCGGGATGAAGGATTTCATCCGGCGCATGCGCAATCACCGGCTGTTGCCGGCGAGGCGGGGCGGGGATGACGCCCGTGGTTGAAGGCGTGTCCTGGTGATCCCCGGCGGGGGCTGTTATCGACGAAAGGCGCCCGTGGTCAAGGTTTCGTAGATATGGCGGAGGTCTTCCGCTTAAAATACCAATCCCTTTCACGACCGGCGGGCCGAACGTCCCGCAATCGAGCCCGTAACAAGAGGAACTAACCGAATGACGGCAAGAAACAAGATCGCCCTGATTGGCGGCGGCCAGATCGGCGGCATGCTCGCGTTGATAGCAGCCCAGAAGCAGCTGGGTGACGTGGTGATTCTCGATATTCCTCAGGCAGAGGGCATGGTCAAGGCGAAGGCGATCGACCTGATGGCCCTGCGCCCCCATGGCGGCTATGACGTGGATATCACCGGCACCAGCGACTACCGGGATATCGAAGGGGCGAGCCTGGTGCTGATTACCGCCGGCGTGCCGCGCAAGCCGGGGATGACTCGGGACGATCTGCTCAAGATCAACCTCAAGATCATGAAGGACGTGGCTGGCAAGGTCAAGGAGCACGCCCCGGATGCCTTCGTGATCCTCACCACCAACCCCCTCGACGCCATGGTCTACGCCTTCTACAAGTACTCGGGTCTGCCCAAGCAGCAAGTCGCGGGCATGGCCGGCTCCCTGGATTCCGGGCGTTTTCGCAGCTTTATCGCCATGAAGACGGGCTGTTCGGTGGAGGACGTGAGCGGCGTGGTGATGGGTGGACACGGTCCCTCGATGGTGCCGATCACCCGTACCGCCAGCGTCGGCGGCGTGCCCCTCAGCGCGCTGCTCGGCGAGGAGGAGATCCACGAGGTGGTGGAGCACACCCGCAACGCCGGTACCGAGATCGTCAACCTGCTCGGCAACGGCAGCGCCTTCTACAGCCCCGCCTCGTCGGTGATGGATATGGCCGAGGCCTTTCTGCTCGACAAGAAACGGGTCATCCCCTCCGCCGCGCTCTGCGAGGGGGAATATGGCGTGGACGGCTACTTCCTGGGCGTCCCCTGCGTCATCGGCCGGGGCGGGATCGAGCGCATCCTGGAGTTCGAATTGACCGACGAGGAGCGGGAGGAGCTGCACAAGACCGCCGACGCGGTAAAGCAGCTAGTGGAAGAGATCGAAATCTAGGCGGGATTTATCCGAGGCGATGGGCGAGGGTGGTGCGTTACGGCGCGGTCTGGCTCCGTGCTAATGCAGGCTTTGGGGCGGCGCGCCTACGCACACCGCGTAATCGCCAGATGCATCGGCGGCTTATAGGGTCAAGCCCCCCACGCCTCGATCGTCCGCCCGGAGTAGCTTTCGGTTGTGCGCCAAACCTTCTCCTCCCGCGGGATCTCATCCCGCCGGTCGAAGATCACCAGATGGGCTTCGTCGGCGTTGCGGCGGTCGGCGTAGTCGAAGGTCTGTTCCAGACCCTTGGCCAAGGTCGTTGGCAATCCCCTGTGCAGGATCTTCAACGCGATTACCACCCGCTGCATTGGGCCGCGATAACCCAGCCCCTCATCCAGCGGCCACTCCAGCAACAGGTCGGTGCGCCTGCGACCTAGCCCATATTCTCGGCTGATGCGCCCGCCGTCGTTGACGCTACGCTGCAACAAGGCCCGTAGCCGCAGTTGCGGGCCTGCCTCTACCGCTTCTCCCGCCATCAACTCCATGATCACCCTTCGCACCCGCTCCTCGCGTAGCTTGTCGCTGAGCTGATCGAGGTGGGTGGCGCGGGACTGGATCAGCCGCTCCCGCGCCGCTCGGTAGCGCTCCAGGTCGATGGGCAGGCCGCGGTCGCGCAGCGCTTAATCGCGCCAGGTGAGTTCGTAGCCCAGGGCGTTGACCAGCCAGGGCTGACCTCGGGTATCCTCCCATAGCCCGGGAAAGATGGCGGGCTCGAAGGTCTGACCGGTCTCTTCTGTGTGTTGGCTCCAGGCCTGGAGCAGGCTGGAGAGCAGGGCGTAGCCATCGGCATCCTGGAATCTCTGGCTGATCAGCTGGTCGAGCGAGTCGTATCGCCCAAGTGGGCCAAGGCTGAATCGGCGATGCGTCGCGCCACGGTGCGCATCCCGGACAGCACGTCACCTCGCGCCAGTGGATCGATCATGTAGTGCTGACCAGGGACCGAGGGGCCAGCGTTGTTGAAGAAACACATGATTTTACCTTGTTGGTGGAGTTGTTCAGTCTCTTTTCTGGCCCAACGCTCAGCGTTGGCCTCTTTTCGAGACGCTCGGCTCAGCGTACCATATAAAACGCGGAGCTTAGCAGGCAGGTTACCTCGGGAGCTTTGTTGGCGATTTGTTCACACTCTGAATCTCCTGGGGCAATGTCATTAACATAAGCCATCGTGACATTTTCCGGGAATGATGCGCCTCATCTCGCGGGTACGCCGACCGTTTCTGGTTCTGCATGGGATCTGCCGTCGACCGAGCGACAAGGCTTTTTATTCGGCACATCCTATGCCCGTCCGACGATTTCCGGCCTGCTCCGGAGTCAGGCGCATCAAGGGCGGGAACCTGGCGTGCCACTAACGGTCATGGAGTGATGCACCACCCCGGGAAATGAATCAGCCCAAGGAGTGGCAGTCCTTTGAGGACTGCCACTCCTCGGTAGATTCACAGTAAA
>JAABSM010000020.1 GCA_011390365.1 Gammaproteobacteria bacterium
ATGGGGTTCGAGGTCCACCGGCGTCGGCTCGCCGGCGCGGCGGCGCAGCGGCGAGCGTTCGCTGAGCAGGGCGGCGATGTCCGCCCCCAGCTCCCCCTGGCCCCGTTTGCGGGCGTGCAGCAGCAGATGGGCGAGGCGCGGGTGCAGTCCCAGCTCCGCCATGCGCTGGCCATCCGCGGTGATGCGGCCCTTGTCATCCAGCGCGTCGAGGCTTTGCAACAGCTCCAGCGCCTGGGCGTAGCCGCCGGCGGGGGGCGGGTCGATCCAGCTCAGCGAGGCGGGATCGCTGTCGCCCCAGCGCGCCAGCTCCAGCGCCAGGGTTGCGGGATCGCTATCCAGGATCTCGGGCGGATGTTGGGCCGCCAGGCGGCTGTCGGTGGCGGCGCTCCACAGCCGGTAGCAGACGCCGGGTCCCAGCCGCCCGGCGCGTCCGGCGCGCTGATCGGCGGCGGCGCGGGAGACCCGTAGCGTCTCCAGGCGGGTCAGGCCGTTGTTGGGATCGAAACGGGGGCGGCGCGACCAGCCGCTATCCACCACCGCATGAATGCCCTCGATGGTCAGGCTGGTCTCGGCGATGGAGGTGGCCAGCACCACCCGGCGATGACCGTCCTTGGCGGGCAGGATGGCCCGATCCTGCTCCTCCCGGCTCAGCTCGCCGTAGAGGGGGTGGATGGCGACTCCGGTGGTTTGCGTCTTTAACAGCTCGGCGGTCTGGCGGATCTCGCCCACGCCGGGGAGAAAGCAGAGGATATCTCCCGCGCACTCCGCCAACGCCTTGCGTGCCCCGGCGGCGGTGACCTCGGCGATGCGCCCCTCCGGTTCCCGCTCGGCGAGGCGGACCTCCACCGGATAGCTGCGCCCCTCGCCCTTGATCACCGGCGCATCCCCCAGCACCCGCGACACCCGCTCGCTGTCCAGGGTGGCGGACATGGCCGCCAGGCGCAGATCCTCCCTGAGCGCCTGCTGCACATCCAGCGCCAGCGCCAGCGCCAGATCCGCATGCACGCTGCGCTCGTGAAACTCATCGAACAGGATCAGCCCCACCCCCTCCAGCTCCGGATCGCCCTGCAGCCGCCGGGTAAGGATCCCCTCGGTAATCACCTCGACCCGGGTCGCGGCGGAGACCTTGCGTTCAAAACGAATCTGATAACCGACCCTCTCACCCAGCCGCTCCCCCAACAGATCCGCCATCCGCCGTGCCGCCGCCCGCGCCGCCAGCCGGCGCGGCTCCAGCATCAGGATGCGCTGCCCGGCCAGCCAGGGTTCATCCAGCAGGGCCAGGGGCACGATGGTGGTCTTGCCCGAACCTGGCGGCGCGGCGAGCACCGCGTTGGGGGTGTCGGCGAGACTGGCCCGCAGTTGGGGCAGGATGGTTTGGATGGGGAGATCCGGGAGGATCATGTTTGCTTAACCGCAGATTGACTTCGGAAAGGGTTGTGAGCTGCGAGTTGCTAGCTTCTAGCTACTGGAAGCAAGGGTTTGCGACTCCTTCATGCGGTTTTCGCTAACTTTTGCGTTTGTTCCTCAATAGCCTTAACCAGCGCTTGCACGGAATCAATCTCTGTTTCTTCAAAATACGATTCACCGCACTGAGTACATACCCAAGCCGGAATCTCGTCAAGGCTTACATGAACACCCCCTCTGTCGATGTGAAATGGAGCGGTGCCTTTCTTCATCTCGCCTTGGCAGTACATGCATTTCATCATCTTCTCCTGGATCTGAAATTATTTGTCCATTGATCCGTATTCGGTATGTAAGCGGTAATGATTACCAAGTAGTCGTCTTTTCAGCTCGTTCCCAAGGCCCCCCTTGGGAGCGCACGCCTTGCAAGCTCCAGCTTGCTGTCCGCCTGGGCAGCAAGAGCTGCCAAGACTTGGGTTCCCAAGCTGGAGCTTGGGAACCAGCAAACCCTTCAGTATTCTGTTCGCTAGTCGCGCATTAGATTTCACGGTGAAGGGGAACCCGGCTGGGACTTCCCGTTCGCTGGATTGTGATATATATCGTGGCGTCCACAGTGATGCAGCAATTCACATCCTTTTCTTCCCAGTGTGGAAACCAGATCCCATCTTTTCACGCGATTTCCAACTCTTCAACTTTTTTGATCCCCGGAATGCTCTCTTCTGAAAAGGTCTTGTACAAATCGATTAAATTCTCTTTAAGGTCCTCCAAGTCAACGCCTTGTGTCCAATGATCGGGGTAGCTGTTAAGGTATCCCAAGTACATCCCATCGGTTTCTTGCCAATACGTGAAGTTGGTTTTCATGTTTGCATTTCGTCTCATTCAGTGTTTCAGCTCGTTCCCAAGGCCCCCTTGGGAACGCACGCCTTGCAAGCTCCAGCTTGCTCTCCGCCTGGGTAGCAAGCGCTGCCAAGACTTAGGTTCTCAAGCTGGAGCTTGGGAACCAGCAAAAACACGTCCGCGAGGTGTGCTCCGCTCTTCCTCGGCTTGCTCGAGCGGGTTAGCCGAGCTCAGCTCGGCGATCCATGAGGGCACCTTCCAAGATACTGCCACTCCCCAGTAAAATGACCTCTCATGCAGGTACAACGTTCACATACATAATCCTGTAAATCCTGAGAAATCCTGTTAATCCTGTCTATTTGCGCTCGTTCCAAAGGTCCCCCTTGGGAACGCACGTCTTGCAAGCTACAGCTTGCCGTCCATCCGGGCAGCAAGAGCTGCCAAGACTTGGGTTCCCATGCTGGAGCTTGGGAACCAGCAAAGATTGCGTGTAGCCGGGCCTATGTAATTCGCCTGCTTGTTGGTGTTAATCAGGCAGCTCCCGGCTTCTCAGTGGGCTGACGTGGCGGAAGCCGGACAAACTTATTGGAAGATTCTTTCTGTCTGCGCAGGATGTCTTGAAAGATAGCGTCCATATCGTGTCCATGCTCCTCGGCATAGGATTCGCGAAGCCGTCGTGTCTCTTCAATAATGGGATCAGTCCACATTACGTTAACCCTCTAATAGTTCGGACGGTGTGCAGATGATAGGGGGTTCGTACCCTTGTAAACGGCACACCGCTTCAATTTTCGGTCGTATGACCGCATTCGCGATGTGGGTGCAGTTCCATGTAAGCAAATAGTTAATTCCGTTTACCGCACTGACTGCGACATGGTATGCATCGAGCTCAGCTTTACGAGGCAGAGATTCATGGTCCAGCAGGGCCTCCGCCAACAATTTGACTTCTTTCGTCGCTTCAAGTTCGGGGATATCGGATACGGCTGACATTCGGCGGGCCGCGGCTTCTACGTTACCTCTGGATGCTTCCGCTACGACAAACTCGGATATGTACAGCTCGAAAGCGGCTCTCCGGTTATCCCACCAGTCCGCGGTAATGTATTGCCAGGCCGCTGCTCGTATGTCGTTGCTTGTGCGGGCGGTAAGGTAGCTGATTATCGAAGTTTCAATGTAGACCGTGGGTTTCATGGTGCTCGGTTACAGTTTGAGGTTTACGCCTGACGCCAATTTTCTAGCGTGAGAGTCTTTTGTTTCATGCTCTGGCTAGAGCAAGCAAGCGGTAATGGATCGCCGATCTGCGCTCGGCTCTTCGTCGCCATGTTCAAGCGGGTTAGCCGTGCTTAGCTCGGCGATCCATGGGGGGCGCATTCCAAGATACTGCCACTTCCCAGCAAAGTGACCTCTCATAGAGGCAACGAATCCACAAAAATAATCCAGTATATCCTGAAAAATCCTGTTAATCCTGTCTATTCACATTCATTCAATTCGGCCCCACGCCAACAAACGGATTGCTCATCCGCTCTTCACCAAAGGTGGAGGTTGCGCCATGCCCGGAGATGAAGATCACATCGTCGCCCAGGGGCCAGAGCTTGTCGCGAATCGAGTCGAGCAGGGCCTGGTGGTCGCTGCGCGGGAAGTCGGTGCGGCCGATGGAGCCCTTGAACAGCACGTCGCCGACAAAGGCGGTCCTGCTGTCGCGGTGGTAGAAGACGACGTGCCCGGGGGTGTGGCCGGGGCAGTGCAGTACCTCCAGCTTGAGTTCGCCTACCTCCACTACGTCGCCATCCTCCAGCCAGCGTTGCGGGGTGAAGGGGTGGGCCTCGGGGAACTGGAACTGGTGGGCCTGTTCCGGCAGGTTCTGGATCCAGAACTCATCCGCCCGATGGGGGCCGATGATGGGGATATCGAGGGCCTCTTGCAGGTCGGCGGCGCCGCCGGCGTGGTCGACGTGGGGGTGGGTGATCAGCACCATTTCCAGGGTGATCGCCTCCTCTTCCACGGTCTCCAGGATCAGGTCGATGTCGCCGCCGGGGTCGATGACCGCGGCGATGGCGGTCTCTTCGCACCAGATCAGGGAGCAGTTTTGCTGGAAGGCGGTTACCGGGATGACTACACAGCGCATGCTCATTCGAAGGCCTCGCGTACGATGCCGTCGAGCAGGTCGTGGAGTTCCTGTTCCGTCTCCGCGCCGTCGCCAAGCAGTTTGGCGTTGCGGAAGGTGACGTAGATCAGATCCTCTTCACCGGCGGGCTGGTACATGCCGATGGTCAGGGGGCAGACCGCGAGGTTGGCGGGGTGCGCGGAAGACATCTTGTAGGAGAGCATGATGGAGCAGAACTCGAAGGCTTCGGCCTGGTTGTAGAGCTGTTTTTCCAGCCCGAGATCACCGGCGGTGCGTTCGTACATGTCGCTGATGTGCAGGGTGCTGGTGATCTTCAGTCCCTGGCCGGCGATCGCCGCCTTGAGCATGTCGCGGGCGAAGCCGAAGTCGTCTTCTATCTGGTAGACGGTGATCGGCGCGTCTTCTTCGGAGACCTTCTCCAGGGCGTAGGCGGGCGAGGCGATAACGAGCGCCAGCAGCGCGGGGAGTAGTTTGATCATGGGAGTTCCTCCTGTCGGTTTTCTCCGTGAGTCGGTTCGATTCTACCTGTTCTCGGCTTGGTCTGATAGGGGGAGAAGTTTCACCACGGAGAATACCGAGAGCACGGGGGCGGGAGGAGTGATCGGTCTGGATGGAGCCTTGCGTTATCCATGGCGGCGTGGCTCCGATCTCTCGGATCCCCCACGGCTTCATTCTGGCTACATGATGTCAGGATTATCCGTCCTCCATCGCTCTTGATCCTCTGTGTTCTCTGTGGTTAGCTTTCTTGCGGTCGACCGACGTCCCGCGGAAGATGCCGATCGACGATATGACCATCGCGAATCGCTAGCACCTCGCCTTCGTCCAGCGGTCGCCAGGGCTCCGATGTCAGCGGCAGGCTGGCGACCAGGGTCAGGGCCTGGTCGACGGTGGTCAGGCGCACGCCCTCGCCCTGCAAGCCGCCGTGGGGTTCGTGGCAGGTGCGTTCCAGCACATGCAGGCCCGGCGGGCGGATCTCGCCGTCGCCCTGGGTGCGGCGGTGGGCGTGGACGAAGAGGGCGTCGCCGTCGCTGTAGAGGAGATTGGCTGGACCGAAGGGACGCAATTCGGCGGCAGACGCGGCGACCGCTTCAAGGCGGGCGGAGAGGGCGGGCAGGCGTTCGCACGGCCCGTCCCATAGCCTGGCGAGACGCTCCAGCAGACAACAGAATGCCACCTCGGAATCCGTATCCCCCACGGGTCGGAAGCGACGTGTGTAGAAGGCCTGCTGCTTGTCCATGCCGTCCAGGTCGCCATTGTGGGCGAAGACGTGGGTGCGTCCCCCCAGTTCGCGCATGAAGGGTTGGGTGTTGCGCAAGGAGATGTCGCCGTGGGTGGCCATGCGGATGTGCGCCAGCACCAGGCTGCTCGGCGGCGCATGGCGCTGGATGAAGCGCTCCAGCTCGCTGTCGCTGGCGGCGGCGGGTTCGCGAAACAGAAAGGCGTCCCGGCCCTCGTAGAGGGCGATCCCCCAGCCATCCTTGTGGGGTCCCTCCGCCCCGCCATGCCGCGCCAGCCGTTCGAGGCTGAGCCCGACGCTGGTGGGCAGGCGGCTGGACATGGCGAAGAGTTCACACATGCGGGCACTATAGCGCCGGGGTCGGAGGAAATCCAGATGGCCCGCAATGTTCAGGAGGGGCGGGTTTCGGGCGGCGGTCGCGCCGCGCCGGATGGGCGCGTCAATTGCGCCTGCCGGTTTGTTGCGTTACCTTGCACCTTCGGCATGGGCATACGCGGGGTGTTGGCGTCGTCATCGCTAGGGCGGCCCCATGGATTCCTGTGCGTTACGCGGCGAACGGATGGTTTTCGAATGGAAAAAAGGCATCTCCTGTATACGAGTGCACTGGTGATTGGGGCGTTTCTGGTGGGTGTTTTGGTCTCCGGCAGGGATGCCGGTTCGGGTAAGCCCGCCGCCGATCTCTCCGCGTCCGCCTCCATCGTTGCCGAATTCCAGGGGGTTACCAGCATCGCTTCCGGACAGCGGGGCGTGGGTGTCCGCCCCCAGCATCCGGGGTTATACAAGGTCTATCCCGACGTCGAAAGGATTTCCCTGCCAGAACCCGATCACGCGGGTTTTCCGTTCGAAGAGGTTCTCAGGCAGCGACGCTCCGCAAGGCAGTATGGCGAAGAGGCGTTATCGTTGCGTCAGGTATCGCAATTGTTGTTCGCCGCCCAGGGGATAACCGGTGAATTCAGGGGCATCTCATTGCGGACGGCCCCCTCCGCCGGCGCCCTGTATCCCATTGAAGTCTACATGATCGCCCATGATGTCAAAGGCCTTGAGCCGGGGGTCTATCACTATGCGCCAGACAAGCACGCGCTTGAAAAGCTGGTCTCCGGGGATCTCAGGGGGATGATATCCGACATCGGACTGACGCAGGAATCCCTGAAAAGTGCCGGCGCCGTGCTTGTATTCTCCGCGATCTTCGATCGAACGCGCTCAAAGTATGGCGATCGAGGCCTTCGCTTCGTCTATCTCGAAGCCGGCCATGTCAGCCAGAATGTGCTGCTGCAATCCACCTCACTTGGACTGAACGCGGTTCCAATCGGCGCCTTTTTTGATGACGAACTGAATGCCTTGTTGGGGCTTGACGGGGTCGCTGAGGCGGCCTTGTTGATACTCGCCATTGGCGCGCCGACCGAGTAGCGAATCGAAATACCGTCGTCCGGGCGGCTCCGTGCCCCTGGAGAGAGGAGGATGAGTTCGCCCGGTCACCGCTCGCGGCCCCTCTCTTCCCGATGTTTCTCCCCGATTCTCAGGAAAGCATGTCGGCTGGCCATGAAGGCGTGAAAGTCCGGGTAGCGGTCGGCCAACAGGTCGGCGTTCAGGGACATCACCGGGGTCTCGCCAGGCGACTCGGCCAGGCCGGGGGCGAGGAGGAGGAGTTCGTCGCGCATGCCGCCGACGCCGATCACCACCATATTGTCCAGGTCGCGCGGCGTTACCTCGATCCCGGGACGGGTGAATTCGGCGCCATGGGAGACCCAGATCGTGGTCTCCGCGCCTTCCCGTTGCGACAGGGCCAGGCGGATCTCGCGGAGGAGTTCGGGGGCGATGCGCTCGAAGGTGTCGATCTCTTCGACGGGTAGCAGCCAGTAGCGGGTGTTTTGCCGCGGCCGGTGATAGCTCGGGGATGGCGCGACCGCCCGATCTCCCGCCTCGCCCCTTGGCGGATGGCCCGCTTCACCCGCGCCGCGGGCCGCATCCCAGGCGTCGAGATAACCGTTGCTGAGTCGGAGGAAGGCCAGGTAGTCGGTCGGCAGTTCCATCTGAAGCCGCCGTTGCACCGCCGCGATGGCGGAGGGAGACGCGGGCTCACGCAGCAATCGCGGCGGGGCGGGCGGGACCGAACGGGCGTCGCCGCGGCGCTGGCGCAGGTCGGCGTACTGACGGCCTTCCATCTCCTCCATCTCTTTCAGTAGCCGCGGCCACTCAAGCTGGGCGCTGGCGGCGATCTTCTCTTCCAGGGGATTGGGCATCCTGCCGTCATTGGCGAGGGCGTAGGCGAAGCCGCCGACGTACTCCCAGGCCCAGGCCAGCGGCAGGGCGAAGATGGCGAGGTAGAGGCCCAGCAACAGGGCGCGGGTGAGCGGGGCGGGGGGCTTGATGGTCAGCCCGTCGAGCAGATCCTGGATGGCGCGGGCCTTTTGCATCACCGGCTTGTAGTTTTTCTTGTGGCGATCATAACAGGCGATGACCCGAGCCGCCGGGTCTTCATCCTGGCTGGAAGAAACCTCCCGCAACTCCGCCAGGATCTTGCGTTTGCGCCACAGATCGAAGGCGGCGAACAGGGGGATCAGACCGATCAGCGCCAGGATCCCGTCGATCTGGAAGCCCAGCCAGAGCAGCGCGGCGGCCCCGCCCAACTCGATGAGGATCAACAGCGCCAGAGCGCGGGCGGGGATCATCGCCTTCAGGAATTGTCCGCCGTCGAGGGGCGGGATGGGCAGTAGGTTGAAGTAGTTAAGGACCAGCAACACGATCGCGAAGAGATACAACATGCCGCCCGGATCCCACTGCAACGCGACAACCAGCAGCAGCCAACCCAGCAGGATTCCGGGCAGCGGCCCCATCAGGAAGACGAAGGCGCGATTGGCCGCCGCGGGGCGTCGCTCGATGCCGCTGGCGATGCCGCCGATCAGGGGCAGCATGAGGATTTGCAGGTTGTGGTAGCCGAGCCAGCGCATCGCCAGATAGTGGCCCAGTTCGTGGAGAAGGATCGCCGGAAGCAGCAGTGCGGCCAGGCGCCAGTCCCAGATCGCCGCCGCCGCGAGCACGAACAGCAGGCTGGTCAGGAGCAGCAGAAAGCCCTGGGTAAGGGGGGTGGGGGAGAGCCGCTGGGCCGCTTGCCATTGGCGAAACAGGGCCGCGGCGGCTTGGGGTTCGATGGGCGCGGCCTCCGGTTGGTTCTGGAGCTCCTTGCCGATAAGGGAGCGAAACAGAAAACGCAGCGCCGGCCGCCAGTGGGGCACGAAGCCGCCGCCGGGGTGGGGACGGATCAGCCCCTTTCCCCGGTACCACTGGATGGTGTCCCGCTCGTAGTCGTTGAGAAACTCAAGCAGCGTGTCGGGCTCATGGATCGCCTCCACCTCTTCGTCATCGATGACCGCCAGGTGCGCGGTCCACAGGGTGGAGAGGGTGTCCGCCACGATCACCGCGCCCCGCAAGGTCTCCCGCGGCGGACGCGGCAGCAGTTCGGGGATGCGGTCGGCGGTGGCCAGCACCGCGCCGTCTCGAGCGCGGGAAAACAGTGCCACCAGGCAGCGATCCGGGGCGAGAAAGACGTTGGGCGGCGCGACCCGGGCGAAGATCTTGCCGTCTCCATCCCGGTAATAACGGGCGAAGGGGGGCATCAGCGCATCCTCGGGCGCGTAATCGGTGCGCGTCCAGAGGAACGGTTCGAAGCCGAGCGCCCGCAACTCCCGGTCCGCGGCGTCGAAGTAGGGTCGCCAGGCATCGGCAAGGTCGGGGGCGTCGCTGGCGACGAAGCGCATCCGCTCCGGAACCCGCTGCGCCAGTAACATGCGCAGCGCCATCAGCAGCGCGATGAAGATGACGAAGAGAATGGCGAGTTGGATGTAGTCCATCATTCAAGTTTGGCACGCACGTCGGAGGAGCGCCAGTCCCGCAAGGAGTGGCACTCCTGGTTCGGATCCGCCTTGGGGCGCCGCGCTTCTGGGCTATTGCGCTTGCGGGCCGAGTTGATAGCCGACGATGGTTGGCGCGGTCAGGCCGCTTGCCAGACAGGCGATCCAGTCTTGTCGCGGGATGAGGTGCAACAGCGTCGGGGGAACGCGGCTTCGGTCGTCAGAGAAGATACCGCCGCCGTGCAGTTTCGCGCGCGCCTCGAGGGCGGTCCAGTGCTGGAAAAAGCCTTGCGGAAGGTCGCGCTCAGGCAGCCCCTCCAGTTCCTGGGTGACGGCGGGCGGAAAGGTCCGTCTGGCGATGGCGATGGCGTTGGCCAGCGGGCGGATGGGTTCGATGTCGATGCCGACCGGCCGGCGGCAGACGGCGAGCAGGGCGAGTTCGTCACTGTGGCTGAGGTTGAACTCCAGTGGCGCAGAGGCCTCACGCGCGGGGTCGAGGGCAAGCGCGGGTTTGCCGTTGGGGCCGTAGGCGAAGATGAGGTCTTCAGGGTCGGCGGGTTTTGCCCCGTCCGGCGGGAGATAACCGGCGAGGATGCGCCGCAGGCTGGCGCGGGCGACGCTGAAGCGTCGTTGCAGCGTCTCGGTGGCGAAGCGTTGCGCCCGTTCGCTTTCATCCTGGCTCAGCAGCGAACGGCAGCTATCCACTGGGTGGCGGTCGAGTTCGATACGCCAGAGGTGGATGGCGTTTTCCGGCAACCCCGGCGAGGTGCGCGCAGGGGTAAATTCAAGCAGGGTGAACGGGCTAGCGGGCATGACGCATCCTGATGGCAACAAGGTAAAGCCATGGAGGCACGGAGATCACGGAGAGAAAATAACGCGCTGCATCACCTTCTGAGGCCATGGCCAAGGCGCTGAAGGTTGAGTTGATCACGTACAAAAAATTCTCCGTGCACTCGGTGTCTCTGTGGCTAACGATCATGGCGTTGCGCCACCCCGGATGATGAAACATAGGTGGCGCAACGCCGTGATCGTTCCCTCACCCCGGCCCTCTCCCAGAGGGAGAGGGGGAATAAGGAATCGCTGCGCGATGTTTCACAGTAACGGCTGTTATTGGGTTGAACGATCCGCGTAAATCCAAGGATCACACGGACAAACACGGAACAATCATGCCGCGCCGTTCTTGAGCGGCAGGCGCAGGGTGACGCATGCGCCGCCGCTGTCGCGATTCTCGGCGGAGATGGCGCCGCCGTGTTCCTCGATGATCTTCTTGACGATCGCCAGGCCGAGCCCGGTGCCCCTGGTCTTGGTGGTGACATAGGGCTCGAACAGGCGGCTGGCGACCTCGTCGTCGAAGCCGGGGCCGTTGTCGGCGATGACGATCTCCAGAAACGGCTGCCCGGCGTCATCGGCGAGGCGGCTGGTGATGGCGATGCGCGGCTGCTCGCCGCTCTCGACCGCCTCGCGGGCGTTCTTGAGCAGGTTGTGAAAGACCTGACGCATGCGCACCGCGTCCGCCATCAGTTGCGCCTCGCCGGCGTCGAGGGAGACCTCCAGTATGATACCGCCGGGATCGGCGCGATAGAGCTCGATGACGTCGCCCAGCACCTTGTCGAGTACCATCGGTTCCGGGTTCATCTTGGGTGGACGGGCGTACTCGGAGAAGGTGTTGAGCATCTGCTTCATCGCCTCCACCTGGCTGATGATGGTGGCGGTGGAGCGGTCGAGGATGGCTGCGCTCTCCGCGTTGATCACCGGCAGACACTTGTGGCGCAGGCGTTCGGCGGAGAGCTGGATGGGGGTCAGCGGGTTCTTGATCTCGTGGGCGAGACGACGGGCGACGCCCCCCCAGGCCGCATCCTGCTGGGCGCGGATCAGCGCGGTGACGTCGTCGAACACCAGCACATGGCCGCTGTTTTCATTGTCCGGGCGGGAAAGAGGGGTGAGGCGGCACAGCAGCACCTGGCGGCCGCCGCCGGCGTGCAGCTCGATCTCGCCCCGCCACTCCCCCGGGGACTCCTCCAGCGCCTGCTCCACCAGGGAGACGAAACGCTGCACCTTGGGGCTGACCTCGGCCAGTTCGTCGAGGGAGCGCTCCGACAGCGGGTGCTCGCAGAGGTCGAGGATCTCGCGCGCCGCCGGGTTGACGGTGCCCAGCTTGCGCCTCTCGTCGAAGGCGATGACGCCCGAGGAGAGGCGGCTGAGGATGGTCTCCAGATAGGCGTGTTGCACCTCCAGCTCCCGTTGGCTGCGGTCGGCGGCGTCGCGGGCGGCGGCGATGCGGCGCGACATGGCGTTGAAGGAGGCGACCAGAAAGGTCAGCTCATCCCGGGATTTGGGGCGGGGCAGTTGCAGGCCGTAGTGGCCGTTGGCCACCTCGCGGGTGCCGTCGGCGATCTCGATGATCGGCGCGGTCAGCCGGCGCGAGGCGTAGAAGGCGGCCCAGATCGCCGACAGCACGCTGAACAGCAGCACCAGCGCCAGGGTCAGGGTGAAGCTGTTCTTCAGGCTCTGGCGCAGGAACGACAGCTCCTTGTACTGGTTGTAGGCCCGCTGGACCTTTTCGGTGAGAGAGGTGACGTTGACCGAGGTCGGGTAGAGGGCCTGAAGGATGTAGGGTCGGAAGGGGGCGGCGACCACCACCCGCACCTGCAGGATGCCGCTGTCGCCCTGGGGCGAGAGGGCGACGAAGGTCCCCTCGTCCCGTACCTGGCGCAGCACCGAATCGTCGGGCCGGTCCGGCACCAGCTTGGTGATGTCGATGTTGCTGGAGGAGATCATCGCGCCATTGGTCTCCATCAGCAGCAGTTCGGTGGCCCCGTAGCGCTCGCGCAGCTCTCTCAGGCTGAGGGTGAGGCCGGTGATGGAGATCCCATCGATCTCCGAGATCAACTGCTGGGTGGTCTTCAGCCGTTCCCGCTGGTGCAGCGCCAGCGACGCGCGCGAGAGCTCCATGGCATCCTCCATGGCCTGATCGATCTTGACGTTGAACCAGCTGTCGATGCCGTGCAGCAGGAACTGCTGGGAGTAGTAGTAGACCACCGCCACCGGCACCAGCGCGAGGGTGATGAAGAGCGCCACCATGCGCAGGGTGAGGCCGGAACCTGCCGCCTGGCGTCGATAGCGCAGCACCAGTTGGGCGATGTTGATGCCTACCAGCACCACCAGCGCGAGCAGGCCGAAGCCGATCAGGATCAGCAGCGGCACGAAGTGGCGATTGAGTTCGGCGGCGTTCTGCACCGCCCCGCTCATCAGGTGCAGGCCGGCCAGCAGCAACAGCAGCAGCGCCGCCACCGGCAGCGGGCCGGCGATGAAGCGTTTCAGGGTATGAGTGAACATGTGGCGGGTTTGCTGTGCAGTTTCCAGGCGTTGGAGAGGTAGGCCATGGGTCGCAATGGCAGCGGCAGGGCGTCGAGATCCAGCTCCGCTTGCAGGCTCAGGGTGTAGCCATGGCCCTTGGCGAGGGCGTCGCGGCGAATGACGGGCAACTCCTCGATCCGTCCCAGGGCATTGAGGGCGGCGTCGAGGGTGGCGAAGACCCGCGGGTAGCTGGTGGTGGCGTCGCTGACCTGATACATCCTCGCCAGCGCGTGGTAGTGGATGCTGTGGGAACGGACCTCCTGGTGGCGGTCCGCGTCCCACCAGTGGGCGTCGTCATCGCGCAGCCGCAACGACAGATCCACCTTTAGCGGCACGCCGTTCTCCACCGCCTCCCGGACCTCTTTGGAGAGGGTGTATTGGATATTCACATTGGCGACATAGTGGGCGCCTTCGCGGTCCAGCCCGCATTTGAGATAGGTGATCTGGAACTCCCCGCCCTGGGCGAGCAGGGGGAAGAGGCAGCCGATCAGCAGGAGAAGGGGGCATTGGGGTTTGCCGGGACTCTTCCTGCTGCCCCGAAACCACGACAACAGCGCCATTACCGCGGAGCGCGCGGCTTGACGCGCGAATCTATCCCCCGTTGGCGCGTCAAGCCGCGCGCTCCGAGATGGCGTGCGAAAAACGCAAGGGAGGGTCTGTTCCCACTACTTGAAAGAAAGGTCCCCCCGCCCGCCGGGGGATGGACAGGGAGGGGGTGCTGGAGGCGGCAGGGTAGATTCATGTTTTCCCGTCCACCTTGAGCGCCCTCCCCCAAGCCCCCTCCCCCCAGCCCCCTCCCGGCGGGAGGGGGAGCGGTTTGGCGGTTTTGTTCAGCACTCGGACTACCATCAACTTCCCGTTTTTTGTTCGACAGGCGAGTCTTGCTTTTTGAGCAGGGCGTAGTAAAAGCCGTCCATGTCGCCGTCGCCGGGCAGGATCTGGCGTCCCGGGCCGTCGGCGCGGCCCCAGTCGCCCTCGATATGGACCGGGGCGGCATCCGCCTGACGTTCCAGAAACGCGTCGACCTGGGCGCGATTCTCGTCCGGCAGGATCGAGCAGGTGGCGTAGAGCAGTCGCCCGCCGGGTTTCAATAGCGGCCACGCCGCGTCGAGGATGCGCGCCTGTTCCTCGGTGAGGGCGGGGATGTCCTTGGGGCGACGCAGCCACTTGATATCGGGGTGGCGGCGAATCACGCCGGTGGCGGAGCAGGGGACGTCGAGCAGGATGCGGTCGTACTGCCGCTCGGCCCACTCCCCTTCGGGATTGGCGGCATCCCCTACGCATATCTCCGCCTGCTGGCCCAGTCGCGCGAGATTGTCGCGCAGACGCCCGAGGCGGCGCTCCTCCTTGTCGAGGGCGGTCAGTTTGGCATTGGGGGCCAGCTCCAGGATGTGGCAGCTCTTGCCGCCGGGGGCGGCGCAGGCGTCGAGAATGGTCTCGCCGTCCCGGGGCGACAGCAATAGCGCCGCGAGTTGCGCGCCGCCATCCTGGACCGAGATATGACCCTCGCCGAAGCCGGGCAGCTTGAACACGTCCATCGCCTGATCCAGGCGCAGGGCATCGGGCAGACCGGCCAGCGGACGCGCCGCCATGCCCTGTTGCGCCAGGGTTTGGGCGTAGTCGCGCAGCGCGATCTTGGCGCGGTTGACGCGCAGGATCATGGGCGGGCGCTGGTTGGCCTGTTCCAGGATGCGCGCCCAGTCATCGGGCCAGGCCTGCTGGAGCCGCTCCACCAGCCACAACGGATGGGAGTGACGCCAGGCGTCGTCCTGGTCGACGATCTCCGCCTGGGCCTCGCCCTGGCGCTGATAATTGCGCAACACCCCGTTGATCAGGCCGCGCGCCCAGGATTTGCCCAGCCCGGCGGCGGCGTTGACCGTCTCCGAGACGGCGGCGTGGGGCGGGGTGCGCAGATACTCCAGCTGATAGAGGCCGACCAGCAGCAGCGCCTCCACGTCCAGGTGCTTGTCCTTGAGCGGGTGATCCAGCAGCCGCTGGGCGATGGCGCGCAGGCGGTGGCCCCAGCGCGCGACCCCCTGGGTCAACTCGGCGGCGAGGGCGCGGTCCTGTTCGGCGGTACGCTTGAGATCCTTGGAGAGCAGGTCGGACAACGAGCGCCCCTCCCACACGCGCAGGATCATCTGCGCCGCCAGCAGCCGCGGCGAGATGGGCCGCGGCTGTGGGGGATTGGGCGAGTGAGGGGACGGCCGGCGAGGGGCGCGCGGGCCGCGATCTTCGCGATCGCCGTTGCCGGGTTTACCCCCGCCGCGCTTGTCGAAGCCGCCCTTGGCCTTGTTCGGGCGGGGCGAGCCGTAGGGGCTGGATCCCCTCTCCGGGCTCGGTTCACCTCCCTGTTCGGATTTCACCGGCCTGTTCCCCTTGGGGCTTCTCTTCTTGGCCGGCGCGGCGTGTGCGCCCTTGTGCTTGTTCGGGGTCTTGTAGGGGGACGGCTTATCCAAGGGTTTCCCCCTCCAGATTATGGGCGTTAACGAAGTCGATGCTGTGCATGGCGCGTTTTCCGGGGAGTTGCAGTTGCAGAATACGTAGCACCCCGTCGCCGCTGGCGACGTCGACGCCGTCACGGGTGCAGGCGACGACCATGCCGGGCTCGGCGTTGGCCTCCCGCGCCATCGGCGTGGCGCGCCAGACGCGCAGCATCTTTTCGCCCAGCGGGGTCTGGGCCACCGGCCAGGGGTTGAAGGCGCGGATCTGGCGGTCGATCTGGGCCGCGCTCTGGGACCAGTCGATGGTCGCCTCCTGTTTTTCCAGCTTTTTGGCGTAGTTGGCGAGGGCGTCGTCCTGGACCTCGCCCTTCAGCGAGCCGTCGAGGATGCCGGGCAGCGCCGCCATCAATGCCTCCGCGCCGAGGGCGGCGAGGCGGTCGTGGAGTTCGCCGCCGGTATCCTCGGCTTGGATGGGGCAGGTCGCCTTGTGCAGCATGGGGCCGGTGTCGAGCCCCGCCTCCATCCGCATGATGGTGATGCCGCTCTCGTCGTCGCCGGCGAGGATGGCGCGCTGAATCGGCGCCGCGCCGCGCCAGCGCGGCAGCAGCGAGGCGTGGATGTTGATGCAGCCCAGCCGCGGCGCGTCGAGCACCCGTTGCGGCAGGATCAGGCCATAGGCGGCGACGATCATCAGATCCGCGGCGAAGGCTTCAAGTTCCTCGATCGCCGCCTCGTCGCGAAAGTTCAGCGGCTGACAGACCGGCAGCCCCGCCTCCAGGGCGCACTGTTTGACCGGGCTGGCGGAGGCCTTGCGGCCACGCCCGGCGGGGCGGTCTGGCTGGGTATAGACGCCGACCACCTGATGGCCGGCGTCGAGCAGGGCGCGCAGCGGCGGGGTGGCGAAGTCCGGCGTGCCGGCGTAGATGATTCTGGGCTTGGCGGTCATCCGGCGGCCTCGGCGGGGGCGTTGCGCTTCTCCTTCTCCAGCTTCTTGCGGATGCGCTGGCGCTTGAGATTGGAGAGGTAATCGATGAACAGCTTGCCCTCCAGATGATCCAGTTCGTGCTGGATGCACACCGCCAGCAGGCCGTCGGCGTCCAGCTCGAAGGGCTGGCCCTCCCGGTCGAGGGCGCGCACCCGGATGCGTTCGGCACGGGAGACGGTTTCACTGATGCCAGGCACCGACAGGCAGCCCTCTTCCATGCTCTCCCTGCCCTCCTCTTCGAGGATCTCCGGGTTGATCAGGCACAGCGGCTGATCCCGGGTCTCGGAGATGTCGATCACCACCAGCCGCTTGGTGGCGTTGACCTGAGTGGCGGCCAGGCCGATGCCCGGGGCGTCGTACATGGTCTCGAACATGTCGTCCACCAGCTGGCGGATCTCGGCGTCGACCTGGGTGATGGGGGCGGCTCGATTTCGCAATCGAACATCGGGAAAGTGAAGGATCTCAAGTTTTGCCATTGCCAGGACCGTCAGAATCTATAGTTAAATTGAAGAAAATTCGCTAACATTAGCCATGAACTGCCAATTTGCCTATCCTTGGTCGAAGCGGCGCCGGCCTCAAACGGGTTTGAGTCGGTGTCAGCCAAGCGACGGAAAGGCGGGTGCGGCGGCCGCGCGACAGCTAGATGGTGGGAATTATGGACGCCCGGGGGGCAAAATCCAACCGTGGATGGTTCGTAGTTCGGGAACAAGCGGGTCGTGAGTTGCCAAATTCAGCCGCTGGCGGCGAAAATGCAGCATGAAAATCGCCGCAAGCCAGCAAGGGCCTGCCCACAAGCGGGCGTGAAAAGAAAGGGAAAGCCATGACCAAATTCAGCCGCATCATCTGCATCACCGCCGGACTACTTCTGACCGCCGCCGCCAGCGCGCAAATGGCGACGGATACCTCCCCGGAGCGTCCCAAGAGCTACACCGTGAAACAGGGGGATACCCTGTGGAACATCGCCGAGGTCTTCTACTTCCAGCCGTGGATGTGGAAGGATATCTGGCACGCCAACCCCGGCATCAAGAACCCCGATCTGATCTATCCCGGGGATATGATCTACCTCGCCGAGATCGATGGCAAGGTGGCGCTCAAGGCGATGCGGGGATCGCGGGTCAAGCTGGCGCCCCACATGCGCTCCACGCCGGTCGATCAGGCGATTCCGGCGATTCCCATCGACGCCATTCATCAGTTTCTTACCCGCCCCTCGGTGATCGATATCGAACAGGATGACGTGGATGATCGCCCCTACATCATCGCCTTCGCCGACGACCGCATCATCGCCGGCGCGAAGAGCATGATCTACGTTCGCGGCCCCCTCGAACCGGGGGTCGCCAACTATAACATCGTGCGCCCGGGCGACCTCTATCACGACAGCGTGAGCGGCGAACCGCTCGGGCGCGAAGCGCTGTGGGTCGGCGAGGCGCAGCTGCGCAAGGGGGGGGATCCCGCCACCTTCTTCGTCAAGGAGGCGGAGCGGGAGGTGGCGATCGGGGATCGCCTCTACCCGGTGGTCGGCGAGCATGCGATCCACGCCTTCTATCCCCATCCGCCTGAGCAGGAGGTAGATGCCGGCATCGTCTCCGTGCTCGACGGGGTGACCCAGATCGGCCAGTACGACGTGGTGGTGATCGACCGCGGCGAAAATGAGGGTTTGCAGGTCGGCGATGTGTTGCAGATCGACCACAAGGGGCGCACGGTGCGCGACAAGTACTCCGGCGAGACCTGGGACGAGGTGACCCTGCCGAGCGTCGAGGCGGCGGCGCTGATGATCTTTCGGGTCTTTCCCAAGGTCAGCTTCGCGCTGGTGATGCAGGCGACCCGTCCGCTGCATGTCGGCGATCGGGTGCGCAATCCCGACATGGATCGCGATTGATCCCGAATGGCTGACACGGAGGAGCGCGGCCTCGGCTATTGGCTGGCGTTGCTGCATGCCCCGGGAATCGGCGCCAGGCGCTTCGCCGAACTGCTCGAACGCACCCCGGGACCGCGCGCGCTGTTCGAGGCCTCCGCCAGTCAGCTGCAGGCGTGGGGGATCAGCGAGCGGCTGCGCGCCTATCTGCGCGCCCCGAACTGGGGCGCGGTAGAGCAAGACCTGGCCTGGCGGGATGGCGAATGGCGGCATATTCTCACCCTGGACGATCCCCGCTATCCGGTGCTGTTACGGGAGATCGCCGACGCCCCGCCGCTGCTGTTCGTGCATGGGGATCCCGATCTCCTCTCGCTGCCCCAGTTGGCGATGGTCGGTTCCCGCAATCCCACCCCGCAGGGACGGGAGACGGCGCGGGAGTTCGCCGCCTATCTCGCCAAGTCCGGCCTTGCCATTACCAGCGGTCTGGCGATGGGCGTGGACGGGGCCTGTCACGAAGGCGCATTGCGCGGCAACGGCGTCACCCTGGCGGTGACCGCCACCGGCCTGGATCGGGTCTATCCCGCGAGCCATCGCGAGCTGGCTCACCGCATCGTCGAGCGGGGCGCGATGATCTCGGAATTTCCCATCGGCACGCCACCGCGCGCCGGCCACTTTCCCAAGCGCAATCGCATCATCAGCGGGCTCTCGCTAGGGACCCTGGTGGTCGAGGCGACCCTCAAGAGCGGATCTCTAATCACCGCCAGACTGGCGCTGGAACAGGGGCGGGAGGTGTTCGCCATCCCCGGCTCCATCCACAACCCCCAGGCCCGCGGCTGTCACCGCCTGATTCGCGGTGGCGCCAAGCTGGTGGAGACCGCCGGCGATATCATCGAGGAGCTTGGGGCGCTGCTTGGCGGGCTTGAGCCAGCCGGGGATACGACCGCCGACAACAGTGCCGGTGGGGAGGCGGGGCAACTGGAGGACGACTACCAGCGTCTGCTCGACGCCATGGGCTTTGACCCCGTCGCGATCGACGTTCTGGCCTCCCGCAGCGGCTTCAAGTCCGGCGAGGTCTCCTCCATGCTGCTGCTGCTGGAGCTGGAAGGGCACGTCGCGCCGGCGCCCGGTGGCGGCTATTGCCGCACCGGCGCGCCGGTCGATGCCGCTTCGTCAGGGCCGGAAGCCTCGTCCGGTTAAAGGGGCGCAGGGGTGGCCCGTGGCAAGAAGGGTTTGACAAGGCCCGAATCCCCGCGGTAGTTTCTATTTAGGGACGCGAACTCCATGGCGATGTCCGCCGGGCAGGCGCCGATCGCGATCGAGCATTAGCGGGAAATCAGAATATGAATGAGAACGTTGTCGACATCCTCATCTACCTTTATGAAAACTACATGGACGGTAGCCAGGATGCGCCGGATGACCAGAACCAGATCCAGGATGAGTTGCTTCAGGCAGGCTTCCAGGAGCACGAGATCGACCGCGCCTTCCAGTGGATGGATGAGCTGGTGGTGCAGCAGAGCTCCGGACGCCCGCCCCTGAGCCACGGCGTGCAGTCGTTTCGGGTCTTTACCGAGGAAGAGCAGTATCGCCTGGATGCGGACTGCCGCGGCTTTCTGATGTTCCTGGAGCAGAGCGGGATTCTCGATCACGAAGGGCGGGAGCTGGTGATCGATCGCGCCATCGCCCTGGAGCAGACCCGGGTCTCCGTCGAAGAGCTGAAGTGGGTGGCGCTGCTGGTGCTGATCAATCAGCCCGGCAAGGAGGGGGCCTTTGCGCAAATGGAAGAGCTGGTCTACGAAGACATGCCCTCCTATCTCCATTAGTTCCGCCGGCTCCGGCGCGGGCAGGGTCGGGGGCGGCGGCGCCGTGCCGTCAGCCATCCCGGTCGATCTCCACTGATCGCCCACGCCGACTCAGGAGGCCTTTGGCACGCTTCAGAGCGGCGTGCGGCCGACACCAACAACCATCCACAGCGAGCTACTCCACGCCCATGAATCTGGTCGTCGTCGAATCGCCGGCAAAGGCGAAAACCATCAAGAAATACCTGGGGCCTGGCTTCGAAGTGCTGGCCTCCTATGGCCACGTACGGGATCTGGTACCCAAGGAGGGAGCGGTCGATCCGGCCCACGACTTCGCCATGAAGTACCAGGTGATCGAACGCAACGATCGCCATGTCCAGGCGATCGTCAAGGCGCTCAAGAAGTCGGACGCCCTCTACCTCGCCACTGACCCGGATCGCGAGGGAGAGGCGATCTCCTGGCACCTCTACGAACTGCTCAAGCAGCGCAAGCACCTCAAGGACAAGGAGGTGCATCGGGTGGTTTTCAACGAGATCACCAAGAAGGCGGTGCAGGATGCGGTGGCCCATCCCCGCGACCTCTCCCAGGACCTGATCAACGCCCAGCAGGCGCGCCGCGCCCTCGACTATCTGGTCGGCTTCAATCTCTCCCCGCTGCTGTGGAAGAAGATTCGCCGCGGCCTCTCCGCCGGTCGCGTGCAGAGCCCGGCGCTGCGCATGATCGTCGAACGCGAAGAGGAGATCGAGGCCTTCGAGAGCAAGGAGTACTGGAGCATCGAGGCGGATCTCGAAAAGGAGAGCAAGGCGTTCGAGGCCAAGCTCACCCACTACAAGGGCGAGAAGCTGGGCCAGTTCAGCATCGTCGCCGAGGACTCCGCCAGGGAGGCCGAAAGATCCCTGCTGGAGCAATCCGGCGGTGAACTGATCGTCGAGAAGGTCGAAAAGAAGCAGCGCAAGCGCAACCCGGCGGCCCCCTTCACCACCTCGACCCTGCAACAGGAGGCGGCGCGCAAGCTCGGCTTTACCACCCAGCGCACCATGCGCACCGCCCAGGCCCTGTATGAGGGCATCGACATCGGCGGCGAGACCACCGGCCTGATCACCTACATGCGTACCGACTCGGTCAACCTCGCCGACGAGGCGCTGGCGGAGATTCGTGGATTCATCAGCGACAAGTACGGCCCCGACCAGATCCCCAAGCAGGCGCGCCGCTTCAAGACCAAGGCCAAGAACGCCCAGGAGGCCCATGAGGCGATTCGTCCCACCTCCGTGCTGAGGCAGCCGGCGGAGCTCAAGTCCCACCTGACCCAGGATCAGTTCCGCCTTTATGAACTGGTCTGGAAGCGCACCGTCGCCTGTCAGATGATCCACGCCACCATCGACACCGTCGCCGCCGACCTCTCCTGTGGCGAAGGCAACACCTTTCGCGCCAACGGCTCCACCGTGCGCACCCCCGGCTTCATCCAGGTCTATCAGGAGGACGTGGACGACAAGAAGAAGGAGGATGGCGAGGGCAAGACCCTGCCGCCGCTGGACGAGGGGGAGAAGGTCAAGCTGGTTGCGATCCGGCCCGAGCAACACTTCACCGAACCGCCGCCGCGCTACACCGAGGCGAGCCTGGTCAAGGCGCTGGAGGAGTTCGGTATCGGCCGACCCTCCACCTACGCCTCGATCATCTCCACCCTCCAGGATCGCGAATACGTGGTGCTCGACGCCAAGCGCTTCAAACCCACCGACGTCGGGCGGGTGGTGAAGAAATTCCTCACCAGCTACTTCACCCAGTATGTGGACTACGACTTCACCGCCAAGCTGGAGGATGAGCTGGACGCCGTCTCTCGCGGCGAGGAGGAGTGGATCCCGCTGCTGCGCAATTTCTGGCACGCCTTCAAGGATCGCATCGACGATACCCAGGAGAACGTCAAGCGCAGCGACGTCACCCACGAGGCGATCGACGAGAAGTGCCCCAAGTGCGACAGCCAACTCTCGATTCGTCTCGGCCGGCATGGCCGCTTTATCGGCTGCACCAACTATCCCGAATGCGACTACACCCGCGATCTCAGCGGCGACGGCAATGAACCGGAGGCGCCGGAGATCGTCGAGGATCGCGCCTGCCCCGAGTGCAACTCACCGCTGGTGATCAAGCGGGGTCGTTACGGCAAATTCATCGGCTGCTCCGCCTACCCCAAGTGCAAACACATCGAACCTCTGGAGAAGCCTAAGGATACCGGCGTCACCTGCCCGAAATGCACCAAGGGGACGCTGATGGAAAAGAAGTCCCGGCGCGGCAAGATCTTCTACTCCTGCTCCACCTACCCCAAGTGCGACTATGCCACCTGGAACGAACCGCTCGCTGAACCCTGCCCACAGTGCGGCTGGCCGATCCTCACCATCAAGACCACCAAGCGCAAGGGCGCCGAAAAGGTCTGCCCCCAGAAGGACTGCTCCTACGCCGAGCCGGTGGATGCCGCCGAAGAGGAGTGATCTCCCTGCAAGAAATCGACAGGATTAACGAGATTTCTCAGGATTGACGGGATTTTCTCTCGCGGTACCTCGGGATGCCATCAAAGGGCGGAGCGCGCGGCTTGGGTAACGCGCCAGTACAGGCGCGTTGGCGAGTCAAGCCTCGTGCTGTGCGGGGTTTGGCTTCGCGTCCCGGCGCTTGAACAGGCTGTCGAGGGTTTCGCCCATGGTCTCGGCCAGGCGTGCGTCGGCGGTGTTCAGCAGCTCGGCGAATCTTAGACTGGAAGGGTCTTCCAGGCGTGGCAGGTCGTCGGGGATGGGCAGGGTGTAGGGGCGTTGGCGGTAGAGGTCGTGGAGGGTGACCTCGGCGAGGTTGCGGGCGAGCGCCCAGCGGCGGTTGTCGCTGCGTAGAACCATGTGGTGCTGCTTGAGTTCGCTGAGGATCGCCTCGATGCGTTCGACGGAGAGGTGGCCGAGGCGTTGGGAGAGGGCGCGGGGGGAGAGGGCCTCGCCTTCATGTTGCGCCTTCCATAGCTCCTCCAGCAGGCGGTAGGCGAGCAGCAGGTCGCTGCGGGAGTCGCCGCCGGCGATGGTCTCTTCGTCGCGAAAGATGCCCAGCACGCAGGAGAACTCGGCGCCGAGCAAGGTAATCATCCAGGAGAGGTAGACCCACACCAGAAAGATGGGGACCACCGCCACCGCGCCGTAGATCGCCTCGTAGGTGGGAAACTGGGTGACATAGTAGGCGAAGCCCTTTTTCGCCACCTCGAACAGCACCGCCGCCAGCACGCCGCCGGCGATGGCGTGGCGAATGGGCACGTGACGATTGGGGATGATGGAGTAGAGCAGGGTGAAGCCGACGATGGAGGCGAACAGGGGCATCATGCGCAGCAGGTAGTGGCCCTTGTCGAGGGTGCCGACGGCGTCGCTGAGCACGGGCATGGAGACCAGGTAGGAGGTGACCGCCATGCTGGAGCCGATGAGTACCGGTCCGAGGGTGAGGATCGCCCAGTAGACCAGAAACTTGGACAGAAATGGCCGCTGGCTGGTGGTGCGCCAGATGCGGTTGAAGGCGCGATCGATGTTGCCCATCAGCATCAATGCGACGATGATGAGAAAGCCGAAGCCGACGCCGCTCAGGCGCGAGGCCTTGCTGCTGAAGTCCTGAAAGTAGTCCTGCAACACCTCGCCGGAGGCGGGTACGAAGTTGTTGAAGATGAAGCCCTGGATCTCCTCGCCGATGCGTTCGGAGATGGGGAAGGCGTAGAGCACCGCCAGCGAGACGGTCATCAGCGGCACCAGCGAGAGCAGGGTGGTGTAGGTGAGGGAGGAGGCGTGCAGCAGCCCCTGGTCTTCGATGAAGCGCCCCACCAGCAGGCGGAAGAAACGGCGCAGGCGGGTGATGCGGCGGGATGCGCCAAGGATATCGCGGAGCTGTTGGATTCTGTTCATGGTGCTTGGGTTGTCGCCGCAGCGTTCGGAAATCTAAAGGGCTAGAACATAGAGAAAAGTGAGGCTCGGCACAAGGGGGAGGGCGGTTGCGATGGAAATGGGCGTTGCAGATTTAAAAAACACTGTAATTATGCGCTGAATAAGGTAAACTTCAGGGGCGCGAAAAACACAGGGCCTCTCGCACCGGTCATTTATGAAAGTCATCTTTGTCAACCGGTATTTCTATCCGGACACCTCGCAGACCAGCCGCCTGCTCGCGGATCTCGCCTTTGAGCTCGCCGGGCTGGGCAGCGAGGTGCATGTGATCACCAGTCGCATGTGCGCCGACAAGCCGGGCACGGTGTTGCCGGCCTATGAGGAGGTGCTGGGGGTTCGCATCCACCGGGTCTGGACCAGTCGTTTCGGCAAGAAGTGGCTGTTGGGGAGGGCCGCCGACTATCTCACCTTTCATCTGGCCACCGAGCGGCGTCTGCTGGCGATGGTGGAACGCGGCGATCGGGTGGTGGCCAAGAGCGATCCGCCCATGTTGCCGGCACTGGTGGCGGGCATCACCCGTCGCCGCAATGCGATCCAGGTCAACTGGCTGCACGAGGTCTTTCCGGAAGTAGCGGCGGCACAGGGGATTCACGGCCTCAAGGGGGCCTTGGGGCGGCGTCTCATCGCCATCCGCGGGCGCGCCTTGAACCACTCCTACATGACGGTGACGCCGTCCCAGGGCATGTGTCGCCACCTTCGGGCGCTGGGAACCGGCGAGGAGAAGCTGAGGCTGATTCGCGACTGGGTGGATGGCCATGAATTGCGTCCGATGGGGGACAGGGAGAACCCGTTGCGGGACCAGTGGGCGTTGCGCGGCAAGTTCATCGTCGGTTATGTCGGTGATCTTGGCCGCGCCCATGAATACGCCACCCTGCTCAGCGCCGCCGATCGACTGCGCAACGAGCGGGAGATCCGGTTTCTGATCGTCGGCGGCGGGGCGCTGATCAGCGCCATGAAGCGGGAGGTGAGGCGGCGTAATCTCACCAATCTGATCTTTCAGCCCTATCAGGAGGGCAAGCTCCTGCGCTGGGCGATGGGGCTGCCGGATGTCCATTTGGTGGTTCAGCGGCAGGAGATGGAGGGTTTGCGCCTGCCCGGCAAGTTTTATCGTGTCGCCGCGGCGGGAAAGCCGGTGCTGCTGATTGGCGATCAGGATAGCGAGGTGGGGGAGTGGATCCAGCTGGCGCGCATGGGGACCACGGTGGAGGTGGGGGATGGGGCCAAACTGGCGCGGCGCATCCTGGCGATGCGGCTCGCCCCGGAGGGGCTGAACAAGATGGGGGATAACGCCCGCAAGCTCTATCGCGCCCGCTTTGCCGCCTCTCGCTCACTGGCGGCCTGGGTCGACCTGCTGGGGGTGGATGATGACGAGAACTACTCCGGCAACGCGGATCTGGCCGGCAACGGCGCTGAGCAATAGTGTGGGGCTTTAGGATGTGGTAGCCTTGCACAGCTTGTGCAAGCCGTGAGGGAGAGGGAGGTTTCATGCCGTCATTCGATGTGGTTTCAGAGGTGGATCTGCAAGAGGTGCGCAACGCCGTGGATCAGGCGAATCGGGAAATCTCCGCCCGCTTCGACTTCAAGAACGTGGATGCCAGTTTTGAACTGCAAGCCGCGGGCGACATCCTCGCCAGGGGCGAAGAGCCCTTTCATTTGAAGCAGATGCTGGAGGTGTTGCGCCAGAAACTGAGCAAACGCAAGGTCGACATTCAGTGCATGGAGAGCGGCCCGGTGGAAACCAATCTCAAATCCGCGCGTCAAACGATCACCATTCGCCAGGGGATCGGCGCCGACCTCGCCAAGAAGATGGTCAAGGAGATCAAGGGCTCCAAGATCAAGGTGCAGGCCCAGATCCAGGGCGAGCAGGTCCGGGTGACCGGAAAGAAGCGGGATGACCTGCAACAGGTGATCGCGTTTTTGCGGGAGGCCGATTATGGCCTGCCATTGCAGTTTACCAATTTCAGGGATTAGTGATATGTACAGTAGCAAAATCGTTAAGGGCATGTGGCTCGGCGCGCTGGCCGGCGCCACCCTCTTCGCCGGGCTCATGTCGGGCGCCGCGCTCGCCGAAGAGGCGGAGCGAATGGCCCAGGTCAAGGAGCGCATCGAGGGGCTTTTCCCCGGCACCCCCGCTGACAAGATCAACCCATCGCCGGTGGAGGGCATCTTCGAGGTGATGATCGGCCCCAAGGTGGTGTATGTCTCCGGCGACGGCCGTTTCCTGCTGCGCGGCGACATCATCGATCTGGAGACCCAGAAGAATCTCACCGAGCCGCGCCAGAACGAGGCCCAGGCGGCGGCGGTCGCGGCGGTTGGCGAGGACAATATGATCATCTTCGGCGACAAGGGCGCGAAGCACGAGATCACCGTCTTCACCGATATCGATTGCGGTTACTGCCGCAAGCTGCACGACGAGATGGAGGCCTATAACGAAGAGGGCATTCGGGTGCGCTACCTCTTCTTCCCCCGCGCCGGCATCAACAGCGACTCCTACAACAAGGCGGTCTCGGTGTGGTGCGCGGATGATCGAAACAAGGCCATGACCATGGCCAAATCCGGCCAGGAGGTGGAGAGCAAGCGCTGCGAAAATCCGGTACAGGAGCACATGGCCCTCGGCCAGGTGCTGAGCGTGCGCGGAACCCCGGCGCTGGTGCTGGAAGACGGTCGCATGCTGCCCGGTTACGTGCCGGCCAAGCGTTTGGTCAATTATCTCGAGGATAACTCCGCGGACAAATGATCCGGTTTTGTCACGCAATGATCGCCGGGCGGCGGAAACAAAGGAATTAGTGGATGAAGCCGGTTCCCATGGAGATCGTCTCCCGAACGAACAAGGGGTTGGTTCGCTCGATCAATGAAGACAGCATCGCGATCCTGCCGGATTTCGGTATCGCGATTCTCGCCGACGGCATGGGCGGTTATGAGGCCGGCGAGGTGGCCAGTCAGCTGGCGGTTCAGAGCATCGCCAAGGAACTCATCATGGTGGTTCAGAACCCCCAGGTGAAGTCGGGCTACGATGAGGTCGAGGCGGCGGTGCGTGCCGCCAATCAGGCGATTTTCGACGCCGTGGAGAGTCGCCGCGGCAGCGAGGGGATGGCAACTACCATCGTGGTCGCGGTATTCGCCGATGATCGGGTCGTCTTCGCCCACCTTGGCGACTCCCGCCTCTACCGTTTCGCCGACACTCGCCTGGAGCAGCTCACCAGCGATCACTCCATTGTCCAGGAGCTGGTCGATCAGGGTATGTTCTTCTCCATCAAGGAGGCGATGGAGGCGGGGGTGCCCAACAATGTCTTGACCCGAGGGCTGGGCGTTGAGATCCAGGTCCGCCTCGACATCGGCGAAAGCCCGCTGATGCCCAACGATGTCTACCTGTTGTGCAGCGATGGGCTGACCAACATGGTGTCGGACGCCAGCATTGCCCGCATCCTGGGCGAGACCGGCGGCAACCTGGAGGGGGCCGCGGACTGGCTGATCAAGGATGCCCTGGCAGCGGGCGGGCTGGATAACGTGTCGCTGGTATTGGCGCGCCTCAGGGGATAGAATATCGGAGGTTTTTCGCGCCGCTGGCGACGGGCCATGCAGGGTTCCGCCGTGGCGGGATATTCCTGGGAGTCCTCTCCACGCGGGAGGGCGAGCGGGCGCGGGCGCAGCTGCATGCAAGTCGTGGCGGATGAGGTATACCGCCGATCTTCCTGCATCTTTTGCGTTCCCCTCCAGAAGGGGCATGACGAGCCGTCAAGGGATTGGTTCAGGGTTGTCAAAACAGCAAGGTAAAGGAAAATGCAAAGAGTCGTTCTGCTTCGGGAGGGGAAGGTACTCGATACCCTCGATCTAGATCAGAAGATCTACACCATCGGACGGGATTCCAAGTCGAACATCCATCTGGATGACCCATCGGTCAGCCGCCTGCACGCCTCGCTGAGCATGGTGGGCACCCAGTTTTTCGTGGAAGATCACAAGAGCACCAACGGCACCTACCTCAACAAGAAGCGGGTGACCATGCACGTCCTCAAGAGCGGGGACGAGATCGCTCTGGGCCATTTTACCCTGCGTTACGAAGACGACTCCGCCGAGGGCGAACTGGAAGAGACCCAGGTCATCGGCCGCCCGGCCAGTAGCGGTCGCCAGAGCTCCCGTGACGAGGGTTTCCGCAAGGTGGATGACGTACCGGACCATGCCATCCTGACCTTTATCAAGGGGCCTCACGCCGGCGAAGTGAAGCGTATTGAAGGCTCGCTGTATACCATCGGTCGCCCCGGCGGCGATGTGGCGGTGGTCGCGCGTCGTCCCCAGGGCTTCTTTCTGCTGCATATCGGCGGCAACAGCAACCCCAAGATCAATGGTGCCGAGGTCACCTCAACCCGGGGTATTCAGCTCAATGAAGGGGATATCATCCAGGTCGGCGAGATCGAGGCCGAGCTTCAGTTCGAGTGAGGCCGGCGCCAGGCTCAGGAGCGCCAGCCCTTGAAGGGCTGGCCCCTTACGATGGTTCACGAGAACTGCTCAAGGATCATAACGATAGCCGACCCCATGCACCGTGGCGATGATGCGCGGTGACGAAGGATCCCGTTCGATGCGCTTGCGCAGTTGCGAGATGTGCTGGTCCAGGCTGCGACTGCTGGGCAGATAATCGCGACCCCAGCAGGCGTCGAATAGCTCATTGCGGGTGATCGCCCGCCCCGGATTGTTCGCCAGCAGGCGGAGGATGGCGATGTCCCGAGGCCCGAGGTCGATGGTCTCCGCCCCGCGCCTGGCCCGCAACTCCGCCGGCGTGATCTCCAGATCGCCGATGCGGAAGGGCCGCGCCTGCTCTTCCCGCGGACGGCTTGCCAGCGCGCGTCGCGAGACCGCGCGAATGCGGGCGATCACCTCCCGCACCCCGAAGGGTTTGACGATGAAGTCATCCGCCCCCAGTTCCAGTCCCACCACCCGATCGATCTCCTCCGACTTGGCGCTGATGAAGATGATCGGCAACGTCGGCGAGTGTTGGCGCAGTTTGCGACACACATCGTAACCGCTCAAGCCGGGCATCATCACATCCAGGCAGACGAAATCGGGGTGCTGCTGGTGAAACAGAACCAGCGCCTGCTCGCCATCCTCGGCGCACACCACGTCATAGCCCTCCCGCCCCAGGATCTCCTCCAGCCCCTCGCGGGTTAGTGGGTCGTCTTCGGCGATCAGGACTTTCATGAATTTCCCGGTGGCTCGTGAAGGGTAGCCAGTATAACCCGAAACAAGGCGCCTTGCGGATTCGTCTCTAGGGTAAGGTCGCCGCCATGCATTCTCGCCAGTTCCCGCGCGATGCCAAGCCCGATGCCGGTGCCGCTGACTCCTTCGGTGAGGTCGCCGCGGATGCGGAAGAAGGGCTGGAAGATCCGCTTGCGATAGCGGCGCGGGATGCCGGGTCCCTGGTCCCGCACGTCGAGCCGGGTCTGCTCCGGCGTCTGACGGGTGGTGATACGCAGCAGTTTGCCGTTGGCGGCGTATTTCTCGACGTTGCTGATCAGGTTGGCGATGATCTGGGCGATGGCGTCGCGGTCGGCCTGGATGGGGGCGGGGGCTTGCAGATCCAGTTCGATGGCGATGCATTTTCGCGCCAGCGAGGGACGGAACTGCTCGACCACCTCGCCGACGCAGTCGTCCAGGTGCATCGATATGGGGTCGATGCGCAGGGCGTGGCGCTGTTGTCGGGCGTAGCCGAGGACATTGGCGATCAGGCGTGACAGGCGTTGCGCCTCGCCCTCGATTACTTCCGCCTTGCGCCAGGGGCCGGGTTGGTCCGTCAGCTCGTCCCGCAGCAACTCCGCGTACATGCGGATATTCGTCAACGGCGTCTTGAGTTCATGGGAGACCTGATTGACGAAGTTGACCCGCTGACTCGCCTCGCGCAGGCCGCGGTCCACCTCCCGGTAGAGCACGATGGCGATGGCGATCAGCAGTACTCCGAAGCCGCCAAGCACTACCAGCAGTTGCAGGCGGCCGAGCGCACGGTTATCGGCCAGCCGCGCCGGGTCGTAATGGTAGTGGAGCCGCCAGCTCGCCAGCGGCGCATCAAGGGGGCGCTGGGCATCAGGCTGGGCCTCTTCTGGCGGTTGATATTCGCCCCACTGGTAGAGGATGCGCCCCTGGGCGTCGATCAGCTGGATGCGGGCCTCGGGCAGGCTGCCGTCGCTGGCCGGGAGCCGCCCGATCAGTTCGGCGAGCAGGGTGATGCGGTCCACCTCGATGCCGAGGATGCCGCCATCGCTCAGGCGCTGCCACAGCAGCAGATTGAGGCCATCCTCCAGATACCAGCTGTGCCAGCCGCTCTCCCGTTCGATGGGGGACTCCGCCTTGCGGCGGGCAGGGGCGGTAGGGATAGCCAGCCCCTCGGCATCGGCCATCTCCGCTTCCTGGGCGACGGAGGGCATCCGCGCGGGTTCCCGAGGGCCTCGGGTGTCCCGCTTCAGCGCAAGATCTTCAACCGGTCTGCTTCGGGTTGCGGCTGATGGCGGTTGCGGATCCGGTCCGTGGCTCTGACCCAGGGTCTCCGTACCCCAGATCTGCCGGGTGCGCTGAAGGAATCGCTGTTGCGTGCTCAATTGCGGCAGGTCGTTGGTGGGGTAGGCCAGCTCACTGCGAGGATCGAGCACGAAAATATTTTCACCGGCGGGGGGGGCATGCTCCAGTTGCGCCGCGGCGGCCCGCCAATCGTCGGGATAGGCGGCGAGACGTCGTAGCAGGGTACGCTCAAGGGAGGCGAGGTGATCGTTGATATCCACGGCCAGATCATTGAGGCGATCTTCCAGCAGCCCCTGAATCTGGCTCTCCACCGCGCTTTGCTGCTGCTCCGCCAGACGCAGCCCCAGCCATCCCACCGCGGCCAGGGGAAGCAGCAGGCTCAGCAGCACGAAAAGGGGTAGCAAGCGACGCATGGGCTTTGTAACGATTCAGTACCAAGTCGCAGCGGAAGAGATAGCCAGGATCAACAGGATATTCAGGATGGGACAGGATTGTTCCCGGCTGAAACTCCCGTGAATCTCGCGAATCCCGTCAATCCTGCCCATGGATTCCTCTTGAAAAGCTGGTTCCCACGCGCCGCGTGGGAACCTCCCTTCGGCGCGCCGCGCCGAACCTATTGGTAAGACTGCTGATTGCGAATGATGAACTGCTCTTCGCGAGCCTCCTTGCGCGCCTTCTTCCACTGCTCCGGCTCGGGGGCAGCGACCGCCTCTTCCAGTTCGCGGCTGAACTGGCTCTGGTCCCGCAGCTTGTCCGAATCATAGGTAGTGGCCTGGCGCTCCAGATAGTCCGCCTTTCTGCGAAAGACCGCCTTCGCCGCCTCATCCTCGCCCCGATCCTTCAGCTCCAGCGCCTCATCATCCAGCTCGGCGGCGATCTGCTCGCTGGCGGAGACCATCACCTTGCGGCTCACCGAGGCCTCCGCCTCGGTCCGGGATTCGCCGATGCGCACCCGCGCCTCGCCGCTGGCGCTGGCCGGACGCCGTCTTTGCAGGTCATCGAACTCCACTGCCACCCGCGCCAGGGTCTGCTCGCCGCTGTCCAGCGTCTCGCTGGTCTCCACCTCCAGGATCAGGTACTTCTCCTGCTCGGCGAAGAGCTGATTGAGGCGCGCCGTCACCTTGTGGTCGCGAATCACCGCCTCGCGTCCCAGGATCCGCAGCGGACGCACATCGGGGGGGCACTCGATGGTGATGGTCACCCCCTGGGCGACGGCGGCGGAGAGCTCTCCCAGCTCGGCGCGAAAGACCTGCGCCAGCTCCTCCGGGCGCTCGGCGAAGACGTGATTGCCATCACTGGCCTGGGCCAGCCGCACCATCAGATCCTCATTGTAGCCCAGTCCCAGGCCGATGGTGGTAACGGAGATGGTCTCGCCGCCCAGCTTCTGGCCGAGCCGCTGCAACTCGGCGGGGCTGCTGGGGCCGGTGTTGGCCAGGCCGTCGGAGAGCAACACGATGCGATTGACCCGAGTCGCCTCCAGATACTCCCGCAACTCCGCCGCCCCCTTGCTGACGCCGGCGAAGAGCGCGGTATTACCGCCGGCGCGAATACCGTCGATGGCCCGTTCCAGCCCCGCTCGATCGAAGGGCGCGGCGACGAAGGGGATGGAGACGGTATGGTCGTAGGTCACCAGCGAGACGGTGTCCTGGGGCCGCAGATAATCCAGCGCCAGCCGGGCGGCCTGCTTGGCGTGGCTCAGCTTCTCGCCGCGCATGGAGCCCGAGCGATCCAGCACCAACGCCACGTTCAACGGCGCCCGCTGCCCCCGGTCCTTGATCGGCATCCCCTCCAGGCCGATGCGAATATAGGTGGTCTGGCGCTCCCCGCTCACCAACACCTCCTGCCCCGGTTCGATGTTGAGCTGCACCGAGGCATTCGCCATTCTGGTGCTCAGCGCCCCGCTTATTACCAATCCGCCGCTCAGCAGCGCGGCGATGGTGAGTAACCATTTTGTCGGATGAAGTCTTGTCATGATCTTTCCCCTGTTTGTGATTGGATGTTAGCCCGGGGAGTTCGTCTCCCCTCGATGGTTACTCTAGTTGCGGTTGCCCCACCTCGGGTCAGGGGAGTGCAAGGAGTTTGTAAGAGGTTTGTAAGAGGAATAGACGGGATGGACCGGGTTTTCAGGATGAACGGGATGGTTTTGTACTCCTCGTTCCCAGGCTCCACCTGGGAATGCATGTCGCGACGCTCTCGCGTCGCCTGCTGAGTGATGAAAGCCCTCTCCGTCCGCTATGTGCTCCCAGAGTTCGAAGCTGCCCCTCAAGGGGGTATAGCCATGTCGGGGGTGTACCTGCTTTGCAGGGGGAGGTGAGAATATACCAGAGCATGGCGTGGTTTCGATAGGGGCGCTGGCCCGCTTACGCCGTCCGTTTTCCAATCATCTCCTTCGGGTATACTGCACCGAACAGCCAGGTGAACCGAAAGGCAGGGTCAATGACAGTGGAAAACGAACTCGACAGGATGAAGCGACGGGGAAGATCGGCGGATGAGGGGCGTGACCTGGGCGATTCGGATCCCGATTTGCCTATCGCGCTGATGTTGATGGCGATCGTCTATCTTTTGATGGAGGGGGCGATCGTTGCCGCCGTGATCAGCAACAAGCCGGTGGAAGACTGGGTCTTTCTCGCGCTGTCGGCATCCATGGCGGTTCTGATCTGGCGCATGCCTGGCGCTTCCGTCCTTTCATTGGCGGTGATGCTTGGCTGGGCGGTGATCGATGGTTGGTATGCGGTGGCGCCCTATTTTCCCCTGGAGGCGGGGCAGTTGGATCCTGTCTATGACGGACTGGATCAGTGGCTCTATCCCGCCGCCTTTCCCTATCTCCACTCGGTGCTGGTTTTCGGCACTGCGTTGTGGGCGCTGGCTTCGCGGATATTGAAGAGTAACCGGGAGGCGGGATAGCAAAATCCTTTTCCGACGAACTCGGCGCGGGAACGCCGGGGGGTGTGACACCGCTGGAGCGATGTCACCAGGCGTTATCGACTCTCTTTTCCCCGTGCCCTCTGTGTGCTCCGTGGTGATATCTTATTCACCCGCGAGCCAGAAAAAGGGCATTAGCGAGAAGTAGAGGATGGCGGCGGCGAAGGCGATGGCGGCGATGAAGCTGACGGGTTTGCGCATGGCTCGTTGCAGCAGGGTCTCCGCCTCGCCGCTGGCGATTTGGCGGGCGTACTCTTCGCGCATGCGGGTGCTGCGCTCTTTTGCGTACTCTTCCAACAGGGGCTTGGCCCGGTCGTAGATCGACTTGTCCGAGACCCAGATCCCGGCCACCGAGATGCCCCACATACCACCCGGTGTTTCGTAGTAGTCGATGTGGTGTTGATCGAGGAGGGCGCGGACTTCGGCCGCTTCGTCATCGGGTACGCCGTCGAGGCGGAAGAGTAATTTTTTCATGCTGATCTGGTTTTTTGCATCGTGGGTATAGGCGAATTCCGAGAAAATATATACCACGTTCGTTTTGAAAAACAGGGGCAATCTGTCTGATACAAGGGAAGGTTGATGGCATTTCCCCAGTATTGCGCACAAACGCCATAACCGCTCCCCCTCCCGCCGGGAGGGGGCTGGGGGGAGGGTCTGTGGTATTGGCGGAGGAATTCAAATTCCCCTGCCAACTCCAGCTCCCCCTCCCTGTCCCTCCCCCGGCGGGGGAGGGAACCCTTCGATCGATGCGGGGAGTAAAGCTTCCACCAGCGGGCCTGCCCCTGGCCATCTGTGGTAGGTTTCATCTTGAAAATGGCCTAAGTTATTGCTCGATATGTCGGCAACGGGTTTCACGTACGAACAGGGCGGCGATGAGGGCGACCAGTACGAAGCCGGTGAGCAGGATCATGCCGCTCTGAAAGGCCTCGACGCCATTGGTCGTGGGATCGTCGCCGGCCCGGTCCATGGTCCAGCCTACCAGGGGTTGCAGAATGGCCGCGCCGAGAAAGGCGCCGGTGTTGACCAGGCTGGTGGCGGTGCCGGAGAGGGCGTGGCGGTTGACCTCCTTGGCGCAGGCCCAGGTGAGGGTGAAGCCGGAGGCGCCGACGCCCATCGTCAGGAACAGCAGGTAGCCGAAGATGCCGCTGATGTCCACGCCCAAGGCTAGGGGAAGCCAGCACGCCAGATGCAGCAGGCAGGCGGCGATGAGGACCGGTTTGCGCAGGCCGATGCGGTCGGAGATGCCGCCGATGAAGAAGGCCCCGAGGGCGAAGCCGATCAGCAGCAGCGAGGTGTAGTAGGTGGCCTCGGTGCGCTCCAGGCCGTAGCCCTGGGTGAGCAGGGGGATGGCCCAAAGCCCGCCGAAGGCGAAGAAGGCCCCGGCGGCGCCGATGTTGACGAAGAAGCCGGGCCACACCAGGCGGTTGGTGACCACCAGCCGCACCCCCTCCAGCCAGTGTCCGCCATGGGGGAGATGATCCTCCCGTCCCTCCAGTTGGCGCATGCTGGGCAGGCCGGCGGCGGGCGGGTTGTCGCGCACCATCAGCCAGGCCATCACCGCCAGGATCAGCGAGCCGATGCCGATGCCGACGAAGATTGTTCGCCAGTCGGTGATGCCCAACGCCCAGGCCAGCGGTGTGGCCGCCAGCAGTGCGCCCATGTTACCCATCAGAATGGTGGCGCCGGCCAATGTGCCAAACAGCCGTTCCGGAAACCAGGCGGCGTTGAGCTTGAGCATGGCGATGAAGGTGACCGAGACCCCAAGCCCGATCAGCAGGCGTCCGGCGGCGGCGAGGGTGAAATCCGGGGCGAGGCCGAACAGCAACGAGCCGATACCCGCGATGATGCCGCCGACGGCGACGATGCGGCGCGGCCCCAGGGTATCCACCAGTACCCCGGTGGGCAGTTGCATCAGGGTATAGACGTAAAAGTAGGTGGCGGCGAGGCTGCCCAGGGCGGTGGCGCTGGTGGAGAAGGCCGCTTGCAGGTCCGGCGAGATCGCCGCCGGGGCGAAGCGGTGGAAGAAGGAGAGGATGTAGGCCAATCCGACCACGATAAAGGCGGTCCAGCGCAGTTTGATCAGGATGTTACGGTCTTCCGGGGTGAGCATGGCGGTGATCTGGCGAATATCTGGCGATAAAACGCGTCAGGATACCATCTTTGGGCGGGTTCCCAAAAATGGAGGTATCGGGCGGGATGCGCCGCGGGCTTGCTCACTACCTACCGTTAGGGTAATCTCTCGACGGTTTGACGCGGGGTATCGGGTTATCCTTCAGCGATGGATTGAAGGGGCGGCCCTCACGACAGGCTATAGATACCTCGCCCCGAAGTTTTTGTCGCGCTCGCGGAGTGTTCCTCCGCCGGCTCTCCCCCCCAGGTCCCCCTAGCCAATGAAAAACAGGATCTTCAATATTTTCGATGCGTTGGGAGACCGCGACTTCGGGTATCTCGTCGCCTTGGGGCTGATGACCTACGCGGTCGTTTTCGCGGCGGAGAACTACTTCATTCAGGATGACGCCTTCATCTGTCTTCGCTACGCCGAGAACTTCGCGATGGGGGAGGGGCTGCGCTGGGAGCCGGGTTCCGGGGAGTTCGGGATCACCAATTTCCTGTTTACGCTGCTGCTGGGGATTCTGCTTACCTTGCAACTGCCGCCGGAGATCGCGGTGTCGATCCTTACCTGGGGGGCATCGTTTGGCGTCGGCTATTTTCTCTACCGCTTTGCAGGCTATTTTCTTGCCTCCCACTTCGCGCTGATCGGCAGCGCCCTGTTTTTTTCCATCTATACCATTTCGGCCTATGTCTCGGGCGGCCTGGAGACCTCATTGGCGGCGATGTGGGTGATGGGGGCGATCTATTACGCCCTGCGGTTGCTGATGCGGGAGGAGACCCCCTATGGCAACGCCATCTTCTTCGGGTTGTGCGCCCTCGCCTTGCTGACCCGGCTGGATAATCTCGTCTATCTGCTCATTCCCGCCTTGTGGGTATTTATATTTGCGTGGCGCGAGCAGGGGCCGCTGCGTCTCATGGCGGCGCTCTTGCCGGGGACAATCCTGCTCCTGGCCTATGCGCTCTACACGCTGGCCGTCTATGGCACGCCTATGCCGAGCACCTTTTATGCGAAGGTTACCGGGGCGGGGTTCGCCAGCGGCCTGGAGTATCTGCACAGCTTCGTGCGACTCGACTACAGCATCATGCTGGCCGCCGCGATATTCGCTGGTGTCGTCGCCTTTTGCCGCAACTCGGAATCGGCGGTCAGGAAGGCGGTGCTGCTCACGCTGCCATCGGCTTTGCTCGGGGTCGCCTATGTGGTCTATGTCGGCGGCGATTTCATGTGGTATCGCTTCTTGTATAACCCGCTGTTGCTGATCTTCGCGGCGTGGCTTGCGGCCATCTCCGTATCCAAGGATCGGTGTCAATCGGTCTTGCTGGCGATCGCGATTGTCATCCTGGCGCCGGTCAATCGTTTGCAGGCCTCGGATCCGCCGTCGAGGACCGGGTTGGAGAGTCCGCCCCATCTCTATCACTGGGTCGACCGGGATCATGGCCCTTTCAACTGGCGTTCGCTGGGGGAGTTGTTGGGGGAACGGACTCGTCCGTCGAATCAGCCGTTTCCGCCGGATCCGGTGATCTCCACCAAGGCGGCGGGGGCGATCCCCTACTACTCCAGGCTTAGTACCATTGATGAGCTGGGACTCAACACCCGCTCGATAGCGATGGATGCGCCCATCGTCTCCGCCGACGCGGGGCATCAGAAGGAGGCCTCCCTGGAGATGCTGGTGGAGCTTGGGGTCAATCTTCGTCTGGGGCATCCGACCGGGGTGTGCGCGACGAATGGCGGATTGTCCAGCCGATCGAGCAGGGAGCTGTTTCTGCCGGTGGTGGATGATTGCTTTCTGCGCATGGAGTACCTCAATCGCTCGCCACGGGTCGAGAAGATGATCGAACAGCGGCTGTTGTTGAGTTCCCTGCTCGCCATGAAAGAGGTGAATCTGGAGCAGTTGAATTCCTTCAGGCCCACGGGCCATTCGTGGCGACGGGACGCCTTCGGTATTCCGATGAATCAGGCGCTTGCGATCAACATTCCAGCGCGGGCGGTGAACAAGGTGGAGATCTCACTGGATGCCGATGACGGGTATCTGATCGAGCTGCTCCGTGAAGAGGAGATGGCGGGAGTGCGTTATGTCGATGGCTTGCCTGCGTTTGGCCAAGGCCCGGCGGTACACGAGTTGGTGGTCGATGGGGTGATCGATCGGTTGATTGTCTACCCCATGACAGGGGATGGCAACTATGCCCTTGGCCACGTCGCCCTGCATTAACGGTTTCGAGAAGGCGCGGTAGCGAGTATGAAAATCTTACCCTTGGATTGGCTGAACGGCCCTGGGCCCGGTTCTTCACCGCTTGGCCATCCCTTCGATCGTTGCCCGGTGTTGGGGCGGTGGGTTATCGCGCCCGCGCTTGTCCTGGTTCTGGTGTGGCTGCTCTTTGCCAGAGAGTGGAGCGGCATAGCCGCGTTCGTTGGCGCGATCGATCATAATGACCTGCTGTTGCAGGACTTTCTCTACTACTACTATAACATGGCCGCGCAAATGCCGGATGCGGATACCCCGGTGATCGGCTATTTGTACTCGGCCTTCTTCGCGGTAGTGATCGCGCCGCTTGGCAAGCTGGCGCCGGCGGATGCGCTATGGGCCTGGGGCCTGGTGCAGGTTATCCTGTTTCTCGCCTTGCTCTACGTGCCGTTTATTCACCTGCTAAAGCGCTCTTCCTTTACAATTATCCTCTACACGGGGGTATTGGCGACCTCCTTTCCCGTATTGCACAACACCACCTGGGGACAGGTCAGCGTGCTGGTCACGCTGTGCGTGGTGTTGTCATTCCACGCCTACGTCAGCAATTGGCGCGGACTGGCGGGGGCGATGCTCGCGTTGGCGATTACCATCAAATATTATCCGGCGGTATTCGTGGCCTACTTCATATTGAAGCGAGACTGGCGATTTCTGGCGGGCCTGGCGGTCGGTCTGTTTCTGTTCTATTTCGCCATTCCGGCATGGATAATGGGGCCCAAGTCCTGGCTCACCTTCGAGCTCGCGACCATCGACTCCCGCGCGAAACTGGATAACTGGGTGATCGGCGATGTGAATTCCCAGTATTTCGCCCATGTCGCGCGCCGCTGGACGGAGGCCCTGTTCAACACCTCGGGGGATACCATCGCCGCCATATCTCGTTGGTTGGGGTATGGCGTTGTGCTGGTGAGTCTCAATCTTCTGAGACTCATGCGCGGGAGCGCCATGCAAGGCAGGGATATCATCGCGATGGTGATACTGTTCTTGTCGCTACCGTTTCTGGTCAAGACCACATGGCCTCACTACATGACCTGGCTCCCCTTGTGTCAGCTGATCTTGTTGGTACAGGGGGTATCCCGAACGGATCTGGCTCGGGTTGCTCGCGTGCTGATTGCCGGGCTGGCGCTGATATCGATCGGCTGTTCGAGTTTCTTCGGCTTTGCCCTTTTTCCGTCCTGGGAGCTCTATACCGGCTATGGCGCCCTGTTCCTGGCGAACGCCCTGCTGCTGATCGCCGTCTATCTGCTGGTCTTTTCCACGTTGGCCGAGGCGGAGCCGGAGAAGGCGACTCCGCTTCCCGAGCAGGCGGCGGAATGACCGCTATTCCAGGCCTGTAGTTCAACTTCACGGGAGTGCTTATGCGAAAACTGAAGTGTTTCATCTCGATGCGCCACTCGGTGGACGCGCCGGAGTTGTGGTTCTCCAACGGGTACTCCCAGAATGTGAAGTTCTTTTACGATCTGCTGGAGTTGATGGGGCACGAGCCGGTCTTCATGACCAACGGCAAGGTGCCGGGGGGGAGCTTCGAGGTGTGCCGGCGCAGCTACCGCTGCGTGTTTCAGGATGATGTGATCAACGAGATGCATCCCTGCGATATCGCCTTCGAAGGCGGGGTGACCATTAACGCCGACATGCGCGACTTCCTGCGCAGCGCCTTCGGTACGCGCATTGTCTCGCTGCGTTACGGCATCGGCCTGCTGATGGATATGGAACAACTGGTCCATGCTGAAACCATGACCCCCGGCATCCATGTCAGCGGCGCCGACGTGGTCTGGACCAGCCCCCATATCGCCTATGGCCTGCCCTATCTGCGCACCCTCTATCGCTGTCCGTCCGGGGTCGCGCCCTACATCTGGGAGCCGGATTTCATCTCGCGGCGGTTCCTCGCCAGCGGCAAGCCGCGGCAACGGGATATCTACGTCATGGAGCCCAACATCAGCGTGATCAAGAACGCCTTGGTTCCGATGGCGATCATCGAGCAGGTCTATCGGACCGATCCCGATGCCTTCGGCAAGGCGCGCATCGTCAATGCCATGCAGTTCTATCAGCGCGCCTACTTTCTCGACAACATCGTGCGTCACATGGACAGCCTGCTGGGGGAGAACAACAAGGTCTTCTTTACCCCCCGTGCCCGTTTCGAAGATGCCTTTCAGCAGCCGGATCTGCTGCTGGGGCATCAGTGGGGCTGTGATCTCAACTACCTCTACCTGGAGGCGCTCTACACCGGCCTGCCGCTGGTGCACAACTCCGATTCATTGCGGGAGGTGGGGTACTACTACCCTGGCTTTGATGTCGAAATCGGCCGCGATCAGTGCCTGCGCGCCCTGCGCGACTATCGGGTGGAGGACGCCATGCCCGCCAATAGCGCCATGTTGCGGCGCTTTTCGATCCACAATCCCGAGGTGCAGGCGGAGTATCGTCGGTTGCTCGAAGAGGTGCTGGATACGCCGTTGTGATTGCATGGGGTTGCGCCTTGATACACCAGCGAAGTCTTGCGGGGGGCGGGGATACCAAGTGCAGGCCAATGTCATTAAGTTAAGCCATGGTGCACATCCCAGCATGATGCGCCTTGATTCGTTGCGACTTCCACCCATCATCGTTACCGCATGGGATGTGCCGATGACCGAGCGACGAGGCCTTTTATTCGGCACATCCTGTGAAAACCAAGTAATTTTGGGGCTGCAACGGAGCAAGGCGCATCAGGGGCGCGAGAGAGCATATCGCCCTAACTTCATGACATTGAGGTGCGGCAAGCGGCGTGGTCGCCGTATGAGCGTCACGCGGGTGGCCCGGCTACAAATCCCCCGCGTGAGGTTGCGCGGGTGTGATCCGCGGCGCGGCTGGTTCGCATCCAAGGGCCTTCTTGATGCGATCGGGCAGTGTGTAGGTAATAAAGAACAGAGAGAGCCCGAAGACGATCCAGTTCAGGGTTTCGTCAAAAGCGAGATAATCCCTGGGAGTGTCCCAGATGAGGCCGATGCCCCTGGTCATCGATATTGACCACAAGGACCCCATCAGCACGATCAGCATGATGCGGGAGAGCCAGCGAACCAGAGGTTCAGCGTGAGCGCTCCAGGAGGCCAATTGCGGTATGGTGAAAAGCAGAAAGACCAGTCGGTAATCCCAGTTTGAATTCAACAGAAAGCTGCCCGCGTAGATCGCCATACCGGCGCGCAGGCCGTCGAGATAACCATCATCGGCAGGCACTCCCGTCGGCCCGGCTCGTCTGCAAAGAAACCATGCGACGCCCGCCAGCAGGGGTATCGAGGCATAGGCGCTGAGCAGCGTCAATGGCGCACCCTCGGTTCCATGAGGTTGGCCGACGAAACGACCCCAGACGGAAGCGCCGTAGGCATAGAAGGTACCGTGCAAGGTGTTCGAGGAGATGAGAAGCAGGTCGTTGAAGGTTGCCAGGATGTACAGCGCCGCAAAGGCGATAATGCCGGTGAACAAATAAACTGACTGTCGGGCTTGTGATTTTGCCAGGGCAAAAGCGGCGAATAGTGGAAAAAGCTTGAGTGTGATTGCCGCCAACAGCGGAACGGTGGCAATCGCGGCGTTGCGCCGCAGAAGGTAGAGAAACAGGGCGACCAGAAAGAAGCAGACCAGGTCATTGTTGGCCCGCTCAACACCCAGAAGTACCGCGGGTGAAAAGAGCGCCGCTACCAGCCACAAAGCGCCCGCGCGGGAAATCCTCCAGGAAAATAACGCCAACCCGCTCAGGAACATTACAATGAAGGTCGCCCCGAGGTAAAGCGTGTGCCCTTGATCAAGGGGCAGCAGGAACAGGCCCTGCCAGATCCTCGGGTAGGCCATGGCTCGATTCCATGGGTCGGCGGGGTTCTCCTGGAGGGGGTCCAGCCCGATGGCGGCGGATTCGGCGCCGGCGGTAATCGCGCGGGCATCGGCAAAGTAGGGGAGCATGACGGGGATGCCCCAGCGTTCCCAGGTCTCCTTGTATCCGTTGCTGACGAAAGAGGTCGTCATGGCGGTGACGCCGATGATGAAGAGGAGCGCGAAAAGCTGGCGACCGGTCATGGCTGATCAATGACTCCGCGAGTGAAACGGTTGGCTGCACCCGCTTGTTGAACCCTGTGTTACTGAAGTGTTTTGGCGCCTGGCGTGTTCTCTGGCAATGTCGGGTTTGCCGCTGGAGTTCGCTGTGGCCATTTCCCGCCATTTTGCCATACTCCGATGAAGAATTGGCAACGAGACGATACTCCCCGAATGAGAAAGACTTCTCGTCGGGGAATTGGTGGTGGGGCGGGATAGGGCATACAATCGCCACAGGGCATACAATAGTTCGAGAAGGGACCCGGCAAAGGGCATGTCCGCGCCATGATGGCGCGGTCGGCGTCTTGGCTATGGAAAAACCAAAAGGGGGGCATGGCAGTGATCAACTTTCAACAGGACATGATCGATCGCTTCGTCGACGAGATCATGCGCGCTTATACCGAGACCTATGGCGACCTCAAGAGCGAGTATCGCACCATTCTCGGCTGGATCGGGCGGCTCGCCCTGGAGAATATCTCCAACAGCGACGCCCTTTACCATAACGTGGAGCACACCATGCTGGTGGCGCTGGCGGGTCAGGAGATCCTCAAGGGCAAGCACCTGCGCGAGGGGCGGGTGATGCCGCGGGATTGGTTGCAGTTCATGATCGCCTCGCTGTGCCACGACATCGGCTATGTGCGCGGCATCTGCCACCAGGATCGGGTGGGGGTCTACGCCGACGGCGTGGGGGGGATGGTCGAGATCCCCCAGAAGGGCACGGATGCCGCCCTCACCCCCTACCATGTGGATCGGGGCAAGTGTTTCGTGCGCGAACGTTTTCGCCACAGCACCATCGATGGCGAGGTCGACATCGAGACCATCTGCGAGTACATCGAAAAGACCCGTTTCACCATGGCCAGCCTCGCCGAGGAAGAGGATCTCTACGACTTTCCGGCGCTGGTGCGGGCGGCGGATTTCATCGGCCAGCTCGGCGACCCCGGCTATCTGCGCAAGCTGCCGGCGCTGCATGCGGAGTTTCGCGAGATCGGCGCGGACAAGCTGATGGGCTACGAAGACCCTGCGGCGATGCGTCGGGGTTACGCCAACTTCTTCTGGAACATCGTCAGCCCCAAGATCCAGGGGGCGTTGCACTACCTCAACATCAGCCACCTGGGGCGGCAGTGGATCGCCGGCCTCTACGCCCACGTCTTCGCCGTCGAGCACCGCGCGCGCCCGCAGACGGTACGTACCCCGGAAGGGGTGATCTTCGAGTAGCGCCGCGGGATCAGGGCCGCCCGTCCTGTGCTTAATTAGGCCGCCTGGTACCGCCGCGCACAAGCTTTGCGGGTATGTCCCATGACAAAAATCTCTCACAGCGGCACGGAGCACACGGAGAAATCCTTCTCCGCGGTCTCCGTGCCCCGGGTGAGATCTTGTGAAAACTTCGGCGCGGCTGTACGAGTGCGGCACCCGCCAAGTGACCATGCATAATGCGTTGAATATGGTATTTATATTTATGTTTATATAAATAGTGTTACTGCTTATTTGGCGGGTGCTTGCTGCACTAGCCGCCGAAAAACCGCGCGCCATAGCCGCCGCTGGCGGCGATATGCCGGCGGTAGCGTCCCGCCAGATCGTCGATCGCCGAGTCCCTTACCGACGGGTGTTGCAGCAACTGTTCGCCCCAGCCGGCGATGCGCGGGAGATCGTCGAGCAGCCCCTGGGGATGCCACTCTTCCAGCATCGCCAGGCGCATCAACAGCGGCGCGTAGGCGGCGTCGGCCAGACTGAAGTCGTCGCCGTTGAAACAGGGGCCTTGCACCTGTGGTTCCAGCTGGGTCATCTTGCCCTGCAATCCTTGCACTGCGTCGTCGAAGTCCCCCTCCTCCTTGGCGGTGACCATGCGGAACTGCTCCATGATGAGCTCGGAGGCGAACTCGATCCAGGCCCGATTGCGGGCCTTCAGCAGGGGATCCGCCGGGTGTAGGGTAGGGGGATGGGTCTCGTCCAGATACTCCATGATCACCGACGACTCGAAGAGTATATCGTCACCGATTTGCAGCACCGGGACCTTGCCGGTGGGCGAGAGCTCCCGGAACCACGCCGGCGGATCCTGGAGTTCAATGTGCTCAATGTCGAAATCGACCCCCTTTTCGTTGAGCACGATCACCGAACGCTGCACGAAGGGGCAGATCGGAAAACTGATCAGTCGCGGTTTCATGGCGGATCCTCCTCTTTATCAGGGCACTGGCTTTGGCCCTCATTATTGGTGCGACCCTACTCGTCAGCGACCACAGCACTTCTTGTATTTCGTGCCGCTGCCGCAGGGGCAGGGGTCGTTGCGCCCTACCTTGGGGCCGTCGTTGACCACCGTCTCCAGCTTCGGGGGCAGGCCCTCCACATAGTACCAGCGCCCGTCGTCGCGATGAAAGCGACCGATTTCATGGTGACGATGGGGTTTTCCCTCTTCCCGAAAATGGGCGACGAACTCCACGCTCTCCTCGTCGGGCCCCTCCCCCGGCGCCACATTCCGTACCTCGAGACCTTGCCAATCCGCCTTTGCCGCCCAGCGCCGGGTGGCCTGTTCGTCATAATCGTCGCGATGGTTCGGGTGCAGGGTCTCGCCGAGGTAGGGAATAACGCCTTTGACATAGGCGCTGTAACGGGAACGCATCAGGGCTTCGGCGCTGGCGGCTGGGCGGGCGCCGGTATGCAGCGGTTCGCAACATTCGGCGTAGGCCAGACCGGAACCGCAGGGGCAATCGGACATCTTCTCTCTCCTGGATGGTGTTGTTTCAATCGGGTGAGTCTCAGGGCGCATATGTTAGCGAATCCCGGCCCCGTGCGGAACGATCCGTTGCATGCCGGCGAACTCGAGTGCTTCGCGTCGAAATGAAAACGTCATGTACGCCGCTTAGGGTGAAGGGCGTGGGCGTTGTCCGCTCCTGTTCGCCACGAAAGGGGAGGTGTGGGCAAGCGCTGTCGTGGAAAGGATCGCGAGGGGGCTTGCGCAACCGCGGCGCGAGGGAATGGCGGGGAACGGTTCGGGCGTAAAATTGCTTAATTTGTATGGTAAAGTTGTAAAATCCGTTCGAATACGTTATTATTCATAACTCCATAGGGAACCGAAAGTGTCCGTTTTGACGACAAAAAATACCACCGACTCCGCCCCGCAAGGGGATTCCGTAACCCTGCGTCAGCCCGTTGCCGCCGATGGTCGAGAGATCTGGCGGCTCGTTAGCGACAGTGGTGTTCTTGACCTCAACTCCCCCTATTGCTATCTGATGATGTGTCAGTTCTTCCCGGCCACCTGCGTGGTAGCGGAAGAGGACGGCCGTTGCGTCGGCTTCGCGACCTGCTTCATCGACCCCAAGCGAGCGGATCGCCTCTTCGTCTGGCAGGTTGGCGTGGCCGTCGACCAGCGCGGCAAGGGACTCGCCTCGCGCATGCTGCTGGATGTGCTGCGCCGAGCGGAAAACCGCCAGGTGCATTACGTCGAGGCCACCATCGGCCCCTCCAACAAGGCCTCGCAGGCCCTGTTCACCGGCCTCGCCCGGCGCTACGGCACGGAAATCCGCCAGCAGGCCGGCTTTACCCCCGAGATGTTTCCCGGCGCCGGCCATGAAGCGGAAGACCTCTACATCATCGGTCCCTTCGACGCCGCCAACCCCGCGGTCTGAGGGACTCGTGCCGCCGGGCCGGCCGGCCCGCGGTGCATCGAATCCCGATTAACTGATTAAAAAACCAAAGGATATCAATCATGAGAATCTTCGAAGAACTGGAATCCGAAGTACGTGGTTATGTGCGCGCCTTCCCGGCGGTGTTCGACGTCGCCAAGGGCTCGTACATCTATGACGAACAGGACAACCGCTATATCGACTTCTTCGCCGGCGCCGGCTCCCTCAACTACGGGCACAACAACCCGCTCATCAGCAAGGCGCTGATCGAGTACCTGCAACGGGACGGCATTGTGCACGCCCTGGACAAGGCGACGGTGGCCAAGAAGAACTTCCTGCAGAAGTTTCAGGACACCATCCTTACCCCGCGCAACCTCAACTACAAGGTCCAGTTCACCGGCCCCACCGGCACCAACGCGGTGGAGACGGCCCTAAAGCTGGCGCGGATGGTCAAGCGTCGCTCCAACGTCATCGCCTTCACCAACGGCTATCACGGTCTCACCATGGGTTCGCTGGCGGTGACCGGTAACGACTTCTATCGCGATGAGTCCTACGGCGCCCGCAACAACGCCGATTCGGTCCCCTATGATGGCTATCTCGGGCGCGACGTCAACACCATCGACTACCTGCGCAAGTTCCTCTCCGACGGCTCCAGCGGCGTCGACCTGCCGGCGGCGATCATTGTCGAGACGGTGCAGGGCGAGGGGGGCATCAACGTCGCCTCCGTCGAGTGGCTGCAAGAGCTGGAGGCCTTGTGCCGCGAGTACGACATCCTGCTGATCATCGACGATATCCAGATGGGCAATGGCCGTACCGGCTACTTCTTCAGCTTCGAACGCGCCGGCATCAAGCCGGATATGATCACCGTCTCCAAGTCGATCGGCGGCGGGCTGCCGATGGCGATTCTGCTGATGCGTCCCGAACTGGATCAGTGGCGTCCCGGCGAGCACACTGGCACCTTCCGTGGCAACAACCTGGCCTTCGTCGCCGCCACCGAGGCGCTGAGCTACTGGGACGGCGAGGATTTCGCCGAGGCCATCAAGTACAAGGGCGCGATCATGGAGGAGGAGCTCAGGAAGATCGTCGAAAAGTACCCCTCCCTGGAGATCGAACTGCGCGGTACCGGCATGGTGTGGGGGCTGGATATCCCTCGCAACGGCTTCTCCGGTGATGTTTCGGCCGAGTGCTTCGCCAACAAGCTGATTATCGAACTGGCCGGCGCCGACGACCAGGTGGTCAAGTTCCTGCCCGCCCTGACCATCGAGGAGGATGTCTTGCGGGAAGGGCTGGCGATCGTCGACAAGGCGATCGGCGATCTGCTGCAACGCAGCGAAGATGCGCGCAAGGGGGTGATGACATGATCGTACGCACCCTTGACGAGATCATCGGCAGCGAGCGGGATGTCCATGCCGAGAACGGCAATTGGGTCAGTCGCCGCTTCGTGCTCGACAACGACCAGGCCGGGTTCTCGTTTCACGAGACCATCATCAAGGCGGGAACCGAGACCCATATCTGGTACAAGAACCACATCGAGGCGGTCTACTGCGTCGCCGGCGATGGCGAGATCGAGGACCTCAAGACCGGCGAGATCCACCCCATCAAGGATGGGACGTTGTACCTGCTTAACGACCACGACGAACACCTGCTGCGCGGCGGCGGCGCGGACATGCGCCTGATCTGCGCCTTCTGCCCGCCGGTCACCGGCCGTGAGCACCACGACGAGGACGGCGCCTACGCGCCCCATCCCAAGACGGATCTCTACGACAAGGCGCGCAAGTGACGTCTGAGCTTCGAGCCGCGAGTCTCCAGCAGCTAAAGGCTCGCGGCTCGCGGCTCTTTTCTCTTGTGTAGCTTTTTGGATAGTCGCTCAGGCGTGAATGGTTTCCGGGTTGGCGACCACTTCCCTCTCCCCGTTCAATCCCCTACAATGCGTCGACTTCCCTGCCCGTGACGGGCTTCACCCTTTCGCGTCGACCCATGCCACGTTTCTTCTCCATATCCCCCCGTCAGGCATTTGGCCTCTTGTTGCTGCTGTTGCTGTTCGACTTTGTGATCTATTGCAGCTACCTGATCTACCAGCAGGAAAAGCAGGCCCAGCAACTGAAATTCGATCGCGCCGAGCTCTCCCATATCAAGTACGGCATGCTTAGCGTGGACGCCTGGGAGGCGAAGCTCACCGCCATCGTCGAAAAGAAGATCGAGGAGTACGAGCTATCCGCCGAGAATCGCCAGGAGCTGCGCCAGCGCTCCGAAGAGCTGATTACCCGCATGATTCGCGAGACCGCCATGATGATCCGCGAACACCATCGGCAGGATGGCGGCATCAGCGGCTGGTTCAAGGAGAAGGCCTTCGGCATGCTGGTGGACGTGGATGATCTGGCGCAGGACGCGCCGCGTATCGCCGACGCCTTCGTCGCCTTTCTTGACGAGCCGGAGAACCGCGACCGCATCAAGTCGTTCATCGCCGGACAGCTGCGCAAGTACGCCGGCCAGACCGTGGGCGAGACCGACTATCAGCGCTATGAAGAGGTGCTGGCGCGCTATGGCGCGAGTAGCGGCGAACAGGCGCTGGCGGTCATCGAGCAGCGCCTCAGCCTCTCCCGCCACGCGGTCAATATGCTTGCGCTGCTGTTGCTGCTTGCCCTGACGCCGCTGCTCCTCGCCCCCTACTCCCGGGGCCTGGAGCGGCGGCACGGTCTGGTGTTGCTGCTCTTCGTCGCCCTCGTCCTGCTCTACGTCGGCATCGCCTCGCCGATGATCGACATCGATGCCCGGGTCGGACGGCTATCCTTTCTGCTCGCTGGCGAACCGGTGCAATTCACCGACCAGGTGCTCTTCTTTCAGAGCAAGAGCATCATGGACGTGGTGCGCATCCTGCTCACCAAGGGCGACGCCAAGCTCGCCCTGGTCGGCGGCCTGATCCTGCTCTTCAGCGTGTTGTTTCCCCTCACCAAGATCCTCCTCACAACCGGCTGGCTGGTGCGCCCGAGCGTGCGCGAACGGGACAACCCGCTGGTACGTTTCTTCGTCTTCAAATCCGGCAAATGGTCCATGGCCGACGTGATGGTGGTCGCCATCTTCATGGCCTACCTGGGCTTCGCCGGCGTCATGGACAGCCAGCTCAAACAGCTCGACCGCGGCAAGGGGCATCTGGAGGTGCTGACCACCAGCAGCTCGGAGTTGCAGGCGGGATTCTACTTTTTCACCGCCTTCTGCCTGCTCGGGCTGTTCATTGCCCAGATGGCCAATGGTCGAGAGGCACGGAAGGGCCCGCATATCGTGGCTACGCCGACCGTTTCGGGTTCTGCATAGGATGTGCCGTCGACCGAGCGACAAGCCTTTTTATGCGGCGCATCCTATACCAGTCCGACGATTTCCGCCTTGCACTGGAGTCAGGCGCATCAAGGGCGGGAACCTGGCGTGGCGCTAAGTTCAGACCTCCCAAAACGGCAGCGAATTTTATCGTAACCTACTGATATCAAGTCGTTCGACGATTGGCAAAAAACATCAAGTGGATATCCATGCCTATGTGTTGATGACGAATCATGTCACCTTCTTGTTACGCCATGGTCAGAAAAAGGCGTTGGTGGCATGATGCAGGGGATTGGGCGTTATTATGCTCCCTACTTCAATCACCGCTACGGTAGGATGGGGACGTTGTGGGAGGGGCGCTATAAGGCGGCGTTGCTCGATACCGAAACCTATCTTTTGACCTGTTATCGTTATGTGGAGCTCAACCCGGTCCGGGCGTGTATGGTAGCGCATCCCGCAGAGTACCCCTGGTCGAGTTACCGATGCAACGCACTGGGATTTCCTGGCGCTCTGATAACGGCGCATCCCCTATATACCATGCTAGACCAAAATGATGACAAGCGCCGAGAGGCGTATCAAGCCCTCTTTACAAATCATGTTTCCGATAAAACGCTTCGTGAAATCAGGATACACCGCTCAGTGGCAAGATACGAATCCGTTCCCTTCTCTCGTCAACGACAACCAGTGCTCCGTTCGCAAGTTCCACTTGCATACGGTTTAACAGTTTTACGGCTCGCTCGCTCAGTGCCTCCGGGCTGACATCGTCGGTTCTGATCTGAAAAACACTCGGAGCTTCCGCACCGGTGGCGGCCAGCATTGCGCCAAAATCGAGATCGTGTGTGAAAACAATGTGTTTGGTTTTCGCGTGCCTAGCGAAAAAGTTCTTCTTCCGACGCGCTCGCGCTCCCAATCTCTGACCAATGGACGGCGGCGTAACCGGCGTTATGGAGCAGCCCTATCCAGGCAGGGGACAGATCCATGTCCACCAGCAGTTTGAGCTTCATGCAACGGCCAAGGGGAGTTCGATCTCTTCCGCACGCCAGGCCGCATAACGAAGCGCCTCTGTGATATCTTCGGCTTCCAAATAAGGATAAAGCTGAAGAATTTGCTCATTGCTCTTGCCGGCAGCGACGAGCCCGACCAAGGTGCCTATCGTGATTCGTTGACCCCGGATACACGGTTTTCCACCCATGACCGCTGGGTCAGCTGTGATTCGGGGAAATTGCTTCATTGGTTTTTCCTGCTCCAGGGGGCATCCTTCATACTCGAGTTGACACTCCGTGGTCCTGGGAGCGAGGGCTTCCAGCCCTCACGAGGGCAGGATGCCCTCGCTCCCAAAGGAAAGTGCAAACTGCAATGGAAAGGATATGAAGGATGCCCTCCAGGGGCTCTTAAATGGATTGGACTCCGACGAAGACTACCATGTACATTTTGCAACGCCAAATGGAGTGGAGCGAAGAGACTGGAAATCAGGTCTTTCTTTGCAACATTCGGGCGGGAATACCTCTTCCTGCCGCGGCCCGGCCACGAAGCGCGGGAGCGCTTGTGGATGCATCACGCCGCCGGAGCGGCGTGACGAGTACAATTCGACCTGCCCATAGGCACGATTAGTGAGTTTTTCACCATTCGGTCTCGCCAGAAATAGCCGAGCTTGACGGACAGACGTTACCCAGCGCAACTTGGTAACGAGGAGATAACCGCGTTCCTCGTAGGGTGCGTCAGGCGCGTCGGTACGGACTTGAATTTTACTCCAATGTTTGTAAGCGCCGTAACGCACCAGCCACGCCAAATGGAGCGGTTAATGGTGCGTTACGCCCCGCGCTTGGGTTCTGGCATCGTCGGCCACGCCCTGGTGGCTGTGCCACCCGATTGCAGACGCGTGGCACAGCCGCCAAGCTCATTGAGTAACTGAATCAGGAGGGGGAGCTTTACATTACCCGCCAAGGCAAGGTAGTCGCTAGACTGTTTTGGGTGATGATCGATTTCGAGAGAAGGTTGCCGGTTTGCTCAATCGTCCCGCTGGACTACGGAAGAGAGGAGTGGACCACCGTTCGAAAGCGTTCCAATACAATTGATCCTGGCCACATTGGTTGGTGCGTTACATTTTTGAGGTGTTTTGAATTCGGTGCGCGAGATCCGTTTTGGTATGATGCCCCCAAGACAAGGTCGATTTCAAGGCGGGGTTAACGCGCCCTTGTTGATTGGTTTTGGTCGAATGGGCGACGGAGACCCCGCCACCCATGCCGCGAACCCCTTCGGAGGAGTACAAGCGCAATGCCCAGTATCCCGGAACTCTATGCCTTCAACGTTGATGAGCTGAAACAACGGCTGCGATTGCTCGAAATCGAAAAGAAACCCGCACGCAAGGCGGACATTATCGCAGCCCTGGAGGGCGAGTTGCTCTCCAGTCGCATCCAGCACTATTTGGAACAGCTTGATGATCTGGAGCGACTGGCGCTGGCGGAGGCGCTCTACGCGCCCGATGGGCAGTTCGACCTCCGCGCCTTCGTAGCCAAGCATGGGCAACTGCCCGGCTATTTTCAACCAGGCGGCTATCGCTACCGAGGGCGGGCGCCTTCCACTCATCTGGCGCTTTTTTTCGTGGGTTGGGCCATCCCGCCGGCCCTGAAGGAGCGCCTGTTACCCCTGGTTCCCCGACCTGCTGGCTTCGAGATGGAGACCCTGGAGGCCGCCGACCTCCCCGCCGAGGTGGAGTTGGCCGGATCCTGGGATCGCTCCAAGGGCAAGAAAAAAATGGAGGCCCTGGTGGTGCGGGAGATGGAGGCGATCGCCCGTCATGACCTGAATGCCCTGCTGCACATGGCCGAGGCCGGGCGGATCTCGGTCAGCGCCAAGACCCACCTCCCCAGCGCCGCCACCCTGCGGCGGATCGAGGGGCAGTTGCTGGGCGGCGACTATTACAGCCCCGACCAGGAGGTGGAGCTGAAGCGCTACCAGGGCGGGGCGATCCTGCCCATTCGCGCCTATGCCTGGCCGCTGCTGCTGCAATCCGGGGGCCTGGCCAAGGTGGACGGCAACAAGCTGGCCCTCACGCCCAAGGGCAAGCGCCTGCGCGCCAAACCCTTCGAGGAGATCATGCGCGAATTGTATCGGGGCTGGCTGAGCCGGGGCATTCAGGATGAGTTCCGCCGGATCGATCTGATCAAGGGCCAGACCAGCAAGAAGCGCCCCCTCACCGCCGTCAAGGAGCGACGGGAGTCGGTCTCCAGGGTCCTGGAATCCTGCCCGCAAGAGAAATGGTTCTCTATCGACGAACTGTTCCGTTTCATTCGCGCCAAGCCGTTCGACTTCACCCTGGCCCGCGACCCCTGGCGCCTCTATGTGGCCGATGCCAGTTACGGCGTGCTGGGAGACGGCGGCTATATGTTCAAGATCCTTGAGGGGCGCTACCTCATGGTCTGCCTGTTCGAGTATCTGGCCACCCTGGGGATGGTCGATGTGGCCTATACGCGGCCCTATTGGGCCCGTGACGATTTTCACGACCTGTGGGGGGGCGACGAGCTGCACTTTCTCAGCCGCTATGATGGGCTGCGCTATCTGCGCCTCACCCCCTTGGGGGCCTACTGCCTGGGCCTGAGCGAGACCTACTCGCCACCGGTGCGCGAGGCGGAGGCGCTGTTTCGCATCGACGATCAACTCACCGTACAACTGCTGCGTTCCGCCGATCCGGGGGAGACCCTGGTGCTCGATCAGTACGGCCAGCCCCTGGGTCCCGGGGAGTGGCGACTCTCCCCGGGCTCGCTGCTGGAGGCGATGGAACAGGGCCATGACCTGGCGCTGTTCGAGGACTTCCTCCGCCAGGGCTGTCAGGGGGCCCTGCCCGATGCCGTTCTTCAGTTGCTGGAGTCGGCGAGGCAGCGGGCCTCGGCGCTCATCGATCAAGGCCCCGCGCGGCTGCTTCAGTGCCACAGCACCGCCTTGGCGAGACAGCTGGCCAACGAATCCGCCACCGCCCCCCACTGTCACCTCGCTGGTGATCGGCTGCTGGTGGTGCCGGCCCGGGCGGAGAAGGCCTTCCGCCAGGGGCTGCGGCGACTCAATCTGCTTTGGCCGACACAGAAATAGGTTTTGTCATGTCCATCACCCCCGACGATCCGCTCATCACCCGTTACCTCGATCAGCCCCAAGGCGTGCGCCGCCTGCTTCAGGTGGTTTCGGTCTTCTATCGGCCGATGGCGCAAACGCCCATCAACCAGGCCCTGCGCCAACTCGGTTGGGATGAGACCCTGTTGGACCAGACGCTACGCAAGCAGCTGCTGGACGAGGGCATGCTACAGGCCAATGGCAGCTACTATGCCTGTGCCCCGGCCATCGTGGAACTGGCCAGCCGGGAACTGGTAAAGGAGGGGCGGTTCGCGGCGGTGGAACAGGTCACCACGCCTTTGACCGCAAACGCGAAGAGGCTGTCGGAGCAGGATGCCAAGGCCTTGGGAGATCGTCTTCAGGTTCGCACGGCCCTCTATAATGGACAGCTCAGCAAGCTGTTTCGGCACCTGGGGGCGCCAAAAGACCACTGGGACAGGGTAACGCCCGAGGCCGCCGAGCCCCTGTATCGCCTCCTCACCAGCCCCCTCGATCGGGACTGGCTCGCCACCCTCCCGCCCGAGGTGCGCCACCAGGGGCTTGCGCCCATGCTGGAGGAGGGGGTCTGGGCGCTGACGGATCGGCAACAAGACTGGGCGCTTTACCAGGAATTGCTCGGGGAACGGCCCCATCCCGCGGTAACCCGAACCCTGGTGGAGCAGTTCCTGTTGCGGGGCCAGTTGGCCGAGGCGGAGGCCCTGGCCCCCGCGGCCCCCACCAAGGAAGACCTGCCCCTCACCCTGTGGATCGCCTTCTTGCGGGGCGACTATCAACAGGCGCTCACCCTGGGTGAGACCCTGCTGGCCAAAGTCAACAAGGGGCGGCGCAAGAAGGTCGGTATCCCTGGTCTGCCCGGGCTGTTCTACTGTCTGTGCCTGATCCGCCAAGGAGACGATGTCGGCTATGATGCCGCCCTCCAGCAGTTGACCACCCTGGCCAAGTCGGCCGGTGGAGACCTGGATTCCAGCTACCGCCAATTGCATGAAATGGTGGAGCTGCTGACCCACCGAAAGGACCCGGAGGATCTGATCTATCTGGACAGGAGTCTCTACGACGACGCCCCCTACCCGGTGCTCTTCTTCTGTCTCATCCTGCGCTGGCTGGGTCGCGAGCCCGCCAAGCCCCTGACGAGCCGGCTGGAGCGCCACCACCAGACCGCCGTGGCCCATGGTTATCGCTGGTATGCCCGTGAATCGGGCCTGCTGCTCGGGCACGCGGACGATCCCGCCTTCGATCAGCCCCCGCTGCACGATTTTCTGAAACCCGATCCGCCCTGGCGACGCGCCCTGCGCGCCCTTCACTCCCTGGCTGAAACCAAGCAAGAGGGCAAGCCCGCGGAGGAGGCGGCGGAAGGGCACGACCTGCGCATGAGCTGGCGCCTGACCTGCGCCTATGGATCCTGCACCCTGGAGCCGCGAGAGCAGAAGCGCTCCAAGAAGGGTTGGACCGCCGGTCGTGCCGTCTCTTTGGAACGCCTGGCCAATCAGCTCGATGAGTTCGCCTACCTCAGCGTCCAGGATCGCCGCATCTGCGGGGCCATCGACGCCGAGACGACCTACGAATACTATGGCCGATACCCCCGTACCAGTTACACCCTGGGCGGCGCCCATGCCTTGACCCTGGCCAAGGGCCATCCCCGCCTGGTATGGAGCGACGACCCCAGCCAGCCGGTGGAGGTGGTGCGCGGGGAACCAGTGGTGGAGGTGCAACGCAGCGCCAAGGGATTGAAGCTATCCATTAACCCCTTCCCTCGGGATGGGACGACCATAGCTCGCGAAGGCAATAGCGTGCGCATGGTG
>JAABSM010000021.1 GCA_011390365.1 Gammaproteobacteria bacterium
TTACTGTGAATCTACCGAGGAGTGGCAGTCCTCAAAGGACTGCCACTCCTTGGGCTGATTCATTTCCCGGGGTGGTGCATCACTCCATGACCGTTAGTTTAATCTGGCCATGAAGGAGAGACGATGAAACTATCGAGTCAGATTCGGTCGACAAGCGATGAATGTGCCAGAAAGTGGGGATTTTTCAGGTTTACGATGGGCTTTTCAGGTGCGCTTGGTCGGTAAATCAGGGTTATGACCGCTCCAAAAGCCATACAACCCGACAAACGCACCTACAACCAGTGGGTGGCGAACGAGACCCTGGAGGATTTCGCGCTGCGCTATACCGCCAAGCGGGCGCGCAAGTGGTCGGATGCGCGGGTGGCGAATACCGCGTTGGGGATCGTCTCGTTTCTGGCGCTGGAGGCCATCGGCGGGGCGATTACCCTGCAATATGGCTTTGTGAATTCGGCCTGGGCCATCGTCACGGTCTGCCTGCTGATCTTTCTGTTCGGCCTGCCCATCTGTTACCACGCCGCCCGTTCCGGGCTGGATATCGATCTGCTCACCCGGGGCGCGGGGTTCGGCTATATCGGCTCGACGGTTTCTTCCCTGATCTACGCCTCCTTCACCTTCATCTTCTTCGCCCTGGAGGCGGCGATTATGTCCATGGCGCTGGAGCTGCTGTTCGGCATTCCGCTGCAATGGGCCTATGTGATCAGCGCGTTGGTGGTGATCCCGCTGGTGACCCATGGCATTACTCGCATCAGCCGCTTTCAGCTCTGGACCCAGCCGATCTGGATCCTGCTGCAAGTCGCGCCGCTGGTGTACATCCTATTCGAGCACGGCGAGGCGGTGGCGGCCTGGACCGAGTACACCGGCATCGCGGGCGGCGAGGGGTTCGACCTGATGCTGTTCGGCGCGGCGGCGGCGGTGATCTTTCCGTTGATGGCGCAGAACGGGGAGCAGGTGGACTATTTGCGGTTTTTGCCGGTTTATCCCCCGCGTCCGGCCCTCACCCCAACCCCTCTCCCGGGGGGAGAGGGGCTTTTACGTTGGAAATGGTGGCTGGCCCTGACCCTGGCCGGTCCCGGCTGGACCCTCTTCGGCGTGATCAAGCTCTTCGCCGGCTCCTTTCTGGCCTTTTTCGCCTTGCAGCACGGCATCGAGGCGGCGCTGGCGGATGATCCGGCGCATATGTATCTGGTGGCCTTCAGTTATGTGAGCCACAACCCGGACCTGGCGCTGGTGCTGGCCGGGGTGTTCGTGATCATCTCCCAGCTCAAGATCAACGTCACCAACGCCTACGCCGGCTCCCTGGCCTGGTCCAATTTCTTTTCCCGCATCACCCACAACCACCCGGGGCGCATCGTCTGGTTGTTCTTCAACGTCGCCATCGCGCTGCTTTTGATGGAGCTGGGGCTTTACCAGGCCTTCGAGACCATTCTGATCACCTACTCCTCGCTGGTATTGGCCTGGATGGGGTCGCTGGTGGCGGATCTGGCGGTGAACCGGCCGCTGGGGCTGCGGCCCCGGGAGATCGAGTTCAAGCGCGGTTATCTCTACGACATCAACCCGGTGGGGGCGGGCTCGATGGTGATCGCCTCGCTGGCGGGGGTGAGCGGGCAGCTGGGGTTGTTCGGCGAGACGGCGCAGGCGCTGGCCCCCTTCGTGGCGCTGTTTCTGCCCTTCGTCACCGCGCCGCTGATCGCCCGGTACACCGGCGGTCGCTACTATCTGGCGCGACCCGCCGAACCCACCGACGAGGCGGAACACCATTGCCTGATCTGCGACAACGTCTTCGAGGCGGAGGATACCTGCCGCTGCACCGCCTACCAGGGGTGCATCTGCTCCCTCTGCTGCGCCCTGGATGCCAGCTGCGGCGACCATTGTCGGCCCGGCGCCCATCTGCAGGCCCAGACCGGCGCGCTGCTGGGGCGTCTGCTGCCGGCCTCGGTCATTGATCGGCTGCACTCCTCGGTGGGGCGCTTTCTGTGGATGCTGACCATCACCGCGACCCTGATCGCCGGGCTGTTCGGGCTGGTCCAGCTCGCCACCGAATCGGCCGCGCCCGAGTTGGCGGCGGGGGTGGGCGAGGCCCTGTTCAAGACCTATTTCCTGTTGATGATCGTCACCGGGGTGCTGATCTGGCTCTATGTGCTGGCCGGGGAGAGCCGCGAGAAGGCCCTGGCCGAGGCGCGGGAGCGCAGCGAGTCCCTGGGGCGCGAGGTGGCGGCCCACGACAAGACCTATCGTCAGTTGCAGCAGACCAAGGAGGCGGCGGTGGCGGCCAATCGGGCCAAGAGCCGCTACCTCTCGGGGGTGAGTCACGAACTGCGCACGCCGCTCAATACCATCCTCGGCTACGCCCAACTGCTGGAGGACGACCCCAAGCTGCCCGCCGGCAATCGCCGCGCGGCGGTCTCCATCCGCCGCGGCGGCGAACACCTGGCCGATGTGATCGAGGGGCTGCTGGAGATCTCCAAGATCGAGGCGCGGCGGGTGGATCTGCATCGGGACCAGGTGAACCTGCCGGCGCTGCTGGAACAGCTCGGCGAGATGTTCGCCGCCCAGGCGCGGGCGCGAAATCTCGCCTTCGTCTATCGGTGCGACAACGAGCTGCCCCAGTACGTCAACACCGATGAAAAGCGGCTGCGTCAGGTACTGATCAACCTGCTCTCCAACGCGGTGAAGTTCACCCGCGAGGGCGAGGTGAGGCTACGGGTCAGCTACCGCAATCAGGTGGCCCGCTTTCTGGTCTCCGATACCGGCGTGGGTATCCGTCCCGAGGACCAGGAGACCATTTTCCACCCCTTCGAGCGGGTGCGCGACGAGGCCACTCAGGCGGTGAGCGGCACCGGCCTCGGCCTGACCATCTCGAGATTGCTATGCAGCCTGCTCGGCGGCGACCTGGCGCTGGAGAGCGAATACGGCCAGGGCAGCACCTTTACCCTGTCGTTGATGTTGCCGGTGGTGCACAGCCCGCGCCGCCAGCCGGTGGCGCGCCAGCGCATCGCCGGCTATCGGGGGCCGCGCCGCCGGGTGCTGGTGGTGGACGATGAACCCGGCCACCGCGCCTTGGCGGCGGACTACCTCGGCCCCCTTGGCTTCGCGGTGCGCGAGGCCCACAACGGCGAACTCGCGCTGCAACTGGTGGCCGAACAGCCCCCGGACATCGCCCTGCTCGATGTCCACATGCCGCTGATGGACGGCTGGACCCTGGCCGGCAGATTACGCGAGACGGGCTTCGACGGACCGATTATTATGGTCTCCGGCAACGCCATCGAAGACCACCGCCGGGAACTCGCCAGCCGCCTGCACAGCGACTACATGATCAAGCCTGTCCGCCTCGCCGAATTGCTGGAAAAGATCGGCGCGGCGCTGAAGCTGGAGTGGAGTGATCAGCCGTCGGAGGCGGCAACCGAGGCGTCGCCAGTGCAAGCCGAGCAGGGCGCGCCGCCCGACCCGGCGGATCTGGAGGAGCTGAGGAGGATGGCGGTGATCGGTTATCTCGATGGCGTACAGCGGAAGCTCGATGCCATGGAGCAGGGCGGTGTCGATCCGGCGTTTATTGCCGCCTTGCGGGAGAAGGCGGAGATGTGTGACTTTCAGGCGCTGGTCGGGTTGCTCTGATTAGGAGTTGGGAGTCAATGCCATTAATCCAAGCCCATCGTGGCGTTCTTCGGGGATGATGCGCCTCATTTCGTGGGCTCGCCGACCGTTTTGGATTCCGCATAGAAGGATGTGCCGGCGACCGAGCGGCAAGGCCTTTATTCGGCCCATCCTATGCGAGCCCGGCGATTTCCGGGCCGACCCGGAGTAACGCATCAAGAGCGGGAACATGGCGCGGCGCTAACGTAAACACGTCCCTCACTCGAGATAGATCAGCACGCTATCCTTGGCCTTTTGCCACAGGCTCCCTTCCGGGACGCCGTCGAGGGCGATCAGCGGGGCGGAGGCGATCTCCCCTACGCCCTTCAGGTTGACGCGCAGGGTGCCGAGTTGCTGATTCTTGGTGATGGGGGCGTTGAGGCGGGGGGGCAGTTCCATGACGCTGCTGATGTTGTTGAACTGCCCGCGCGGAATGGCGATCGCCAGGTCCCGTGTGATGCCGATGGGAACATTTTCGTTCGCCCCCTTCCAGACCCGTTGTTCCCTGAGCGGTTGGCCGCCGAGGTAGAGGCGGTAGGACTCGTAAAAGCGGAAGCCGTAGTTGAGCAGGGCGTGACTCTCGCGATTGCGGGTTTCGACGCTATCGGTGCCCAGGATCACCGAGATCAGGCGCATGTCATTCCGTTCGGCGGAGGCGACCAGACAGTAGCCGGCGGCCTGGGTGTGGCCGGTCTTGACGCCGTCCACGGAGTTGTCCCGCCACAGCAGCTTGTTGCGGTTGGGCTGGGTAATGCCGGCGTAGGTATATTCCTTGAGGGAGTACCATTCATAAAAATCGGGAAACTCTCGGATGGTCGCCTCGGTCACCTTGGCGATATCCCGCGCGGTGGTGTAGTGGTCCTCGTGGGGGAGGCCGGTGCTGTTGACGAAGTGGCTGTCTTTCATGCCAAGACGCTTGGCGTGGCTGTTCATCAGCTGGGCGAAGGTCTCCTCGGTGCCGGCGATGAACTCGGACAGCGCCACCCCGGCGTCGTTGCCGGATTGGGTGATCAGGCCATGCAGCAGCTGTTCCACGGAGACCTTGTCGTTGACCTCGATGAACATGCGCGAGCCGGGGGTCTTCCAGGCCTTGTGGCTGACCAGCACCTGATCGTCGAGGGCGATGTTGCCTTCGGCGATCTCCCGAAACACCACATAGGCGGCCATGATCTTGGTCAGACTGGCCGGCTCCAGCGGGGTGTCGGCGTTACGTTCGGCCAGCACCGTGCCGCTGGCGTAATCGATCAGCAGATAGCCTCTGGCGTCAACCTCGGGCGGGGCGGGAATCACGGACGCCTGGGCGACGCCCAGGGCCGCAAGGGCAAGGAGAAACAGGAGCTGCGTCAGACGGCGACGGGCATTCGAATGGTACATGGCAAACTTGTCTGGGGTTGGGGAGCCCCGTTCGGCGGGGTTCGTTTTACGGCAAAGGCGCGAGCGAGACATCGGCTGCCATCCCTGCCTCCGCCGCCTGGAGGCGGAGCCGGGGTCGGCCGATCCGGGAGATCCGCCGGGGGCTTGGGTGTGTCGTCCGGGACCAGGTCATGATCGTCAGTCGACCAGTAACTGGGTATCAGTATACCCGAGTTGGGCGAGACGGTAGGTGGCATTTTCCGCCTGATTGTAATCCAGGGGGCCGATCTGCACCTTGTAGACCGGTCGCGGGCCATTGCCGCCGGGGCGTACGTGGATCTCGTAATCCAGGGAACTTTGCAGGTTGTAGCGCAGGTTGTCGGCATTACCACGATCGGCGAAGGCGCCGACCTGAAGCAGATAGCCGCCGGCGCTGGCGACCTTGGGCGCGGCGGGTTTGCGGGATGCCACGCGCTGGGTCGGGGCGTTCGTATCGATGGCGCGAATCACCACCGGCGCCACGCCCTTGCCGACCATGCCCAGTTTGCCCGCGGCGACGTAGGAGAGGTCGAGGATGCGATTGCCGTAAAAGGGGCCGCGGTCATTGACCTTGACGATGACCGAGCGGCCGTTGTCGAGGTTGGTGACCTCAAGATAGGTGGGCAGCGGCAGGTTGTTGTGGGCGGCGGTCATGGCGTACATGTCGTAGACCTCGCCGCTGCTGGTGGTGCGACCGTGGTACTTGGTGCCGTACCAGGAGGCGTAACCCCGCTGCACGAAGCCGTCGCTGCGATCCATCACCTGGTAGCGACGGCCATTGACGGTGTAGGGGGCGTTGCCCCATTTCGCCGGCGGCTCGCGGCGCGGCGCCGCGTTGGGGATGGCGTCGAAATCGACATGACCCGCGGGCGCGCCGTCCGCCGAGCCGCCGATCTGAGAGACGCTGGCGGGCGGGGTCGAGGAGCAACCGTGCAGAACCAGTCCCGCCAGTAGCACCGCCGGGAGCAGTAAGGAGCGGAACCCTTGCCGCTTGTTCGACTCTTTCATGACGTTCATTTCCCTGTCGCGAATGCGCTGGCGCGCCGCCGCGTCTTCTCTAGTTCCAGTTGTCATTCGGGTGGCGGGGCCTTTCCATGCAAGCCGATGGGTAAATCGCTGGTCCATGGAAACCCGCTGGCGTGGGACGTATGCCGTCGCACGGACCGGCGCTGAAAGAGATACCGGTCAAGCTGCTAGTAGTTTACACACTTTTTCAAGAATGAAAAGGGCAAGGATGACGAAATCAGCGGCTTAGACGATGCTTCTGAGCGGGGTTCGAATAAAAGACGCCCGGGGGGAGGTCGAGGCTTGCTGTGAATCTATCGCGGAGTGGCGCTCCTCGAAGGGCTGCCACCCCTTAGGCCGATTCATGTTCCGGGGCGGGGAACCGCTTCATGACCGTTAGCCGGATCGAATCCGAACCGGGCCGCCTAATCCTCAACCCGATAACACTTTACCATCCGCCCGTCCGCCAGTTCGCGGGAATCCGGGTAACGCCGGCGGCAGTCGTCGCCCGCATCGGGGCAGCGCGGGTGGAAGTGGCAGCCGTCGGGGGGCGAGGCGGGGGAGGGGAGGTCGCCGGGCAGGGCGGGGATGGTGTGACGCGCCGCCGGGTCAGCCTGGGGGACCGAGGCGAGCAGGGCGCGGGTGTAGGGGTGGCGCGGGTTCTCCAGGATCCGGTCGGTGGCGCCGGATTCGACGATGCGCCCCAGGTACATCACCGCCACCTCGTGGGCGATATAGGAGACCGCCGAGATGTTGTGGGTGATGAAGAGGTAGGAGAGGCCCATCTCCTGTTGCAGATCCGCCAGCAGGTTGAGGATCTGGGCCTGGACCGAGACATCCAGGGCGCTGGTGGGTTCGTCGCAGATGATCAGCTTCGGTTCCACCGCCAGGGCGCGGGCGATGCAGATGCGCTGGCGCTGGCCGCCGGAAAACTCGTGGGGGTAGCGGTGGATGGTGTCGCCGCGTATGCCCACCTTCTCCAGCAGTACCTTGACCCGTTGTTCGCAGGCCAGGCGGTTCTTCTCCATGCCCTGGGCGACCATCCCCTCAGCGACGATATCGCCGATGGTCATGCGCGGATTCATGGAGGAGAAGGGGTCCTGGAAGATGATCTGAATCTCGCCGCGACGGCGGCGCAGGTCGTTGCCGGTGAGGGCGGTCAGATCGGTATCATCGAACATCACCCGCCCGCCGGTGGGGCGGATCAGTTGCAGGATACCCTTGCCGACGGTGGTCTTGCCGCAGCCGGATTCGCCCACCAGTCCCAGGGTGCGACCGGTGGGGATGCGCAGGTCGATGCCGTCCACCGCCCGCACATGGCCGACGGTGCGCTTGAGGATCCCCTTGCGGATGGGGAAGTGTACCTGGAGGTCGTGGGTCGCCAGCAGCGGCTGGATGGCCGACGCGGTCGCCCCGGAGGCCCCCTTGGGGACCGCGTCGATGTGGGGGAGGGGTTTGTCGGGAAAGTGGCAGCGCACCGCCCGCTGTTCGTCGTGGGCGGCCAGTTGCGGCGTTTCCCTGTCACACCGCCCCTCCGCCAGCGGGCAGCGGGGCGAGAAGCGGCAGCGCGGATGGGGCTGGTCGAGGGGCGGCACCATGCCTTCGATCACGTCCAGGCGGTTGCCCCGCTTCTCCTTGTTGGGCAGCGACTGAAACAGTTTGCGGCTGTAGGGGTGCAGCGGCTGGCCGAAAAACGGCGCTACCGGGCCGGTCTCGACGATCTCGCCGGCGTACATCACCGCCACTCGGTCGGCGGTCTCCGCCACCACCCCCAAGTCATGGGTGATGAGCAGGATCGCCATGCCGGTCTCATGCTGCAACTCCTTGAGCAGGCGCAGCACCTGGGCCTGGATGGTCACATCCAGGGCGGTGGTGGGCTCGTCGGCGATGAGCAGGTCAGGGCGGCCGGCCAGCGCGCCGGCGATCATCACCCGCTGCTTCATGCCGCCGGATAACTGGTGTGGGTATTCGTCGATGCGTTGCTCCGGGGCGGGGATGTGGACCAGCTTGAGCAGTTCCAGCACCCGCTCCCGCACGCCCTTGCCGGGGCGCGGGTCGTGGCGACGCACCGCCTCGGCGATCTGGTCGCCGATGGTGAGCACCGGGTTGAGGGAGGTCATGGGCTCCTGGAAGATCATGCCGATGCGCCCGCCCCGCACCTCCCGCATCTGTTGCTCCGACAGCTTCAGCAGCGGGGTCTCGCCCAGGCGCGCCGCGCCGGCGATGATGCGCCCGCCGCTGGGCAACAGTCGCATCAGGCTCAACGCGGTCATCGACTTACCGCAGCCGGACTCCCCCAGCAGGGCGAAGGTCTCGCCGCGGCGAATGGTCAGGTCGACCCCGTCCACCGCCTTCACCGTGCCGCCCAGGCGGGTGCTCAGCCCCTCGACCTCCAGCAGGATCTCGTCGTCGGCCATGGGGTTACACCGCCTCGCCCTGGGCCGCCAGCTTCTCGCCGCGCAGGCGCGGGTCGAAGGCATCCCGCACCACGTCGGAGAAGAGGTTGGCGGCCAGCACCAGGGTGAACATGAACAGGAAGGCGGCGCTCAGCGACCACCATACGATGGGCTCGCGGGCCATCTCCAGGCGCGCGCTGTTGATCATGTTGCCCCAGCTGTTAGTGGTGGGGTCGACGCCGATATTCACATACGAGAGCACCGCCTCCGCCAGCACCAGCCCGGAGAAGTCGAGCACCACCGTGATCAGCACTATGTGGATGACATTGGGCAGGATATGCCGCAGGATGATCTGGAAATGGCCCACCCCGAAGGCCTGGGCCGCCTGCACATAGTCCAGCTCGCGCAGCTTGATCGACTCGCCCCGCAGCAGCCGACACAGCCCGGTCCAGCTGGTCACGCCCAGGATCAGGCACAGAAACAGCAGCCGCAGATCGGCCCGCTCCGCCACCGTGGCGTATTCGTCGGCGTGGTTGCTCATGTGGATCTGCAACATCAGGATCGCCGCGGCGATCAGCAACACCCCGGGGATGGAGTTGAGGGTGGTGTAGAGATACTGGATCACGTCGTCCGCCCAGCCGCGGAAATAGCCGGCCATGATCCCCAGCAGGATCGCCGCCGGCAGCATCACCAGGGTGGTCAATGTGCCGATCATCAGGCCGGTGCGAATGCTCTTCAGGCTCTGGTAGAGCACATCCTCGCCCACCTTGTCGGTGCCCAGCAGGTGGTATTTCAGGGAGAGCTCGGCGGCGACCGCGATCAGGATCAGCAGGATCGACAGGGTAACCAGAAAGGCGCCCCAGGGGATCTCGCAACGCCCGCCCGCCACCCGCCGCGCCATCTCGCCGAACCCCGTGCCATGGCCTCGCGCCAGACGCCAGATCAGCAGCGCCGCGATCGCCAGGCTCAGCAGCAGCCCCTCGAACAGCCCCCAAAGCGAGGTCAGCAACAGGTCCCGGCCATGCTCCGTCGCCGGGTCTTGCAGGTGCGCGCCGCCATGCGCCAGGCGGGGATAGTCCCGCACCATGGAGCCGTCCGGCTGGGTGATGTTTTCTTTTGAAAACAGGTGGGTCGCCAGCGGCGCGGAGTAGGTCTTCTCCTGCCGCTCGCGCAGCGGCGACAGGATCTCGTCGAGCAGGCTCACTACCTCCCCCGACTGGCCGTTGCCATCCTCCGCCCGCGGGTGGAAGTGGACCGAATCGAGCAGGCCGACGATGATGTAAAAGGCCAGGATCGTCAGCGTCGAGATGCCGATGCGACTGCGCACCACCTGCCGCCAGGGCGCACGCAAATGCTCCCGTCGGGAGGCGTAAACACCAAACCAGATCGCCCCGCCCACAAGGACGAAGAGCAACAGGTCGGTCCAGAGGAGTACCGGTTCGGGCATGGGTTCGCGAATGATTGGCTAAAAGATGGCGGCTAGTATAAACCCAGTATGATGGCTTTGACAGGGCGGGGCGGCGGTCGCGGCCGAGGGGCGCGCGGCATGGACAACGCGCCTATGGTGGCACGGGCGCGTCACAAGCCGCGCGCTGCGCTTACGCTGGCGGGTGATAAGGATGGCTGAGCGCTTGCTGCAAGATGATAAATGGGATGAGGAATGGCGGCGCATGGGATAGAGTAACGCTCGATTCGATTTTGGGAGATAATCACCATGAATATCAAAACCATCCTGATGGTTGCCTATGCCCTGTCGGCGACGCTTTTCCTGCTGCTGCTGGCGACCGGCGGTCTCGTGGGCGGCGGGTCCCCGAGTCTGCCCCTCCTTACCCTGCTCTTCATCGCCGAATTCGGGTTCTTCGTCGCCGGCGGCGGGGCGATCGTGGCGATGCGCGGCGTGAAGGGGGAGAGGCTGGAGAAGAACCGATTGGCGGTGGCGGGAGGTCTGGCGTTTGCCTGTCTGGTGTTTCTGGGGCTGGGGGTCATGTTGTGGAGGGGGTATGTCGCCGCGGGCGGGGGCGGGTGACGCCATCGTAGGTCGGATTCGGTACAGCTCCATCCGGGCTGCGCGATCGATGCTTCAGTCAGCCGCTCGGTGGAGGTTACATCCATATAGCGCGTCAAGCCGCGCGCTCCGCCCTTCAAACTTCCAGTGGTCACCATCCCTGCTCTTCCCCCTCATCGCCATAGGCCCGCTGGTACTGATAGCGAAACTTGCGGCGTAGCAAGCCAGAAGGGTCGTCGGGGATGCGCTTGAGCCACTGTTCGGTGGCCCGTTGCTCTTCGCTGGGGGCCTCCGACGCTTCGGCGGGGACGGGCATCTCCGCCTCGCCTTGGTTGGGCTCTTGCTGGGCCTGCTGTTGGGCTTGGGCGGCCTGCTGCTCTTCTTCGCTCTCCTCGTGCTGGGCGGGTTCGGGTTGGGTGCTTTGGGGTTGCTGGTCTTCGCCGGTCTGGTCTTCGGGCTGCTGTTGTTGGGTCGGGTCGGCGGATGGCTGTTCGCCCTGATCTGACGGCTGTTGCTGGGGCTGGCCATCCTGCTGGCCGGCATCCTGGGACGGTTGATCCTGGGATTGCTGCTGGTCCTGTTGCTGCTCCTGCTCCCCCTGGTCGGCGCCGGCCTTCTCCTGCTGGCTGTCATCCGGGTTCTGTTGCTGCTTCTGGGGGTCGGGTTCGGATTGGGCGTCACTGTTCTGTTGCTGCTGCTGGCGTTTCAGGGCCTCTTCCACGACCTCGCGGTTGTGACGTGCGTCCGCGTCGTCGGGGTTGGCCGCCAGCGCTTGGTCGTAGGCCTCGATGGCCTGTTTCAACTGACCGCCGCGGGCGAGGGCGTTGCCGCGGTTGTAGTGGGCGCGGGGCGTTTCCAGCTCCTTGAGGGTCTCCAATGCCCCCGGGTAGTCGCCGGCGCGATAGCGGGCGGCTGCCTGCCATTCGGGGTTCTCGAAATGGTGCGCCGCCTCTTCCGGCTGGTTTTGCTCCAGCAACGCCGCTCCCTGCTGATCTGGAGTGAAGAAGAGGTCCCGCCAGTTCTGCGGCCAATCGAGGGCTTGGGCCTCCTGGGGCATGGGCAGTATCAGCACGGCGGCCAGGATCAGGATACCGCGGCGAAAGGCGAGGGCGCACAGGGGCAGGGCGAGCAGCAACAGCCAGGGGCCGGCCTCGCGCCAGCGGTCGGAGTGGAGGCCGGAGAGTTCTTCCGCCTGGTCCAGGTCGTCCCGCACCATGCCATCGAGCAGGTGGTCGATATCCCGGTCGGTATTGGCGAGCACGGCGAAGCGTCCGCCGCCGGCGCTGGCCCACTGGCGCATGGCGGCCTGGTCGAGCTTGGGGATGACGATCTCGCCGGTCGGACTCTTCACGAAACTGCCGTTGTCGCCGGGGATGGGGGCGCCGGCGGCGGTTCCCACCGCCAGCACGTTGAGGCGCAGGTTGTCGGGGGCGCTCTCCAGCAGCGAGGGATCGAGTTCGTCGCTAATGAATAGCAGGTCGCCGCTGGCGATGCCGGCCTGTTGCAGGAGCTTGGCGGCCTCCTCCATGGCGCGGTCCGGACGGCTGCCCTGGCTCGGCATGAGTTCGGTGGTGAGGGCGTTGACCTGGGAGATGATGGTGCGGGTGTCGTCGGTCAGCGGCGTGACCACGAAGGGGCGGGCGGCGTAGACCAGCAGCGCGGTCTGGCCTTCGCGGCGCTTCTCCAATATGTCGATCAGCTTGTGGCGGGCGCGGGTAAGGCGGCTGGGGGCGATGTCGCTGGCGTCCATGGAGCGGGAGAGGTCCAGGGCGATGATCAGCGCGGTGTTGTGGCGGAACACGGGTTGCGGCAACTCCTCCCAGGTGGGGCCGGCGAGGGCGAGGATGCCGAGCAGGCCGGCGATGGCGAAGCCGATCAGGCCGCGATAACTGCGTTTGCCTTCGCTCTCGGTGATCAGGTAGGGCAAGAGTCGCGGGTCCACCTCCGCTTGCCAGTTGCCGGCGCCGATCTGACGCCTGGCCATCCACAAGATCAGCAAGGCGAGGGGGATCAGCGCCAATAGCCAGTAGGGGCGCAGCAGGTGGAATTGCTCGGGATCGAATCCGAAGGGCATGGGCTACCTCGTGCGGGAGGGCGGAAGCAAGGGGATCAGTCCGGCCAGGAGCAGCGCCGCGGCCAGCGGCCAGGGGTAGAGCGCCCGCTGGGGACGAAAGATCTGGCCATCCTTCTCGGTGGGCTCGAGGCGATCCAGCTCTCGGTAGATCTCATTGAGTTCCTCGGTATCGCGGGCGCGGAAGTAGCGCCCGCCGGTGGCGTCGGCGATGGCGGTTAGGGTCTCCTCGTCCAGGTCCCGGGAGGGGTTGATCACCTGCCGGCCCAGCAGCGAGCGCACCGTCATGCGGTCCGCGCCGATACCAATGGTGTAGATCTTGAGTCCCTCCCGCGCCGCCAGCTCCGCCGCCTGTAACGGCTTCACCTCGCCGGCGGTATTCGCGCCATCGGTGAGCAGGATCAGCACCCGGTCCTTCACCTCCTTGTTGCGCAGGCGTTTGACCGCCAGGCCGATGGCGTCGCCGATGGCGGTGTACTTGCCGGCCAGGCCGATCGCCGATTCGTTGAGCAGCTCGCGCACCGTCTTGCGGTCGAAGGTAAGCGGGGCCTGGAGGTAGGCCTGGTCGCCGAACAGGATCAGCCCGATGCGGTCCCCCTCGCGGCGTTCGATGAAGTCCCCGGCGACCCACTTGGTGGCGATCAATCGGTTCACCCGCCGCCCGTCGATCTCGAAATCCTCCTGCTCCATGCTGCCAGAGAGGTCCACCGCCAACATCAGGTCGCGGCCGCTGATGGGCAGCTCCAGGGGATCGCCCAGCCATTGCGGGCGGGCGGCGGCGGTGACCAGCAGCAGCCAGGCGAGAATCGCAGGCAGCAGCAGCCAGCGACGACGCGGCGCGCGGGCCGGGTCATCCCCCTCGCCGAAGTCGTCGATAAATGGCACCCGTAATGCCGCCGAGCGCTGGGCCTGGACCCGTGGCAGCAGGTAGCGCACCAGCAGCGGCAGGGGCAGGGCGGCGAAGACCCAGGGCCAGTCGAAGGTGATGCTTCCCGAGCCGAAGCCGAAAATGCTGAAATCAGGCATCCCGCCTCCTTCGCGTAACCTGCTCCACCCATTCCCGGCAGAGTTTATCCAATTGGTGGACGTCGATCTCGCAGTTGGGATTGTAGGGGGCCTCGATCAATGCCCGCCCGGCCCCGTCGCTAAAGCCGCCGTGCTGCTGGGTACCCTGTACGCCGCGATCGAGAAACGCCAGCCACGCCTCACCAGAGAGGCCCGCCACCTCCTCTCGCGGATGAAAGGAGATGGCGATACGCCGTAGCAACACCGACAGCCGCCGCACATACTCCTGGGGATCGCCCGACTCCTGATAGATCGCCGCCACCCGCCGCACCTCGGCGATGGCCTCGCGACGCATGCGGCGCTTGCGCAGAAAGCGGGCCAGCAGCCAGCCGAGGATCGCCAGCAGGATGACCGAGCCGGCGACGATCCACCAACCGATGGCCGGCGGCCACCAGCTTATAGGATCCGGGAGGTGCAGATCGCGCAGGGGTAGCTGTTCGTAGTCCATCGCTCCCCCTCCTTGCGGGAGGGGGCCGGAGGGAGGGGCTGCGAGGACGATGGGAGATAGGGACCACATTGCAAGCCAAAAAAAGACACTCTTTCTTGTGGGAGCGGTTTGCAACCGCGACATCGAAGCCCGCTTAAAGCTCGGCATTCGCGGATGCAATCCGCTCCCACAGACGACGGGACTCCCCCCCGAGGATCTCTTTACCAGCACGGTTCCACGGACAACATCACCATCGCAAGAACAGTCCCACGAACCCATCCCCCCCTTTCGCAAAGGGGGGTTAGGGGGGATTTCTGATACTTGGCACGGCGCTTCCCACATCGCCACATTCGGCGAAAAATCCCCCCCAGCCCCCCTTTGCGAAAGGGGGGGGCGGCTTTGGTGATGTTGGCCAACGCCGTGGATGCCTTTAACCATCATTGGAATCTACCTGGTCCGTCCTTTGTGGTATCTGATCGTTGAGCCACGGAATACGCGAAAGGCGCGAAATTTCATAGCGAAATCATGTTAATCCTGAAAAATCCTGTTAATCCTGGCATCCTTCATATGCTTCCAAAGTAGTTTACACTTTTCCCCGGGAGCGAGGGCATCCTGCCCTCGTGAGGGCTGGAAGCCCTCGTTCCCAGGAATATAGAGTGTTCACTGTGGTATGAAGGATGCCTTAATCCTGTCTATTTCTTTATGTCCCTACTGGCCCTCAATAGTTGTCATCGCGGCTTTCTCCCCAGCCCTCGTTGTAGTACCTCCAACGGATCCTCGCGGGTATCGCAACTCAGCAGGTGCATACGGTAACGGCGGCACATGTCCTCCAGGGAATCATGGTGGCGCTGAAACTTCTCATGGTGCGCCAGCCGCCGCCTCGGATCGTCGGCGTCCAGCAACAGGGTACGTTGATTGCCCCGCAAACGGTAGCGCCCATGTTTGGGCAGTTCCGCCTCCAGCCGGTCGTGGAGGTGGATCAGCACCAGGTCATTGTGGGGGGCGAGGGACTGAAAGTGGTGTTCGCACTGGCCGTCGAGACCGCGAAAGTCGCTGACGAGGAAGATCAGGCTGCCAGGACGGGCGACCCGGCGCAGGCGAGCCAGGGCGTTGCGAATGGCGTTGCGGCGCAGTTCCGGGGTGGTCTCCTCCGGCGGTTGGGCGGAGAGGTCGGCGAGCATGCCGATCAGCTTCATTACGCTGTGGTCGCCGGTGCCCGGGCGCAGCTCCTTGTGGCCGCTTTCGGAGAAGGCCAGGCCGCCCAGACGGTCGCCGTGGGCGCGGGCGCTCCAGCCCAGGGCGGCGGCGAGTTTGGCGGCGAGCACCGACTTGAACGCGCCGCGGGTGGCGAAGTACATGGGGGCGCGAAAGTCGACCCAACAGAAGACGGCGCGATCCCGCTCCTCCCGAAACAGCTTGGTGTGGGGTTTGCCGCGACGGGCGGTGACCCGCCAGTCGATGGTGCGTACATCGTCGCCTGGCTGGTAGAGACGGGCCTCGTCGAACTCCATGCCCCGTCCCTTGAAGCGGGAGAGGTGGCCGCCGCTGTCGGCGCTGCGCACCTGCACCGCGCGCAGCGAGAGTCTGGCCGCATCCTGCTTGAGCAGCACCAGCGAGCGCCGGCTGACGTGAATCAGGCCGTCGCCTGCATCGCCGGCGGGGAGGGCCATGGAGTGGCGCTGGGCAGTGACCATGGGCGGGCTCCGGGGGCGATCAGGGGATGGCGACGCGGGCCAGGATCTCTTCGATGAAGCGGTCCGGGGTGACCCCTTCCGCCTCCGCCTCGTAACTCAGCAGCACGCGATGGCGCAGCACGTCATAGGCCAGCTCCTGGATATCCTCGGGGGTGACGAAGTCTCTTCCCGCCAGCCAGGCATGGGCGCGGGCGCAGCGATCCAGGGCGATGGTGGCGCGCGGGCTGGCGCCGTAATCGAGCCAACCCGCCAACTCCTCGCCATACAGGCCAGGGTTGCGGGTGGCCATGATCAGCTGCACCAGATACTCCTCCAGGTTCTCCGCCAGGTGGATCCCCAGCACCTCCTTGCGCGCGGCGAAGAGGCTGGTCTGGGCGATGCTCACCGGCGAGCCCTGGGGCTCGTTGCCATGCAGCGCCTCGCCCCGGGTCAGACGCAATATCTCCCGCTCCGTCTCGGCGCTGGGGTAATCGATGCGCACATGCAATAAGAACCGATCCAGCTGGGCCTCGGGCAGGGGATAGGTACCCTCCTGCTCAATGGGGTTCTGAGTCGCCATCACCAGAAACAGCTCCGGCAGCTTGTAGGTCACCGAGCCGACGGTGATCTGCCGCTCGGCCATGGCTTCTAAAAGCGCCGACTGCACCTTGGCCGGCGCGCGATTGATCTCGTCCGCCAGGATCAGGTTGTGAAACAACGGCCCGCGCTGAAACGAGAAACTGCCATCCTGGGGATGAAACACCTCGGTACCGGTAAGATCCGCCGGCAACAGATCCGGGGTGAACTGAATGCGGTGAAAATCCCCCGCGATGCCATCCCCCAACACCTTGATCGCCCGCGTCTTCGCCAGCCCCGGCGCCCCCTCCACCAATAGATGCCCATCCGCCAGCAAGGCGATGAGCAAACGGTTGACCAGTTTCTGCTGGCCCAGCACCAGGCCGCTGACGTGTTGTTCGAGACTGCTGATTTCCTGTTGTATCGACATGGGTTGCTTGGACTTGTTGTTGCGGTTTGGGTTGGTTAACTGGGGCGGTATGACCGAGGGAGGGGGGTAAAGTTCCGTGGTTGGGGTTGCCCTGTTGGATCGTTATTTCCGATCCGCCAACTGTTGCGCCAAGTGGTCCCAGGTCTCCAGACCGTTGCCGCCGAGTTGTGTCCCCATGCTTCCCAGGGCTTCCATGGCTTGGGCATAACCGACTTTCTCCTCGTTACCAAGCTCCGCTTGGTAACGCCTGCGCGTCAAGCTCTGCTTGGCGATTGGGCAGCGGCCATGATGCTACGCAAATCTTCGAGCGGGAATCAAACCCTTATCGTAAACCGCGCTGCGCGGGAGGCGGAATGGGCGCCCCTGGAATTCGCGTCTATTCGCGGTTCAATTGACGGTTTCAGGTTGACCCGCCCTTGCTAGCCCATAGCGCGAAGGGTGAGTTGGCGGTGGGTGTCGCGGAGTGGCGGGTATCCCAGCGCCAGTTCCGCGGGGCGAGGTTCTCGAACCATTCCATTACCCCCTGGCTTTCGACCTCGCCGCCGGCATGTCCAGGATAGGCGATAACGGAGATGACGCCGTCGCTCCTTGGCAGTGTGGCGGCCCCATCCAGGGCCTGAAGGGTGGTGTCGGGGCGGGTGATGCAGTGTTTGTCGGCGCCGGGCAGGTAGCCGAGGTTGAAGAGGATGGCGGCTACCCGGCCGTGGAGGTCGCGGGGGAGGATCTCGGTCAGGTGTTCGTGACCTCGGTGGACGAGGGTGACCCGCTCCAGCATCTGATGCGCTTCGAGTCTGGCGCGGGTGGCTTCGATGGCGGCGTGCTGGATGTCGCAGGCGAAAACCTGGCCTGTTTCGCCGACTTGCTGGGCGAGAAACAGGGTGTCGTGGCCGTTGCCGGCGGTGGCGTCGATGGCGATGTCGCCCGGCCGCAGGATGCCTGCCAACCGCCGGTGGACCTGATGGGTAAGGGGCGGCGTGCGGGTCACGGCGGCTCGGGGCGATTCAGGCCTTGAGCTGCTCGTTGAGGTGGGGCTTGAGGGTTTGCAGCATCAGGGTGTGCAGCCGGATGTTGCCGGCGACGGTATTGCCGGTGTTGAAGTAGTCGTCGCCCCCCGCAAGGTCGCTGACCACGCCCCCCGCCTCCTTGACCAGCAGCGCGCCGGCGGCGAAGTCCCAGGGCTTGAGGCCGAGTTCCCAGAAGCCGTCGAAACGGCCGGCGGCGACCCAGGCGAAGTCGAGGGCGGCGGAGCCGGGGCGGCGGATGCCGGCGGTGTCGGCGGTGATCATGTCGCGCAGCATCGCCAGATAGGTGTCGAGGTGACGGCGATCGCGAAAGGGGATGCCGGTACCGATGATCGCGCCCTTGAGGGTCTTGCGATTGGTGACGCGCAGGCGGCGGTCGTTGAGCATCGCCCCCGAGCCGCGGCTGGCGCTGAACATCTCGTCGCGGACCGGGTCGAAGACCACGCCGTGTTCCAGCACGCCCTTGCGCCGCAGGGCGATGGAGACGGCGAACTGGGGAATGCCGTGGAGGTAGTTGGTAGTGCCGTCCAGGGGGTCGATGATCCACTGGAATTCGTTGCCTGCGCTGACGCCGCTCTCCTCGGCGAGGATGGCGTGGTCCGGATAGGCCTTGCGCAGGGTGTCGATAATGACCTGTTCCGAGGCCTTGTCCACCTCGGAGACGAAGTCGTTATCGCCCTTGCTGGATATGGTGAGGGAGTCCAGGTGTTCCAGGTAACGGCGCTGGATATTGCCCGCGGCTCGTGCGGCGCGGCTCGCAATGGTGATCATCGGGTGCATGGGCGCGAAGGATATAGCAACCGGGCGCGGGAGGAAAGAGGTTTTGAGCGGCTTCGCTCTGGTGTAAGCTTCCCGGTGGTTAACCACAGAGACACAGATTGCACGGAGATTGGTGCACACCCTGCCTGTTCTCCGTGATTTCTATGTCTCTGTGGCTGTAACAAAGGACATTCTTGCGGGAAGAGAGATGCTCGGCAATATACGAATCGTACTGGTGGAAACGACCCACCCTGGCAATATCGGCGCGGTGGCGCGGGCCATGAAGAACATGTGCCTGGAAAGGCTGGTACTGGTCAACCCCAGGCACTACCCCAGTGCCGAGGCGACGGCGCGGGCCTCTGGCGCCCATGCCCTGTTGGCCAACGCCCGGGTCTGCGCGAGTCTCGACGAGGCGCTGGCGGGGTGTCGGCTGGCGGCGGGATCTAGCGCGCGGCTGCGTAGTGTGGAGTGGCCCCAGTACGAACCCCGGGAGTGCGCCGAGCGGCTGCTGGGCGAGGCGGGGCAGGGCGAGGTGGCGCTGGTGTTCGGGCGCGAGAGTTCCGGCCTGACCAACGCCGAGCTGGATCGTTGTCGGTATCTGGTGCATATCCCCTCCAACGAGGCGTACAGCTCCCTCAATCTATCCCAGGCGGTGCAGGTGCTGAGTTACGAACTGCTGATGGCCCATCGCGCCGGCAAGGCGATGGTGGAGGAGGAGCGGGAGGTCGTCCCCCTGGAGGAGATGGAGGGCTTCTACCGCCACCTGGAGCAGGCGATGGAGGAGGTGGGCTTTTCCGATCCCCGGCAGTCCAACAAGCTGCAACGCCGCTTGCGCCGGCTGTTCTTTCGCGCCCGGCCGGACAAGGATGAACTCAATATCCTGCGCGGGTTCCTGAGCGCGGCGCAGGGGCGCAAGTCGATGCGGCGGAAGGGGGGAGGGGAGGCGTAGCACCCTCTGCGGAGCGCGCGGCTCGACGCGCGAATGGCTCCTCCCTGGGATCTCGTCACGCCGCTCCCGCGGCGTGACGCATCTTGGGGCGCTCCTGCGTCCCGTGCCACCCACTCGGCGCGGGAGCGCCGGCGGAGCGGTGTCGCTAGTCGTGTAGAGTGCACTGGCGCGTCAAGCCGCGCGCTCTTCACTCAGCACTCAGTACACCGCACTCTCAACTCCGAATCGCCACGTCCTCCTTGGGTATGCCAAGCCTGTCGGCGAGGCTGGCCATCTCCTCCCGCCTTTGCGGCGGTACCCCGGCGATGTAGACCAGAAACCGGGTCGGGTCGGAGCGAAAGCCGCGAATCGTATTTTCCAGCTCGCCAAGGTCATCCTTGCGGTAGTGATGGTAGGTGAGGTTGTCGAGGGCGTCGGTCCAGGCGCGACACAGGCCGTCCATGAACGGGGGTTTGTCGCTGTCGGTGATGCGGATCAGGTGAATCGATTCTGCGTTGTCGATGGAGATGGCGTGTTCGGTGAGGCTGCGTATCGGCGCGAAGCCGTCGTCCCAGGCGATGAAGAGCAACGGGCGGGAGGTGTCGCTGGCGAGCACGAAGTCGCCGTCCGGGCCCTCGATATTGACTGCTTCCGGCAGGTCGAGCCCAGCGAAGACCTCTTCCGAGAAGGCGTCTCCCGCCTTGCGCCTGACCGGCACTTGCAGGTTGCGGCTGTCGCAGGGGCAGCTGGCGATGGGCAGCATGGTGTGGGCGCCGCTGTCGAGCATCAGACGGATGTGCTGGCCGGCCATGAAGCGCAGGGTGCTGGTTTTCGGGGTCTGGATGTGGAGCAGGATCAGGTCCTCTTCCAGCGGCTCGGTCTTGCGGATACCGGCGCGAATGGATTGCCAGGGGATGTCGGTGACCTTTTCCGCCTCCGCCGCCTCCAGCGTCACGTCGGTGACCGCGGTGTTGCAGCACATCAGCAGGTAGCCGATGTTGCTCTCGTGTTCGCTGAGGATGTAGTCGTGGTCGCGGATCTTGTGGACCTCGCCCTCCACCAGGCGCGCCTTGCAGGCGCCGCAGTTGCCCTTGGAGCAGCCGTAGTTGACGTAGAGGCCGGCGCGAATGGCGGCCCCCAGCAGGCTGTCCTGGCCTTCCAGGAAGAAGTCGTGACCGCTGGGCAGGATCTTGATGTGGGCGGCCATGATGCGCATGAAGGCGTCGCGCATCTGCAAGTGGGCGCTGTCGGCGGCGCTGTGGGTGAAGTCGGCGAAGGCCTCATCGAGCCAATGGGAGAGCTGTTCGATCTCCTGTTTCGGGTCGCAGTCCGGTTTGGCGCAGATCTCGCCCATGCGGGTCTTGATCTCGTTGATCAGCTGCTCCAGGCGGTTGAGGTCGGTGCGGGCGTGAAACAGGTCCTGACTGATGTTCTTGAGCCGGGTCACCAGCACCTCGGCGCTGGGGATCGCCTCCTCGTAACGCTTCTTGGGGCGCGCCTTGGCCTTGATGTCGCGCACCTTCTCCAGCATCGAGTCGTCGGCGAGGTTGATATCCGGGTAGACCTTCATCAGGTCGTTGACGTCGATCTTGCCTTCGAAGGTGTTCAGGTCGCCGTTGCGGATACGGCGTTGCAGGTCGCCCCGGGAGACGTTGGCCAGACGGGCGGCGCGAGAGGTGGAGAGTAGTTGCGGCATGGTCGACTCCGGTCTTTCTTGCGTGGTTTGTCGGCACACTCTACTCGAAGGCCGTCGGGTTGGTAAAGGGGAGGCGCCCTGAATCGCGCCCCGCGACTACCTGCCGCCTTGCCCTTGCGGTCAGCTCGTCACCACCGAGCGCAGATACTTGAACAGCTTGCGCGCGGCGGCCGGGGGCTTTTGCTGCTCCTGCTCTCTGGCCGCCTGGCGGATCAGTTGGCGCAGGTGTTGCCGATCCGCGTCCGGGGCGATGGTGAGCAGTTCCGGTAGCGCCTTGTCTCCCTCTTCCAGCAGTCGGTCGCGCAGCCGTTCCAGGCGATGAAAGCGACGGCTCTCCTCCTGGTGGCGATCATCCATGCGGGTGAAGATCGCCTCGATCGCCTCCACGTCGACCTTGCCCAGCAGCTTGCCAAGGCGCTTGCGGTGGCGCTTGCGGGCGGTCTTCTCCTTGATGCGCAGCGACTCCTCCAGCGCCCCCAGCAGGTCGTCATCGAGGGGGAACTGACTCCACTCCTTGGGGCTTAGCGCCATCAGACGCCCGCCCAGATCCTGCAAGGCGTGCATCTCGCGCTTGATCTGGCTGCGGCTGGGGCCCTCCCACTCTTCGAATGCTTCTGGTTCCTGATTCATGGTCGATCCTGGGTTTCTGGCGATGTCCTGGAAAGAATACACCACGGAGAACACCGCGCGCACGGAGAATTCAGCACGCCTCCAGTTCTCTGTAGGGGCGTGCTGTTTCGGGCAAACGTCCAGCCTGCTTGCACTTCCGAGGGATTTTCGCGGGAGCAATGCCCGGAAAACGACTGCGTGCTCAATGTCATTAACTTTTAAGCCACCATGGCATTCTCCAGGAATGATGCGCCTCATTTCGTGGGTGCGCCCCCCGTTTTTGGTTCCGCATAGGATGTGCCGTCGACCGAGCGGCAAGGCTTTTTATTCGGCACATCCTATGCCGGCCCGGCGATTTTCGGGCTGCCCCGGAGTCAGGCGCATCAAGGGCGGGAACCTGGCGTGGCGCTTTAGTTAATGGCATTGACCGCGTGCTTGTGCTAGCGGTTCAGCCCATTAAATAGTCTACAAAAATCCCCGCAAAGATACTCATCCCATAGACATTGTTATTGAGAAAGGCCTTGAAACAGGGATCACGCTCGCGTCCGCGAATCAGCCACTGCTGGCGCAGCGCCGCCGCCGCCGCGCCGGCGAGCCCCAGGTAATAGTAGGGACCCAGCCCCGCCAGCTGGCCGGCCCAGGCGAGCAGGGCGAGCATCACCAGCTGAAGGATGCCGATCGCCAGACGGTCGTAGTCGCCAAAGAAGACGGCGGTGGACTTGATGCCGATCTTCAGATCATCCTCCCGGTCCACCATGGCGTACTCGGTATCGTAGATCAGCGCCCAGATCACCGTGGCGATGAAGATAATCCACGCCAGGTCGGGGATTTCGCCGCGAATCGCGGTAAAGGCCATCGGCGTCGCCCAGCCGAAGGCCATGCCGAGAAATACCTGGGGGAAGTGGGTATAGCGCTTCATGAAGGGGTAGAGGGTGGCGAGGAGGAGGGCGACCACCGACATCAAAATGGTCAGGGTATTGAGCAGCAGCACCAGCGCGAAGGCGCTGAGCACCAGCGCGAAAAAGACCCCCACCGCCTCCTTGGGGGAGATCAGCCCGGTGGCCAGGGGGCGGGCCTTGGTGCGCTCCACCGAGCCGTCGAAGTTGCGATCCGCGTAGTCGTTGATGGCGCAACCCGCTGAACGCATCAGAAACACCCCCAGCGCGAAGATCAGCACCACCCCCCAGGGCGGGTTGCCCTCGCCGGCGATCCACAGCCCCCACAGCGCCGGCCACAGCAGCAACAGGGTACCGATGGGGCGATGAAAGCGGATCAGCTCCAGGTAGGCGGCCAGACGCTGGCGCGGGGTGAGGGGGGCGGGGTGGGTCTCAATCGGGGTCTCGATGGGCGTCATGGCGGAACCAGCGGGCAAACGAAGGTGGCGGTTACTCTAACGCATATCATCCACAATTCAAGTCCGTTCGCTCGCCACGGGACCTCCCGAAGCGTGTAAAATCGTCCCCCGACTCACTAGCCACCAATTTTCGGACAAATGGGAGCAGCAGTATGCCATTGGCGATCTTCGACCTCGACAACACCCTGTTAAGCGGCGACTCGGACTACCTGTGGGGCGTCTTCCTCGCCGAACAGGGGGTGGTCGACGGTGAACACTATGAACGGGAAAACCAGCGTTTCTATGACGAGTACAAGGCGGGCAAGCTGGATATCTTCGAGTTCCTGCGCTTTTCGCTACGCCCCCTCAAGGAGAACGACCCTGAACGGATGCGCGAGCTGCGCGCCCAGTATCTACGGGAAAAGATCGATCCGATCATCCCCGATGCCGCCCGCGAGCTGGTGGAGCAACACCGCAAGGCTGGCGATACGCTGATGATCATCACCGCCACCAACGCCTTCGTCACCGCCCCCATCGCCGAGATCTTCGGGATACCTCACCTCATTGCCACCGAACCGGCGATGGTCGACGGTCGTTACACCGGTGAGGTGGCGGGTACGCCCAGCTTTCAGCGGGGCAAGGTGGAGCGGCTTGATCAATGGCTTGAAGCCAATGGCGGCGACCTGCGCGGCAGCGTCTTCTACAGCGATTCCCACAACGATTTGCCGCTGCTGGAGAAGGTGGAGCAGCCGGTGGCCGTCGATCCGGACGACATCCTGCGTCGCACCGCCGAGGAGAGGGGCTGGCGGATACTCTCCCTGCACGGCTGACGACTCCAGCCGAGGGCCTCACTGGCAATCGCCCATCGCGGGGGGTGCGGTTCGGCTCCCGAACTGACTTTCGCGACGCTCCCGGTTTGTCCAGGCCCCTGAACCGGGTAGAATGGCCAAGATACCCGTCAGGTACAGGAGAGCGGTCTTGCTGAGGAAATTTCGGTCGTTGTTTTCAGGGATGCTGTTGGCGGCGGCGATGGCGCTGCTGATCTTTTCTCCATGCGTGCATGCCCAGCCCCTGGAGCGGGCCATGCCGATCACCTTCGGCGCGGACGCTTCACCGGATCAGGGGGACAACGATAACCGCCAGGAGATCCTGCTGCGGGTCGCGACAGATGAGGGGCGAACCCTCTACCTGCGTATCTTCGATCCCGACGTGGGCGGCGCGGTGGATGAGATCATGGGGGAGTGGAATACCGCTACCCGATTTTCGCTGTATGGCGGCGAGATCGATATTCGCGCCGAGTACGCGGACGGGGATAACGCGACCGAGGCGGAGATCACGGGCGAGCTTCTTCACCAGCAGGATTTCGCCGAGGACCGGCTCCTCGACGGGCAGTGGTTCAATCTGGCCGAGTTTCAGGCCAGCCAGGGCCTGGAGAAGGATGGCGACCGGCTGTTCAAATTGGTGGTCGATGGCCTATCCGGTGACGACGGCAATATCTTCGATCTCGCGGTGAGCGTGGATAGTCAGCGCAATATCGCGCCCGAGGGGCTGGAGATCTTCAGCTATCTGCCCACCGTGCATGTGCCCAAAGGCAGTGGACGTTTCGGTGAGGCGCGTTTTTTCGTGCCCGCCGGCGTGGCGGAGATAGCGGTACACAATTTCGACCTGGATCGGGCGTCGGTGTGGCTGGAGACGCCGTTTCGCCGGCTCGATACGGTCAACGCCTCGGCAAGCGGGGCCTGGGTGGTGGACAAGGTGACCCTCGATCCCTGGGAGCAGGGGATGGAGAGCGCCATCAGTCTCGCCGCCTTTCCCAATACGGTGAATGACGCCACCTTCTATGTCACCAGCGCGGATGGTACACCGCTGGCGTTCAACTTTCCCTTTCGCCTCTTTCCTACCAATCATCGCCCCGAGCCGGCGGTTACCACCACCGTGCTGAACGATTGTCGCGAGGTGGTGTTCGACGCCTCCGCCTCCCGCGATGCGGATTTCGATCAGCTCTTCTTTGAGTGGCGAATCGGCGACCAGACCCTCTCCGGCAATCCCGTCAGTCACAGCTTCGAGGAGAGCGGCGGCCATCGCGTGCGGCTGACCGTGCGCGATGGCTCGGGGACGGTGGGCAGTCGCGCCCGCCAGGAGGTGGAGGTCTTTCTCAATCGCCCGCCCAGCGCCGTTATCGAGGCCCCGGAGCGGGCCATGCCCGGCGAAGAGGTGCGCTTTGACGCGACGGGGTCCCGGGATGAGGATGGCGAGATCAAGGACTATTTTTGGGATTTCGGCGATGGCGAGAAGGCCACCGGGGTCGCCGTCAGCCATCGCTATGCCCGGCCAGGTTACTATCGGGTGACGCTGCGGGTGGTGGACGATTCGGCCAGCCCCTGCGCCACCAGCGTCGAGCAGCGCCAGATCTGGGTCAATGCACCGCCCATCGTCATCGCCCCCGCCGACAAGCGCGGCGCGGTGGATGTGCCGGTCTCCTTCGAGCCGCAACGGGTCTATGATTCCGACTCCCAGGTGGAGAAGTTCCATTGGGATTTCGGCGACGGCAACCGGGCCGAGGGGCGGAGCGTGGCGCATCGCTTCGCCGCGCCGGGGGAGTACCTGGTTACCCTCGGCGTGGATGACGGCAGCGGCGTTGGCAACAGCCGCGCCGAGGATAGCCTGCGGGTGATCATCAACGATCCGCCGCTGCCCGATGCCAACGCCGACAAGCGGATCGCCGCCAATCAGACGGTGCTGTTCGACGGCGGCGGCTCGACGGACCCGGATGGCGAGATCATCGCCTATCGCTGGGAGTTCGGCGATAACGCCTCCGCCAGCGGCGCGCAAGTCAAGCACGCCTACGCCGAGCCCGGCGTCTATACCGCCCGCCTGACGGTGACCGACGACTCCGGCACCGCCAGCGCGGTGCAATATGACGAGGCCCAGGTGATCGTCAACTTCCCGCCGCTGGCGGTCGCCGGCGAGGATCAGCATTTGCAGCGCTCCGTGGTGGCGTTCGATGCCGGCGCCTCCAGCGATGAGGATGGCGAGATCATCGCCTATCGCTGGCGCTTCGGCGATGGCCACGAGGGCGAGGGCGTCGCCCCCAGCCATGTCTACGCCAATCCTGGCGAGTACCCGGTCGATCTGGCGGTGGAGGACGATTCGGCCACCCTCAGCCGTTTCGACGCGGATCGACTGGTGGTGCGGGTGAACGCCGGGCCGATCGCCGATCCGGGGCCGCCGGTGTCGGTGGAGCCGGGACAGGTGGTGATCTTCGACGGCTCCGGATCCGCCGACGGCGATGGCGTGGTGCAACGCTACCACTGGCGCTTCGGCGATGGCAGCGAGGCGCACTGGCAGCGCATCGGCCACGCCTTCAAGGCCCCCGGCGTCTATCCGGTGCGGTTGCGGGTCGGCGACGACTCCGGCCTGGCCGAGGCCTATGATGAGGGCGAGGTGACGGTGGTCGTCAACCAGCCGCCGCGGGCGGTGGTGCATGCCCCGGAGCGGGTCGCGCCCGGGGATCCGGTGTGGTTCGACGGCGGTGGCTCCCGGGATCCGGATGGCGAGATCGTCGACTGGCGTTGGCGCTTCTCCGATAACGAGACGCGCGCCGGCGAGGCGCGGGTGGAGCGTCGCTTCGACGCCCCGGGCGTCTACTACGCTGACCTCACCGTGGATGACGGCAAGGGGCTCGCCAACAGTGTCGCCCACGCCCGCGGCGTGGTCCAGGTCAACCACCAGCCGTTGGCGATTCCCGGCGCGGATGTGGAGAGTTGCGACACCACCCTGCTGTTCGACGCCAGCGCGTCGGTGGATGGCGACGGCGACGGCCTCAGCTACCACTGGGATTTCGGCGATGGCGCCAGCGCCAGCGGCGCGCGGGTCAGCCACAGTTATCAGCAGGGCGGCGTCTATCCGGTGGTGCTCAGCGTGGATGACGGGCAGGGGCTCTCCAACAGCCGTCACTCCGGCTCCCTCACCGCCACCATCAATCAGCGGCCGCTGGCCGACGCCGGCGAGGATCGCACGGTATGCGCCGGCGACTCCATCGTCTTCAGCGGCGCCAACTCCATCGACCCCAAGGGGCGTTTCCTCAAGTACCACTGGTGGTTCGGCGATGGCGGCGAGGGCTACGGGGTCAACCCGGTGCGGATCTTCCGCGAGGCCGGCGTCTATCCGGTGCGGTTGCTGGTGGAGGATGATAGCGGGCTGGCCTGCGGGCGGGATACGGATAGCATGGTGTTGCGGGTCGCCGAATCCCCCATCGCCGATGCCGGCGAGGATATCGAGACCTGCGCCAATACCGAGATCACCTTCGATGGCGGCGGCTCCCGCGACGCCGACGGGCTGGTCAACCGTTTCGCCTGGGACTTCGGCGACGGCGCGGAGGGGGGCGGGCCTTCGCCCAGCCACATGTACCTCGAACCGGGCGAGTATCAGGTGCGTCTGACCATCACCGGCGATCGCATCGGCAGCTGCGACAACCGCGATACGGACCGGATCAAGGTCAAGGTACACGCCGCGCCGAAGGCGGTGATCCATGCCCCCAGCCAAGCCGCGGTGGAGCAGGTCGTAACCTTCGATGCCAGTGCTTCCGAGGGAGGCGGGGCCGACATCGTCTCCTGGGAGTGGGATTTCGGCGACGGCGAGCGGGCGAGCGGCGAGCGGGTGGAGCACGCCTACGCCCAACCGGGCCGCTACTACATCAGCCTCAAGGTCACCACCGATAGCGGCAGTCAGTGCGATCAGGTCACCCAAAGCTCGGTGATTACCGTCAATGCCCCGCCGGTGGCGCGGGGCAAGGTCCCCGAGGCGGGTGCGATCCACCAACCGCTGCGTTTCGACAGCGGCGAATCCAGCGATCCCGACGGCGCCGTCGCCAATCATATCTGGGATTTCGGCGACGGCGAACGGCTGGAGGGGGTGCAGGTCGCCCATGCCTATCGCGCGGCTGGCGAATATGAGGTACGGTTGCGGGTCGAGGATGACTCCGGCCAGAGTAACGGCAGTGACGAACAGCGCTTCACGATTCGGATCAACGCCCCGCCCCAGGCCCGCATCGCCGCCCCGGCGGTGGCCTGCCGCGGAGAGGAGGTCGCGTTCGACGCCAGCGCCAGCAAGGATCCAGACGGCGTTATCGAGGGCTTCGACTGGGTCTTCGGCGACGGACTCACCGGCGAGGGGGAGCGGATTCGCCATCGCTATCCCCGCGCCGGGCGCTATCAGATCGGCCTGCGGGTGGAGGATGACAGCGGCGTCGCCAACCGCCGCGGTTTCGCCAGTCATCCGCTACGCATCAACCGCCCGCCGCGCGTGAATCTGCTTGCGCCCGCCCAGGCTTGCGCGGGTGAAGCGCTAGCCTTCGATGGTGGCGGCTCGCTGGACCCCGATGGCGACGCCATCGCCCTGTCCTGGGCTTTTGGCGACAATGCCACCGCCGCGGGCGAGATGGTGGAGCATGTCTATTCGGAGCCCGGGTCGTATTCCGTCACCTTGCGTGCGGAAGACGACAGCGGATCCGCCTGCGCGGTGGCCGAGACGACCACCGAGGTGCGGGTCAACCACCCGCCACAGGCGGTGGCGGGCGAGGATCGGGAGACCTGGATCGGCGGCGCTCACGACCTGGTGATGTTCGACGCCTCCGCCAGCCAGGATGTCGATGGCGAGCGACTCGGCTACCACTGGGATTTTGGCGACGGCGCGACCCAACGGGGAGAACGAGTTAGGCACCGCTACGTCAGTCCGGGAAGTTATCAGGTCGTGTTGACCGTGGATGACGGCAGCGGCCTGAGCTGCGGCGTCGCCAGGGATACCGTTACGGTGGAGGCGCGGTTGAGGGAGTGATCAGATTTGGCCGAGGAACTACGAAATACGCAAAAGGCGCGAAAATGATGGGTGGATAAGGGAGAGCCTAAATGCTTCAGCGAACTCTACCCTTTCGTGTGGTTCGCGTATTTCGTAGTTTCATGGGCCATCCTGGGACCTTCGCGAGCGGGGTTGCACCACCCGCTCTTCCACCCGATATGATGTCTTGGCGCAGTAGCGACAGAAATACTTCTTGTCGAAAAAAATACGCTCCAGCCAGTTGCGGCGGACCCGTTCCACATCGAGGGATCCGCACTTGGGGCAGCGATTTTGAATGAAGGGCTCTCTGCTCACGCGCTATCAAAATACTGATCTAGAAAAGGTAAAGGGGGTTTTTATACCCCTCTTGGGCGGATATAACAACAGTTGGAAGCGTGGGAAATGGGCGGGCACTCATGCGGCGACCCTCGCTATCGGCAAAACAATGGGAGAGAATGATTTATGAAGTACAAGGTAACAAGCGGCGATCCGACCGGACTGAAAACCCCGTGCCTGGTGTTGGGCGTCTATCAGGAGAGCAAGTTATCCGCCGCCGCCGAGGCGATCGATCAGGCCGCGGACGGGGCGATCACCGAGCTGCTGCGCATGGGCGACCTCGAGGGCAAGGTCGGCGACAGCCAGTTCCTCTATCGCATCCCCGGTCATCAGGCGGGGCGGCTGCTGCTGGTGGGCTGTGGCAAGAAGAGCGACTTCGACCGCGACGGCTATCGCAAGGCGGTCGCGGCGGCGGCCAAGGCCCTCAAGGAGGCGGCGCTGGAAGAGGCGACCCTGTGCCTGCCGGAGATCAAGGCCAAGGGCACCAAGAAGGTACAGCGGACCAGCGACGCGGTGATCGAAATGGAGCGTACCCTCTACCGCTTCGACAGCTGCAAGGGCAAGGCGGAGAAGCCCCGCGGCGAACTCAAGAAGCTCGAACTCTATATCGGCGTCGACGGCAGTCTCGACAAGGCCGAACAGGCCGTGCAGGAGGCGCAGGGGATCGCCGTGGGCATTACCCTCGCCCGCGACCTGGGCAACCTGCCGGGCAACATCTGCACCCCCAGTTATCTTGCCGATCGGGCCAGGGAGATGCGCAAGCTCTCCAACAAGCTCCAGGTGGAGATCCTGGAAGAGGCGCAGATGGAGAAGCTGGGCATGGGTGCGCTGCTCTCCGTCTCCCGCGGCAGCCGGCAACCGGCCAAGCTGATCGTGATGGAGTATCGCGGCGGCGATGACAAGCAGAAGCCGGTGGTACTGGTGGGCAAGGGCCTCACCTTCGATGCCGGCGGCATCTCCCTCAAGCCGGCGGCGCAGATGGATGAGATGAAATACGACATGTGCGGCGGCGCCGGCGTCCTCGGGACCATGCGCACCTGTCTCGAACTGAAACTGCCCATCAACGTGGTGGCGCTGGTACCCGCCAGCGAGAACCTGCCCGATGGCGACGCCAGCAAGCCGGGTGATATCGTCACCAGCATGTCGGGGCAGACCATCGAGGTGCTCAACACCGACGCCGAGGGGCGGCTGATCCTGTGCGACGCCCTGACCTACGCCGAACGCTTCGAGCCGGATGTGGTGGTGGATGTGGCGACCCTCACCGGCGCCTGCGTCGTCGCCCTGGGCCAGCATCTGGCGGGGCTCTTCAGCGATGATCAGGGGCTGCTCGAAGAGCTGCGCGAGGCGGGCGAGCTGGGCGCGGATCGCGCCTGGCCGATGCCCATGGGCAGTGAATATCAGAAACAGCTCGACAGCAACTTCGCCGACATCGCCAACATCGGCGGACGTTTCGGTGGTGCCATTACCGCCGCCTGCTTCCTCTCCCGCTTCACCAAGAAGTACCCTTGGGCGCATCTCGATATCGCCGGCGTCGCCTGGCTGCAAGGCAAGGCCAAGGGGGCGACCGGACGTCCGGTCGGTCTCCTCAGCCAGTTCCTGATCTCGCGCAGCAAACAGGCGAAATGACCCGGGTCGACTTCTACATCCTCGGCGAGCGGGCGCGGGACAACCGCTTCTCCCTCGCCTGCCGGATCACCGAGAAGGCATGGCGAGAGGGCAATCGGGTCTACCTGCACACCGCCAATGAAAACGAGTGCCGCCACATGGACCGCCTGCTGTGGACCTATCGCGACGCCTCCTTCATCCCCCACGGTATCGTGCCGGGGGCGGACGCGGGCCTCAACCCGGTGCTCATCGGCTGGCAGGGTGAGGGCGGAGACGAACACCAGGTGCTGATCAACCTCTGCCCTCATGTCCCCGACTTCTTCAGTCGCTTCGAACGGGTCATCGAACTCATCGACAACGACCCCGGCGTCAAGCAGGCCGGGCGTCAGCGCTACCGCTTTTACAAGGATCGGGGCTATCCCCTCAATGACTACAGGATCGAGCAATGAACCGTCAAGCCACTGATGAAAATGCCCGTGCCGAGATCGACAAGGCCCAATCCAAGGTCCCCTTCAAGCTCGACGAAGAGGGCATCCCGATCCTCGATGAAGTGGTCGCGGAGGAACCCCAAACGCCGCCGACCGCTGAGCGGACCGAAAAAGAGCCGCAAGCCCCGGTTGTCGACGACGCAGCCGAAGATGCCGAGATCCGCCGCCTCGCCCGCGCCATCGCCGCCGAAGCCGCCGTCGCCTTCGCCCGCGAGATCGAGGGACGCCTGATGAAGGAGCTCGCCCCCATGCTGGAGCGCAAGCTCAAGGCCAGAGCGGGGCCTGACGAAAAGGCCAAGGACGATGACGAGCACGGGAGCGCCACTCCTTGAAGGACGGGCGCTCCCGCGGAGGGTTTTCGGAAAGGTCGGAGGGCGCGCTAGGCCAAGAGTTGCGTCCCGTTGCTAATTGCGTGTGATTATAGTGGATTAAAGGGTGGAATTCATGGCTTCCGACCCAAATTGTTGAGTCGAAGCAAAGTTTGCCGTTCAAGGTCTTCGGGAGATTGCCGAAATCGCCCGGCTTTCCTGTTCGAGGAGGACCGGCGGCGGCGATGGAGGAATCCCTATATGCATGAACTCTCGGACCTTCTGAAAAGACTGAACTGGGATCCGGAACGAGTCCTGCACGCTACTTTTCACGCGCTACCCGTAGGCGTGTGCATCACCGATCCCGAGGGACGTTTCGTCTACGTGAACCGGGCCTATTGCGACATCTACGGCTATCCCATGGAGGAACTGCTGGGGCGTCCCTTTACGATGGTGGTGCCGCAGGAGCATCGAGAAGAATTGCGAGCCCAGCATGACCGATTCATCGCCGATAACGAGGAGTCGGTGAAACCTTGCTGGGAGGTGGTGAAGAAGGATGGTCAACGGCTTGCCGTCTCGGCTACCGCCCATGGTTTTCAAGGGGACGACGGCAAACGCTACAAGGTCAGCGTGATTGAGGATGTCACGGATAAGCTGCGAGCCGAGCGCATGCGCATCGACGCGGAGCGGGTGGTTCGGCATGATCTGAAGTCGCCGCTGAACGGGGTGCTGGGCTGCGCCGATCTGCTTGGTGTCGACGGTGATCTCAACGAACGGCAGCAAAAACATGCCCAGTGTATCAAGAACAGCGGCCGGCGCATGCTGCATTTGCTGAATCACTCCATGGAGTTGGTCCACATGGAGGAGGGCGTCTATCAACCCGTGCTGGAGGCCGTGGAACCCCGGGCGGTATTCGGTCAGATCCTCGACGAGGTCTCGGAGATCGCCAGCACGAAGGGGGTGCGGTTGGTAGTACCGGAATGGCCGGAGGATACGCGCATTCTGGGTGAGCAGCGGTTGCTCGAAGAGATGCTCGCCAATCTCGTGAAAAACGCCATCGAGGCCAGCTCGGCGCAAGAAACGGTTACCCTGCGATGCGACATCGCGGGAGGCCGTTGTGCGCTCCGCGTGCATAATCCCGGGGTGGTCCCGGAACCGGTGCGCGAACGGTTTTTCGAGCGCTATGTTTCCGATAAGGAGGGCGGAACGGGTTTGGGTACCTATGCCGCACGCTTGATCGCGCGAACCCTGGGCGGCGATATCGGATTGAGCACTTCCGAAGCGGAAGGGACCACGGTAACCGTTGAATTGCCCCTGGCGGCGCGGCAAAGCGGCAAAACCCGGGGCGTGATCGACGCCTCGGGTCGCATGCTGTAAGACGATGACTCGCTAATGCCCTGTGCCGGGCCGGTCGGGAGTTGAACTCCCGACCGGGACGTTTGGCGGCGGTTTGCGGATTGGGGGTACTATGGTTGCCGTGAGACCCAAACGTTCCGGTCGCGGGTGCAACCCGCGACCGGCGTGGGATGAAAACTGTTGGCGGCTGTACTCGACTACCGAAACCCCTGATACTCCCGCGCGAAGCGCTTCACGAAGCGCTCCTGGAAGTCATCGTAGTCCCAGGGTGCATCCAGGAGCAGGTGGCGATACGCCGGGCGGATGACATAGGCGCGGGCCGGGTGCTCTTCTCCGGATGGGGTGCGCAGGGCCACCGGCCGGTTTTCATAGAACGCCCCCTCGAACGCGTCAAGCAGGGCCATCTCCCCGGGAGCGAGGTCGAAGTAGATCAGGCCGGGGGTGGTCGCATCCGCGGCCGGCTGGATGCCGGGGTAGAGTTCGCCCCGGATGCGCTGTCTGCGATAGCCGCGCAGCTCCGCGGGTTGGGACGAGGGGGTTCGACCGATGATCTCGGCGATGATGCGGGGCTCCATGAGGGTGCCGTAGGCGAAGAGGTTGTCGGGCATGGGTAGGGTTCCGGTCGGTGCGGTCTCGACATCATGCCGACTCCTGGAATCACGATCAAGGTGAACCACGAAATATGCGAAATGCGCGAAAGGTTTGAAAGCAGGAGAGGCAGTCCTTGAAGGACTGCCCCTCCTCAGGGTTTGTTGATGGCATCATCTGTGTTGCCAGCCATCAAAAACTTTCTGATTTTGCTGCGTTTTTCCCGTTTTTTGTAGTTGCCTTGTCCCTCCAGAGAAAACATCAGGGCTGGCAATGGTCGCTCTCCGCGAGACTGCCCGAGAGGAGGTAGTCGTCGCGGATGTCGCGAGCTACTGGGGTGGCGATGTAGAGGCTGCTGCGCCCCTGCCGGGCGCGGGCGAGGCAGGGGTTGTCGAGCAGCGCGGCGGCGTCGGGGATGGCGGTGGTGAGGACGGCGATGCCGCGGCTGAGGTCGAGGGTGGGGCTGTTGATCTCGACCCGGCCGTCGTTGCCGGCGACGTTGGAGGAGGCGTCCAGGTCGATGCTGGCGTCGCGCAGGAAGACATCGGCGTTAAGCTGGATCACCCCGCCGCCGGCGGCCTCGGCGCTGGTGGTGATCTCGCTGTCGCTGGCAACGAGCTGATCGCTGATGTTCAATTGGATGGCGCCGGCGTTGCCTCGGTCGGTGGTGCGAGAGCTGATCATGGCGTGGCTGTTCAAGCGCAGCTGTTCGGCGCTAATCAGGATATCGCCGCCGCCGGATGCGTGGCCCCGTGATTGGGTGACGATCCCGCCACTATCGGCAATTTGCAGACGCTCTCCCCGCAAGTTTACCCGCCCGGCGCTACCGGTACCGAAAACGCCGGTGGAGACGCTGATCTGGGCGCCATCGCGGATGACGATGTCCGGCGCGGTGATCTCGATGATACCGGCATCGCCGCTGCTGCGGGTGCCTGCGCGCAGACCGGAGGTGCGCCCCCCTGCTACGCCCTCCATCTCGATACGCTCGCTGGCGTCTACGCGTAACAGGCCCGCGGGTCCGATCGCGTAACTGTTGCCGAAGCTTTCGACGTTGAGTTGCGCACCGTGACCCAGATAGAGCCGGGCGGAAGCGAGGTCGAGCGTTCCCGCCGGGCTGTCGTTGTAGGTGCGAGTGGAGATGCGTCCCGAATCGAGCAGGGTGACCTCCGGCGAGGTGACGCTGATATCACCAAAGAAGCTGAAGATGCCGGTGGAGACGACGTTGGATCCGGGGTTGGGGTCTTGAGGTTCGGCGCGACCCTGGATGAAGATGGATTCACTGGCGTTGATGCGAATGTCGCCGCTGAGGTAGGCCCTGATATAGCCACGATTGCTGATTGCCCCGCCGTCGATAAGGGTCAGGCTCGCGGTGTCGATGAAGATATCACCCCCCGGCACACCTTCGCTGGTCTGACTGAAGAGCCTGGCATCGTGGATCATCACCAGATCGCCGGCGCGGACCGAGAGGGTCCCCGTCGCCCCTGCGCCAAAGCTGCCGTTGCTGATCTTGCTGGCATCCATGTGCATCAGGCCGTCGACCTCGATGTGGATATCCCCGGAGCGGTTGGCACTGGCGGTTTCGCTGGCCAGGGTGGTGTTGGCCAGGGTGGTGTTGGCGAGGTATCTCCAGCTCCAGCACCCCGTCCACCACCTGCTGGTCGGGGATGATTGCCCCAGAGTTGATGTAGCCCCGTTCCAGATAATAGGCGGAGATCTCGTAGCGCAACTGGTGGAGGTCGACGAAGTCGATGCGCCGTCCCGCGTAGCGGGCCAGAATGGGGCGAAGTTCTTCAGTGGTGATGGCGCGATTGCCATTCAAGCGGATCTCATGCAGATCGAAGCCGGGCAGGGCGGGGCGCTCGCTGGGGGGCCGAGGCGGCTGGGGCGCGGTGATCGCGGGATCTTGGCGCTGTTCCGGTAGCTTGTCGAACAGGGGCGGGTGAGGCGTGGCGAGGAAATCGCTCCCCGCGGGTTGCGCCGCCTGCACGGCAACGGCCATGGCGACGCATGCCGCCACTGGAAGGGTGAGTTGAAGGCTTCGGTAGGTCACTCCCGCTGTATAGCCCGAAAGGGGCGGTAATTCAATGCCTCGGAACCCGTGTCGGAGTCAGCACGGCCACTCCTCTTGAGGACTGGCGGTCATTATCCGTGGGGGGGGTGCGCCTGTGGAGGCGGCGGATTGCCAAAGATTCTAGCGTAGGTTTTCCGTCAAGGCACAAGGCGAAGAACAAGGGTACAGCGTTTCGCCCCTCTGGGGTAAACTGCCCGGATGAGCGCCTCGATTCATAATCCCCACTTCCTGCTGCGCCGGCTCCACTCCCTGTTCGGGCTGGTTCCCCTGGGACTGTTCCTCTGTTTTCACCTGTGGGAGAACTCCCAGTCTCGTTTCGGCGCGGCCCACTACAACGGCGAGGTGGTCGCCTTTCTGCAAAGCCTCAACTACCTGCCGATCATCGAGATGGTCTTCATCGTCCTGCCGCTGCTGTTTCACGCCGGTTACGGGGTAATGATCGCCTACGGCGCCCATCCCGAGCCCAACCGCTACCCCTGGCTGCATAACCGCCTCTATCTACTGCAACGGGTCTCCGGGCTGGCGATTCTGCTGTTTCTGATCATTCATGTCGGCTGGACGCGGGTGCTGGGGATCTGGCAGCCGGAGATCAAGGCGGATCTGTTTCATCACATGCAGGCGCTACTCTCCAACCCGGCGACCTTCGTCATCTACGGCCTGGGGATGATGCTGTCGGTGTTTCACCTCTGCTATGGTCTGTGGAACATGGCCATCGTCTGGGGGCTGACCATCAGTCAGGCGGCGCAAAAGCGGTTTTTCATCGCCATGATGGGGCTGATGCTGGTGCTGATGGCGATGGGTTGGCACGGGATTCTGGGGTTCGTGATGACGGACGCAGTGGCCTGGAACTCGCTCGGTGAACCGCAGATTTCGCAGATTAACGCAGATATATTGGAGGGTTGTTGTCGACGGCTGGTCCACCAGCCAGAGGGTTCTGGCGGGCAATATAACGATCTGTATTGGCGTGAAACAGCTGCGCAAATCTGCGTTAATCTGCGGTTTAACAAGGTAAGCTGATGGCGAATAAACGCAAACCCCGCATCCTGGTGATCGGCGGTGGCCTGGGTGGCCTGTGGGCGACCCTGACGGTCGCCTCCCGCGGTATTCCGGTGACCCTCTTCTCCCTGTTCGAGGTCAAGCGCTCCCACTCCGCCTGCGCCCAGGGCGGCATCAACGCGGTGCTCGACACCAAGGGCGAGTACGACAGCGTCGAGCAACACATTCGCGATACCATCAAGGGCGGGGCCTATCTCGCCAATCAGCCGCCGATCAAGTCGATGTGCGAGTCCGCGCCGGGGCTGATTCGTACCTTCGAGCGCATGGGCGTGACCTTTTCGCGTACGCCGGAGGGGCTGCTCGACCTGCGCCTGTTCGGCGGCGTCAAGCATCGTCGTACCTGCTTCGCCGGGGCCAGCACCGGCCAGCAACTCCTCTACAGCGTCGACGAACAGGTGCGGCGGCTGGAGTGCGAGGGGATGGTGGAGAAGCACGAGTGGTGGGAGTTTCTCGCGCTGGTGCGGGATGACGACGGACGGGTTCGCGGCATCACCGCCATGGATCTGCGCAGCCTGGAGGTGAAGAGCTTCGCCGCCGATGCGGTGATCCTCGCCAGCGGCGGCCTGGGGCTGGTCTACAACCGCTCCACCAACTCCGCCAACTCCACCGGCGCGGCGGCGAGCCGGGTCTATCAGCAGGGCGCGCGCTTCGCCAACGCCGAGTTCATCCAGTTCCACCCCACCGCGATGCTCGGCGACGATAAATTGCGACTGATGAGCGAGGCGGCGCGGGGCGACGGCGGGCGCATCTGGGTGCCGAAGCAGGCCGGCGATGCCCGCCCCGCCAACCGGATCCCCGAGTCGCAACGCTTCTACTTTCTGGAGGAGTGGTACCCCAGCTACGGCAACACCGTGCCCAGGGACGTCGCCTCGCGGGCGATCTTCAAGGCGGTGCATCAAATGGGGCTCGGCGTCGGCGGCGAGGAGCAGGTCTACCTGGATCTGACCCATCTCGACAAGGGCGAGGTGCGCAAGCGGTTGGGGGCGATCCTCGACATCTACCGCAAGTTTCGCGGCGTCGACCCGGTGGAGGCGCCGATGCTCATCTACCCCGCGCCCCACTACGCGATGGGCGGGCTGTGGGTCGACTACGCCAAGGCCGGAGACGGCGGCATCGAGCCGATCCACCCCCGCAACCACGCCACCAGCATCCCCGGCCTCTACGCCTGCGGCGAGTGCGACTACGGCTACCACGGGGCCAACCGACTGGGGGCCAACTCGCTGCTCTCCACCAGCTTCAGCGGCAAGGTGACGGGGGAAGCGGCGGTGGCCTTCGTCGCCAATGGCCTCCTGGGCGAAGCGGATGAGGCGCTGTTGCGCGGCGAGGCGGACCGCCAGCGCCGGATCAACGAGGGGCTGCTGAAATCCGAGGGTGACGAATCCCCCTATGCGCTGCATAAGGCGTTGGGGCGGATCATGAGCGACAAGGTGGCGGTGGTGCGGGACAACGCCGGGTTGCGGCAGGCGTTGGAAGGGCTGGCCGATCTCGAAGCGCGCTTTGGGAATATCGGTCTCGCCGACCGCCAGCTCCACGCCAACCAGGCGCTGCCTTATGCTCGCCAGCTTCACGAGATGATCGTCCTCGCCCAGGCCATCGCCCGCTCGGCGCTGGCACGCAACGAATGCCGCGGTTCCCACTACAAACCCGAGTTCGAGTTACCCATGCCGGAGAATCGCGATCCCCAAAGCCCGGAGTACCTGGCCTATCTGGAGAAGTGGCGGGCCAATAACGATGAGTGGATTCGTACCACCCTGGCGGAGTACCGGCCGGGCCAGCCGGAGATCAGCTTCGAAGCGGTGGATACAAGCGTAATGCCGCCGGAGGAGCCGCGGGATTATCGGTAAGAGCTGGTAACGCCGCTCCCGCGGTGTTACCCATCCGCCAGCGCTCCCGCGCTGCGATGAGGAGACGGGGCGCGGGAGCGCCATCAGATGCGTCACGCCGCAGGAGCGGCGTGACGAGTTTTTGAACTGGTGACACCGCTCCCGCGGTGTTACCCATCCGCCAGCGCTCCCGCGCTGCGAGAGGAACGGGGCGCGGGAGCGCCATCAGATGCGTCACGCCGCGGGAGCGGCGTGACGAGAGGGCGGCGGAGCACGCGGCTTTGCCCGCCCGTTGTTCGCTATGTGCCAGTACGGGGCAACAACCTAACCAGCCTGCCGTCGTTCTGATCGGTAAGCAGGTAGAGGTAGCCATCCGGCCCTTGTTCCACATCTCGAATACGGCCCAGCTTTCCTTCCAGCATGCGCTGCTCGGCGACGACCTTGGTCCCCTCCAGCTCCAGCCTTACCAGTAACTGAAACTTCAGGGCGCCGATGAACAGGTCGCTGTTCCAGTCGGGGTAGCGGTCGCCGGTGTAGAAGGCCATGCCGGAGGGGGCGATGGAGGGGTCCCAGTAGTGGAGGGGTTGCTCCATGCCGGGCTTGGCGGTCCCTTCGCCGACCTGGGTGCCGATGCCGTAGTTGACGCCGTAGGTGATCACCGGCCAACCGTAGTTGGCCCCCTTGTTGATGAGATTCAGTTCGTCGCCGCCCTGGGGGCCGTGTTCGTGGGTCCACAGTTCGCCGGTCCGCGGGTGCAGGTCCGCGCCCTGGATATTGCGGTGGCCGTAGCTGTAGATCTCCGGTTTCGCGCCCGGGATGTCGAGGAAGGGGTTGTCCTTGGGGATGCGGCCGTCGTCGTGGAGGCGGATGATGGCGCCGGCGTGGTCGTCGAGACGCTGGGCGCGGGGCCGGTCGCCGCGGTCGCCGAGGGTGACGTAGAGATAGTTGTCGCGATCGAACACCAGCCGCGCGCCGAAGTGGCGGCCGGTGTCGCTCTTGGGGAGAAGCCGGAAGAGCACCTCGATATCCTCCATCCGGTTGCCTTGCAGGCGTCCTCGCAATACCTCGGTACCCACTTCGCCATCCTCGCCGGCGACATAGGCCAGATAGATCCAGCCGTTTTTGGAGTAGTCGGGGTGCAGCGCCACATCCAGGGCGCCGCCCTGGCCGACCGCGGCGATGGGCGGCAGGCCCTGGATCGGTTGATCGAGGAGTTGTCCATCGACCACCCGACGCAGACGCCCCGGGCGTTCGCTGATGAGCACCCCGCCGTCGGGTAGAAAGGCCATGCCCCAGGGGTGTTCCAGCCCCTCGACCACCACCTCGGGCGTGACCGGGTCGGGGCCGGTGGAACGCGGGGCATCGTCGGTGAACCACCAACCCCACAGCGCGGCGCTGGCAAGCAGCAGAAGGAGCAGCAGGGTCAGGATAGGTGTTCGGCGTGATGGCATGGTGCGATCTCCCGTGAATCAAGTGTCGGCGGGGTGGCGAACCACTCCATGGCCGTTTGTCCCGCAATCTTGCTGGCGATGCCGGATTGAAGTCCGGGCTACCTGCTCGGCGGGCTTCGGGGCGGCGGTACTCCGTAGTTGAGGATGAACGCGACGGTTTCACACCCTCTCAGGCGTTGGCGACCAGCGGGCGTTTGGCGTTTTCGCAGCGTTCGATGTAGACCGCGGCGGCGCCGTCTTCCGGGTGGGCGGCGATGACGGCCTCGAAGGCCGTTTGCGCGGCGTCGATGTCGGCGTCCTGAAAAAGGCGTACCGCCGCCTCGAAGCGGGCCAGGGTCTGCTCCTTGAGATGGCGGGACTCCTCCGGGTCGGCGTCGAAGACCTCGTAGACGGTGACCGGGATGTTCTTGCCCCGCACCTTGACCGTGTCCAGCTCCCGTACCAGGTGTTGGTGGTCCTTGGGCAGGGCCTTGAGGGTGTGTTCGGAGATCAGCAGCGGCACGCGGTAGAGCTTGGTCAGCCCCTCGATGCGGGAGGCGAGGTTGACGGTGTCGGAGATCACCGTGCCGTCCATGCGATTGCTGCCGCCGACGGTGCCGAGCATGAGTTGCCCGGTATTGAGGCCGATGCCGATGCGAATGGTATCCTGGCCCCGCTCCCGGCGTTTGAAGTTGAAGTCGTCGAGCTTGAACAGCATCTCCACCGCCCCCTGCACCGCGTCCGCCGCGCCGCTGGGGAAGAGGGCCATGATGGCGTCGCCGATGTACTTGTCGATGAAGCCCCGGCGCTGGGTGATCACCGGCTCCATGCAGCTCAGGTAATTGTTGATGAAGTTGTAGGTCTCCTGGGGCGTCAGCTTTTCGGAGAGGGTGGTGAAGGAGCGGATGTCGGAGAAGAGCACGGTCATGTTGCGGGCCACCTGATCGCCGAGCCGTACATCCATGATGCTCTCCTTGTCGAGCAGTTGCAGAAACTGGTGGGGCACGAAGCGGCTCAGGGCCACATTCACGTTATGCAGGTAGATGTGGGTCTTGACCCGCGCCAGCAGCTCGTCCTTGGAGACCGGTTTGGTGAGGTAGTCGTTGGCCCCCACGCTGAAGCCCTCGACGATATCCCGGGTCTGATTCTTGGCGGTGAGCATCAGCACCGGCAGTTCCGAGGCGGGCAGGTATTCGCGCAGCCGGCGGCACACCTCGAAGCCGCTGATCTTGGGCATCATCACATCCAGCAGCACCAGGTCGGGACGGTAGCCCGACTCCAGCTTCTCCAGCGCCTCCATGCCGGTGGCCGCCCGTTCCACCCGGTAATTGAGGTGGGAGAGGTGGTTGGAGAGCACTTGCAGATTCACCGGTTCGTCGTCGACGATGAGGATGTCGAAGGTATGGGCGCCGGCGGCGTAGGTGAGGGCGGTCTGGGTCAGCTCCTGCAACGCCTCGTCGTCCAGGGCGTCATCATCCAGCAGGTAACGGGGCAGGGCGATGCGCCTCGCATCGGCCTGCGCTACCGGCAGGGTGAAGTAGAAGGTGGAGCCCTTGCCGGGTTCCGACTCGAACCAGATCTCGCCGCCATGCAGCTCTACCAGTTGGCGGGTGACCGCCAGACCCAGGCCGGTGCCGCCGAACTCCCGTTCGGCGGAACCGTCTCCCTGCTCGAAGGAGTGGAAGATGGTCTCTCGTGCCGAAGCGGGGATGCCGATACCGGTATCCCGCACCCCCACCACCAGACGTCGCGATGGATCCAGGTCGGGATTCTCCCCCTTGACGGGCAGCATGGAGGGATTACAGGCTTCGCCGCGGGCGAACACCACCACCTCCCCTTCACGGGTGAACTTGATGGCGTTACCTACCAGATTGTAGAGGATCTGTTGCAGGCGGTCTTCATCCGCGAAGGCGGGCGGCAGTTCCTCCGGGATGTGCTGGTGGACTTGCAGCGGCTTGCCCCCGATCAGCGGTCGGCTGAGGGTGATCACCAGGTCCAGCGAGCCTTGCAGGTCCACCGCCTTGAGCTTGAGTTCGAGGTTTTTGTGCTTGAGCTTGGAGAAATCGAGGATATCGTTGACCAGACTGGCGAGACGCCGGCCGCTGGACATGATCATCAGCAGGTTCTTCTTCTGCTCGGCGCTGACCTCGCCGGCGGCGCCGTCGATCAGCGACTCGGCCAGGCCGATGATGCCGTTCAGCGGCGTGCGCAACTCGTGGGAGGTGTTGGCCAGAAACTCGTCCTTCAGCTTGTCCGCCCGTTCCAGGTTCTGGATCGCCAGTTCGCGGTTGGCCAGCGCCTCCGCCTGGGCGTGCTCCTTCTGTTCCAGGGATTGTTTGAGATCCCGGGCCATGGCGTCGAAACGATGGGCCAGGTAACCGATCTCGTCCTTGCGGTGGATGCCGATACGGCTGTCGAGGCGGCCCTCGCCGATGCGTCGCGCGGCGTCCGCCAGTTGATGGATGGGGTTGATCAGCAGGTGGCTGAGCAATAGCAGCAGCGAGGTGACGATGATCAGGATGGCGGCGAGGGTGATGGCGAGTACCACCCAACCGAGCTTGCGTCCCGCCGCCTCAATCTCGGCCAGGGGCAGTTGTGTGTGCAGCACCAGGTCCTCACTGACGCGACGGGCGGTATGCAGGTAGCCATCGGCGTGAATGCTCGCGGCATCGCCATCCTCAAGGGCGTCGATGATCTTCCGGGGGGCCAGTTCGCCGAGGCGCGCGCCGTCGTCGTGAAACAGGATGCGTCCGCCGCCATCACTGAAATAGAGCATGCCCCTCTGGCCCACCCGATTGCCCGCCAGCTCCTTGAGCAGGTCGAGACTCACGGTGAGCGCCAGATAGCCCCGCAAACTGGGGATCTGGGCGTCGGCCCCGGTGGAGGAGAGGTCGGCGAGCACCAGTCGTTGGCTCGCCCACAGCGCCGGCGCGTCCGTGTCCGGGTTGTGAAAGAGGCGCACGAAGGTATCCCCCGCGGCCTGGTGCATCGCCTGAAAGACGGGGCTCTCCCCCTCTTCGTCGCTGACGTTGGCGATGCGTTCGCCGGTGTAGCGGGCGTCTTCGTAGCCGTCGGGGAGGATCACGCGAATCTCGTAATAGTCGGGAAAGGCCCGGTTGTAGGCGGCGAACAGGCGCAACAGGGGCATTTGCAGCAGTTCGAAGCGATCCGCCTCGGAGGCGAGGATGTAGCTCTTGAGCATGCGCGAATCGGCGAACAGGCCGAGATTGGCGCGCAGGGTGCGCAGAAAGGTCCGCACCCGTTGCTCGGTCTGGGTGGCCAGGGTATCCACATGCCCCAGCACCGCCTTTTCGCTGGTGTCGCGCAGGCGATCATAGGCCAACCAGCCGATGCTGGCGATGGGCGCGACGATCAGGGGGACGAGAAAGAGCAGGATCTTGGTGTTGAGTTGCATGGGATTGTGCCGCGGCGTTCGGCGAGATGGGGCTATTGCTCGACGAGGCGTGCGTGAAAGGAGTTCCAGCGTTTCAGGGTGCGCGGTCGCTTGGGCGTGAGAAACTCGGAGCGCTGGATGACGTCGGCGGGGGGGTGGATGATGGGGTCCTCGCGATGCCCTTCGGAGAGCAGCGGCTCGGCGTCCCGGTTGGTGCTGGCGTAGTAGAGGGTCTCGGCGGTGCGCGCCGCCATCTCCGGCCGTTGCAGGAAGTCGAGAAAGGCGTGGGCCAGCTCGGGCTGCCTGCTCTGGGCGCTGATGGAGAGATAATCGCACCACAGCAGGGCGCCCTCTTCGGGGACCACGAAGGAGAGCGGATGGTCGTCGGCGTTCTCCTTCAATAACAATGCGTCGCCGTTGTAGGTCACCGCCATCCACACCTCGCCGGCGACCAGTTTGGACTCGTTGGTAAGGTCGGGATAGGCGTAGTCATGGACATGGGGGCGCTGACTGAGCAGCAACGCCGTTGCCTGATCGAACGCCTCCTTGCTTTCGTCGTTGAGGGAGCGGCCCTGGGCCTTCAGGCTCACGCCGACCAGCTCCAGCATATCCGGGGGCATCTGGATCTTGCCGCGCCATTCGGGGCGGGGCTCAAGGAGGTCGCGCCAGCTCCGCGGCGGCTCGCCCACCAGGTCCTGGCGATAGACTATGCCCATGGTGCCCCACAGATAGGGAGAGCCGTAGGTCGCGGACTGGTCGAAGGCGTCGATCCAGCGCTCTTCCACATGTTCGAGATGGGGCAGCAGTCCCTTGTCGAGGGGCGTCAGCCAGTTGCGCCGCGCATAGGAGGCGATGGAGCTGCCCGGCACCAGAATGACGTCGAATCCCCGCCCGCCGGTGGTGATCATCAGCTCGGTGGTCTCATCCTCGGTGGCGAAATAGACCTGCTTGACGCGGGCGTTGTGCTGCTTCTCGAACGCCTCGATCACCTGCTGGTCGACGTACTCGTTCCAGTTGAGGAATACCAGTTCCCGGGGCGGATCGGCGGGGGCTTGATCGGCGTGACTCCAAGGGTTTACGAAGACCACGGTCGCGACGAGCAGGAGTTGGGTCAGTGATCTCATTCTGGTCTCTCTCTCTACAATCCGGGACTTTTCGGCCCTCGCCGGCGCACCCCCATTGCGTCGCGCTGCGTGAGGTGGCGGGGATGCGAGGGAATCCAAGCCATTGTAGAGCATTGCGAACCAAAACATAACACGATATCCAGGGGCGGGGCGCGCGGGGCGGATTAGGATGCATTGACGCGGCCTCCGCTGGGCGGTACAGCCCTGGGGTGGTGCAATCGATAACAAGATAGCTGAAAATGCGCCCAAAATCGCAGTAGAATAGCGCGATTGTAACTTCAAGCAGGAGATAGCGATGAGCGACGGAAAGAGAACCGATCTGCCGGTAGTGGGTAGCGGTCTGGCGGTCAGCGCCGACCTGCATCGCAAAGCGGTGCGCGGGGCCTACGAGCAGGTGGCGGCGGCGAGCAACACCGGCGACTGCTGCGGTGTGGAGTCGAGTTGTTGCGGGGTCTCCGACGACGTCGCCATCAACACCCTGATCTCTACCCGGCTGGGTTATTCGGAGGAAGATCTCGCCAACGTGCCGAGCGGGGCCGATATGGGGCTGGGGTGCGGCAATCCCCGCGCCATCGCCTCCCTGAAGGCGGGGGAGACGGTGCTCGATCTCGGCGCCGGCGGCGGCTTCGACTGCTTTCTCGCCTCGCCAGAGGTGGGAGAAGAAGGGCATGTGATCGGCGTCGACATGACCCCGGAGATGCTCTCCAAGGCCCGCCAAAACGCCGAGCTGGGACGCTTTGCCAACGTCGAGTTTCGCCTCGGCGAGATCGAATACCTGCCGGTAGCGGACAACACCATCGACGTGATCATCTCCAACTGCGTCATCAACCTCTCGCCGAACAAGGCCCAGGTCTTTCGCGAGGCGTTTCGGGTGCTCAAGCCCGGCGGCCGGCTGGCCATCTCCGACGTGGTGGCGACCATCGAGCTGCCGGAGGAGATGCGCAACGACCCGCAATTGATCGCCGGCTGCATGGGCAACGCCTCCCTCATCGAAGAGCTGGAAGGCTTCATGAGCGAGGCCGGCTTCGTCGACCGCCGCATCGAACCCAAGGAGTCCTCCCGGGAATTCATTCGCGATTGGGCGCCGGGCCGCGGCGTGGAGGACTACGTGGTCTCCGCCACCATCGAAGCGATCAAGCCGGTGCGCTGAGCATGCCCGAGCGGTTCTGCATCCTGGTATCACCCACCTGCGATCTCTCCTCCAAGTTCATCAGCGAACACGGGGTTCGGGTGATGCCGGTGCACATCCGCATCGGCGAACACCTGATAGAGGATAATCGCAACCCCCGCCATACCCTCTCCTTCTATCACAATCAGTTGGCGCGCAGGGGCCTGGTCGCCGAGAGCGCATCGCTGTCGGCGCAAGAGATCGCCGCGTTTCTCGAACATGGCCCGGTGCTGGGTTGCGAGAACCTGCTCTTCATCGCCATCAACGCCCAGCGCAGTCGGATCTATCGCAACACGGTAGCGGCGGTGCAGGCCAACCTGGAACGCTTCAAAGCCATCCGTCGCGACAAGGGGGTATTCGACCGCTTTCAGGTCTATCCGCTGGATAGCGAATCGATGTTCGCCGGCGAGGCGCTGCTGGCGTGGGAGGCGGTGCGCTTGGCGGATCGCGGCGACTACTCGCTGGGCGATGTCGGCGCCCGCCTCACCGATCTGCGCAAGCATATCCACGCCTATGTGGTTCCCCGGGATCTCTATTTTCTGCACGCCCGCGGCGGCGCCAAGGGCGACAGGAGCGTTGGCTGGTTCAGTTACAAGCTGGGCTCACTGTTCGACGTCAAGCCGATCATTCGCTGCTACCAGGGAGAGACCGGTCCGGTCGACAAGGTGACCGGCTTCGACAAGGCGGTGCAGGCGCTGCTGGAACGGGCGCGGCAGGCGATCGACAGGGGTTTGCGGCTGCCTTTTATCGCCGCCTCCTACGCCGGCGACCTGGATGAGATCGGCGAAACCGGCGCCTATCGCGAGTTCGTGCTCTACGCCAAACACAAGAACGTAAAGACCATGCTCTCCCTGATGAGCGCCACCGCCGCCGTCAACGTCGGCCCCGGGGCCTTCGCCCTAGCCTACGCGGAGTAGTGCGGCGGCGTCGAAGTGTCTTGATGTCATGCAAACCCCTCCTACAAGGTGGCCCCGGGATGGTTTCGCGGCACTACGCCATGACATAACCAAAACTCACGGTGATGCTGAACAGCAATTGCAGCTTCGCCGTTGCCGCCAGCAGGGAGTTGAGATTGGGACCCACCGGCTCCCGGAACAGACGCCGGATGAGATAAACCGCGACAGGGATCAACGCCAGCACCAGCGCCGTCTCCGGCGGCCCCATCAGCGGCAGTAGAAAGGGTGTCAGCACCATCGCCGCGTATGCCCAGCGCGCCCGGGTCCGCCCCAGCAGATGGGGCAGGGTGAAGCGACCGGCGGCGCGATCCTGCTCCATATCGCGATAATTGTTGACCAGCAATACCGCCGCCGCCAGCAACCCCAGCGCCCCCCCCAGCCAGAACGCCGCCGCGCCGAAGCCGCCGCTTAGCACATAGTGAAAGCCCACCGTGGTCACCAACCCGAAAAAGAGGATCACCGTCAACTCGCCCAGCGGCGTGGTGGAGATGGGGCGCGGCCCGGCGGTATAGCCATAGCCCGCCAGCACGCTCAGGATGCCCGCCAGCAGGATCGGCCAGCCCCCCACCCACACCAGATAGCCGGTGGGAATCCAGCACAGGGTGAAACAGGCGAAGGCCGCGGACTTGAGCTGGCGGGCGCTGAACCAGCCCTGGCTGGCGGCGCGTTCCGGCCCGATACGCGCCGGCGTATCGCCGCCGCGCTCGAAATCCGCCGCGTCGTTATGCAGATTGGTGCCAATCTGCACCAGCAGCGCCGCGGCCGCGATGGCGATCATCAGCCCCCAATGCAACTCCCCGGTCTCGGACCAGGCCAGCGCCGCGGCGGCGATCAATGGCGCAATCGCCATGGTCAGGGTCTTGGGGCGAATCGCCAACCAGGCGTATCCCAGCCAGGAGGGGGTCATGGGCATTACAATCCCTTGTGCTACATGTATCGAATCGTCAGGCCGGATTATACCCCAAGTGCGCAACCCAACCATCGCCTCGTCCTGGCATGCGGCGCGGCCTTGGTCAATCCTCGAATATTGGAATCAGTATGAAAATAGTCATTTAAGCCTGGAAATGTGAAGCGCGTCACCTACATTCTCCGGCGCGGGGACATCTCCTGTCCCCCTGGTGGAGTAGTATGGGCTTCAGTCCAAAAGAGGTATATGTACATGGATGAGCGGAGTTACATCGCGTATTGGGGCAAAGCGGAACGGGATGGTGATGGCTTCCACCGACTGGTCTATCACTGTCTGGATGTAGCCGCCTGCGGCCAGCGATTGCTGGAGCGGCATAGGGGCCTGAGCCAGTCCCTCGCCCGTTTGAGCGGGTTGAACGAACAGACCCTCGCCGCCTGGGTCCGCTTTTTCCTCGCCACCCACGACATCGGCAAATTCACCAGCGCCTTTCAAGGGCTGCGCCCCGATCTGATGCCGGCGGGCTGCATCTCCAACGCCCCCTACGACCCGCGCCACGACTCCCTCGGCTTCTTTCTTTGGCAGGACAAGCTGTCCGGATCGCTGTGGGAGAAGGATCTCTTCGGCTTGGCCGAGAAAGGCGACGAAGATGAATGGTTCGATCTGCTCGACCACTGGGCGCGGGCGGTCACCGGCCACCATGGTCAGCCGCCCAAGGATGCGAGGTTCAGCCTGGGGGCGTATTTCTCCCCCGCCGACCTGGAGGCCGCCGAGGCCTTCGCCCTGGACTTGTCGGAGCTGTTTCTTGCCAACGCCCCGAACATCGACTGGCCCGAACCCGACCAATGGCTTCAGCCCACCAAGGAGTTCTCCTGGTGGCTCGCCGGCTTCGCGGTGCTCGCCGACTGGCTGGGTTCCAATCAGGATTTTTTCCCCTTTTGCGGCGAGCCCATGCCCCTGGAGCGCTATTGGCAAGAGATCGCCTTGCCCAAAGCAGGCAAGGCCATCGAACAGGCCGGTCTGCTGCCGGGCATGACCGCTGGCCGACAGGGCCTCTCGGAGCTGTTCGATGGGTTCGATACGCCCACACCGCTCCAGGCCTTCTGCGAACGACTCGAACCCACCGGCGAGCCCGAGTTGCTGATTCTGGAGGATGTCACCGGCGCGGGCAAGACCGAGGCCGCCTTCTTGCTGCTCAATCGCCTGCTGGCGGTCGGCGCGGGGCAGGGCGCCTATCTGGCGCTGCCCACCATGGCCACCGCCAACGCCATGTATGGCCGCACCGGCAAGGTCTACCGCCGGCTGTTCGAAGGCGAGACTGAGCCCTCGCTGGTGCTGGCCCACGGCAGCCGCCAGCTGCATGACGGCTTTCGCCGCTCCCTGCTAACCGAGTCCGCCGGCGGCGATGCCTATGAAAAGGGCGAGGCCAACGCCCAGGCCCACTGCAACGCCTGGATCGCCGACAACCGCAAGCGCGCCCTGCTCGCCCAGATCGGCGTAGGCACCATCGATCAGGCCCTGCTCGCGGTGCTCACCTCTCGCCACCAGTCGCTGCGCCTGCTCGGTCTGCTGGGCAAGGTGCTGGTGGTGGACGAGGTGCATGCCGCCGACGACTACATGCTCGGACTGTTACGGCGACTGCTGCGCATCCACGCCCGCGCCGGCGGCAGCGCCATCCTGCTCTCCGCCACCCTGCCGCAGCGCATGCGCCGCGAATTGGCCAAGGCCTTTCGCGAAGGCCTGGACGCGCCCACGGCGGAACTCGACTCCACCGATTACCCCCTGGTCACCCGCATCCGCCGCGACGGGGTGGACGAAGAGAGGGTCGATACCCGGGAAAGCGTGAAACGTAATCTCCGCTTCAACAGCCTGCGCACATTCGAGCAGGTCATCGACTGGATCATCGCCCAGAGCGAGGCCGGCCAGTGCATCGCCTGGGTGCGCAACACCGTGGGCGACGCCATCGAGGCCTTCGAAACCCTGCTGGCAAGGCTCCCCGCGGAACGGCTCGACCTGTTTCACGCCCGCTTCGCCCTCGGCGACCGGCTGGCCATCGAAGACCGGGTGCTGGAGACCTTCGGCAAGGCGAGCGGTGGCCAAGGGCGCAAGGGCCGGGTGCTGATCGCCACCCAGGTGATCGAGCAATCCCTCGACCTCGACTTCGACCAAATGGTCAGCGACCTCGCCCCCATCGACCTACTGATCCAGCGCGCCGGCCGCCTGCGCCGCCACTGCCGTTCCCTGGATGGCGATCCCGTCGAAGGCCCGGACCAGCGCGGCGAACCCTGCCTGCATCTACTGGCCCCCGACCCTACTGACAACCCGGACGCCGAATGGTACGCCCGTCGCTTTCCCAGTGGGGCCTATGTCTACCCCAACCACGCCCGGCTCTGGCTCACCGCCAATCTGCTGGAGAGCAAACAGACACTGGCCATCCCCGAAGACCTGCGGACCGCGGTAGAGACGGTCTATTCCGAGGATTCCGACGCCGGCCTGCCCGACGGGCTGATGGAAAACTACTGGGACGCCGACGGCGAGGCCCGCGCCCAGGCCTCCCTGGCCCAAGCCAACACCATCCCCTTCGAGCAGGGTTACAACTATCGGGGAACTGACTGGTGGGAAGACACCCACACCCCCACCCGCCTCGGCGACCGGACCATCACCCTGCGCCTGGCGCGCTGGGACGGCGAAAGGTTGCGGCCCTGGAGTGAGCAAGCAGAAAACGCCTGGTCCCTCAGCGAAGTGAACATCCGCCACAAACTGGCGGCCCAGGAGGCCCCGGCGGCATCCTCAAAGCTGGCCGAGGCGCGAAAGAACCTCAAGGAGAGCTGGCCGCGCAAGGGCGAGGGCTACCTGCTGATCCCCCTCACCGAAGACAACGAAGCCTGGACTGGAGAAGCCATCAACGAACGCGGCGACACGGTGACAATCCGCTACACCGAACGCCACGGCCTGACAGTGGAAAAACCCGCGTAGGGTGCGTTAGCGCCGCCGGGAACCATGCGACGATCTCGGGGCAACGAAGAGGCCGGAGAAGGCAGAAAAAGGAGCGGCATCCCGCGGCGCGTAACGCACCATGGCCGGAGTTGGTGCGTTACGCGCCGCGAGTGATCGACCAAATGGCGCATTATTCGACCTCTCGTGTTGTGCGAAGGGCGGTGGGACAAAACAGGGCGGCGCTAACGCACCCTACACCGAACACCATGGCACCGAGTTGAGGGTGCCAGGCAACAAGGGAAACCGCTCCGGGTTTGCTATGATCACAATGAATTACAGCTTCAGGACCGCAGTCACCCAGCCTGCAATGGATAAACAATGACGCACACGAATACCTCGATTCCCATGCCAGACAAGATCCCGTTTCTAAAAGCCATCTGCTGGCAAACCGCCGATGTACGCCATTTTACCCCGGAGGAGGCGCTGGCCCGTTACGAACGCGGCTGGACCTACCGCGGCGTACTGGAAGACCTGAAAGGAGAGGAGCTGGATTATGTGCGCGCACTTGCCCGGACGTTCGGCTCCTGGATACAAAATGTCGTTTGATCACCCCCACCACCAAATGATACACCGCGTTCTGGAGGCCCTGGATCGCGACCTTCTCATACGCACCCGCAGCTATTTCGGGGGCGGCACGCTCATCGCTTTGCAACATGATGAATACCGCTGGTCGAAGGATATCGACTTCGTCTGTCCGGTCGGGCCTGGGTACCGGGAGCTTCGCACGGTCGTCATGGATGGCGGGGTAGAGGCGCTGTTTCATTCACCGGCAAAGGTTGACCTCCCTCGGGGAGGGATGGTCGATCAATACGGCGTTCGGATGGCCGTGACCCTGGAAGGCTTCGATGAAATCCTGAAGCTGGAAATCATCGCCGAATCGCGAATCGATCTCGATCCTCCGGAAAACCTTGAATGGTCTCCAGTGCCGGTCTTGAGTCTGACGGATCGGTTCGCCGAAAAACTCCTTGCCAACGCCGACCGTTGGGCGGATCGGGCCATGGAGGCCCGCGATCTCATCGACCTGTGCGTTCTTCGCCTTCATGCCCCGATCCCGCAAAAGTCTATCATCAAGGCGGAAAACGCCTACCCGGTCATGGAGCCGCTGCGCCGCGCAATACAGGGCTTTCAGGACAATCCAGGCTACCGCGACACCTGCTTCACCCAATTACAAGTGCGCAGTCCCCGCCACATCATCAATGGACTCGACCTGCTGGCAAGCGACCTGGATCTGCATCCCACCCATCGAACCGCGTTCGAGGCGGGGCCGGAAGATGAAGTCTCCAGCGATGCGCAGGGGCGCTAAACCTGGCCGAGCGATGCCACCCATGGATTGGCAGTTGAAAAACCCGCGTAGGGTGCGTTAGCG
>JAABSM010000022.1 GCA_011390365.1 Gammaproteobacteria bacterium
CGGTGAATCTACCGAGGAGTGGCAGTCCTCAAAGGACTGCCACTCCTTGGGCTGATTCATTTCCCGGGGTGGTGCATCACTCCATGACCGTTAGCAAGATATCTCAGTTGTCTTGGATGCGCCATCATCCCATCGGACCGTGGCGCGCCTCGCGGCGCGGTGAGTTGTCGTGTGGTGGGGCTGTGAAAGTATTTCGGTTTCTCCCTTTACATTCGGCTGCGTCGCAAAAGAAGAAAAAGTCAGGATTGCAGATTGGGGCATCGCCATGTTTTCAGGCATTTGCCTCCTCGCCCCCAACCAAGACACGCAAACACAAAGGCTTTTATGGGGTACCTTTACGGCTTCGGCGCATGGGGACGAGAAAGATTTGGAAACGCCTGCAACAACGTTGCTGGCGAGGAGGCCGCGCGCCGTCCGTCGCCGTCTGGCGTCGCAATGATTTGACGAGGCGGGCTAGACGATGATAAAAATCCAATCAGGCTGTGGCATATACTGATTATTTCGATGGCGACCGCAGTTCATGATCTTGTAGGTCATTACCACGCCATCAAGCTTTCCCGGAGGTACCGAAAGTGAAGCGAATCCTGAAGACCGGCCTTGCCGGGGCGCTGATCAGCGCCAGTTTGAGCACCCTGATGCTGGCGTCCGCGCCGCTTCAAGCCGAGGGCTTCGGCCCCATGAACATGATGAACCCGAGTCGCTGGTTCGGCGGTAACAGCGATGACGATGATTACTACTACGGCCGCAACGGGGGGTATCCCCCGCCCCCGCCGGCAGGGCCCTACGGTGCGCCTGGTTATGCCGCCCCCTATGCCGCCCCCTATGGCGCACCGGGTTATGCGGCGCCTCAGCCGGCCTATCCGGCTCCGGGCGCACAGTCCAGCGCCGGCACGCCGCCGGCGAGCAGCGATGAGGAGACGACGGAGGCGCGGATTCGTCGTCTGGAGGAGCGAATCAATCAGTTGGAGTCGGAGAATACGCGCATGCGCAACGCGGGGATGGGGCAGCCGGGGATGCGTCCATCCGGCATGGGTCAACCGCGTATGGGTCAAATGGACATGGGCCAGCCGGGGATGGGACAACAGCCGGGGCAGCATGCCCAGTCGGGCTCGGTCTCTTCGGCGGGATCCCAGGGGGGCTACCCACAGGGGATGATGGATACCTCTCCTCAGAACCACGTTTGGCGGCCTCAGTAGTTTCCCAGTCGAACCCAGGGCCGTTAATCTGGGCCCTCAACCAGCCCCTCTCCCGTCGGAGGGGGGTTAGTCGAGTAACCCAGGGGTTGGATTCCGTGGTCAGCCCCACGCCTAACCCCCCTCCTTTGCGAAAGGGGGGGACTGGACACGGGGAAGGGCTGGCGGTTTTACTGTGAATCTACCGAGGAGTGGCAGTCCTCAAAGGACTGCCACTCCTTGGGCTGATTCATTTCCCGGGGTGGTGCATCACTCCATGACCGTTAGCTGCCCAAGACGCGGCCCCTCAACCGCCCTCGCTGCGCCAGATGCGCCACAGGCGGATGTAGGCGAGGGCGAGGGCGAGCAGCAGCAGAACGGGTGAGAGGAGCAGCCAGAGTCGTAGCATGCGGCGCTGGCGGTCGGCTTGTTGTTGCAGTCGCGCCGTTTCGTTTCGGGCCTTTTCCCTTTCCTGTTCGAGATCCTTCAGAAAGCCATCCACCAGGATCCTGTTGCGGGTTTCCAGGAGGCGCCATTCGTCATCGATATCGAGCAGGCGATGGCGCAGGGTGATGAGGTTGTCTTCGCCCCCCAGGCCGTATTCCACCAGTTCGGCCACCGCCAGGTCGAGTTGCGGACTGATCCTGTCGGGGTATTCGAGGGTGATCGCCTCGACGGCGCCAAAGGCGTCGATGAAACGTGCTCGGGCTCGCTCCAGGGCGACCCGCCCGTGCATCTGCTCCAGTTTGAGCAGGGTGATGACCGCCTCTTCGAAGGCGGCGCGCCAGCGCTCCGCCAGCGGCCCTTCCAGGGCGTCGGCTTCCATCGCCAGTCGGCGCTCCATGTCACGGTCGAGCAGGATCAGGCGCCCCGCGATGCGTTGGCGTCGCTCCCGCAACACGATCCACTCTCGGCGCAAGTCGATGAAGCGGGAGAGATTGTCGTGGAGGAAGGAGAGCCCGTCGATCCCTCCCGCGCCCTGGACGCTCCACGCTCCCTGAATCCGCGCTTGCAACTGATCCAGCTCGCCGATTCGGGTCGCGGCGTGAATGCGTGCATACCACTCCCGCATCCGCGCCACATCGGCGACGCTGGCGGTGTGAGAATCGAGGCTGGCGGCGGCACTCCCCGCCGCGGCGCGGGCCTGTTGCCGCTGATCGAGGAGGAACAGGCTGACATACGCGAGACCGACCACCAGCGCGATGAGGCTTAGCAGGGTACGTCCGGTCCTGCCCGTGAGGAGGAGTATCATTGCGCGAATCACTCTTCGTCCCCCGCTCTCTCCACGCCTTCCTCTGCCCAGTGCAGGGCGTCCAGGGGATCAAAGGGGCCCACCGGAAAGCCGCCGTCGCCGTTCAGACGGCGATGGGCCAGCAGAGCCAGCCTGAGGCGCAACAGCGTCATCCGATCCATCCCTTCCGCGACAAGGGCATTGACCTGACGCATCTGTTCCCGGCCTCTTTGCGGGTCCGGGTCGGCAAGGGCCTCTTCGACGAGGGCGGCGATCGCTCCTGCCCCCGGCTTGCCGCGCGCGTCGGGGATGACGCCCGCCGTGGAGAGGGAGAGGAACGCCAGGGGACCGTCCCAGACCCAGGCGTAGCGGAGCCGCATCTGGTAGTCGGCATGTGCGGCGGCGGACGGTTGCGAGGCGGCATCGATATACCGTTCCCGCACCATGATCCCCAGCGCGGATGCGAGGCGATCCCGCAGCCCCTGGTATAGCTCCTTCTCCAGCGCGGGCATCCAGTCGGGCAGGGCGAGGGAGAGCAGGAACCTGACGCCGTCCTCGCCCCGAGGATAGCCGGCCTCGTCCAGCCAGCGGTTGGCGCTGGCCAGATCCCCGGCAATGGGCGCGTCCGCCGGGAAGGCGGCATCACCCCAGGCGATGCGTCGCCAATCCCCGCTCTGAAGCGCCCATAGCAGCGCCTTGCGCACGTCCGGGTCAGCCAGCGGCGGATAGGCCGGGTTCAGTTCCAGCTTCAGATCCATCTGATTGGCGGGGAAACGCAGCGGCCGCGAGTGCAGTTGCGCGGCATGCAACACCTCTTCCCGCATCCGTCCAGGCGGCGGCATGGCAACACGGTCCAGGTGTCGATACTTGAGGGCCTGCATCAGGTCTTCATGAAACCCGCCGATCCGGTAGACAAGCCGCGGGATCGCGGGGCTGGTTCCTACCTGGAAGCCATCGAAGACCTCCAGCACCAGCTGTTCCCCCGGCTGGTACTCCACGAAACGGTAGGGACCCGCGCCGATGGGCGCCCGCACCAGGGGGTGTTCGGCGGGGGATTCGCCGTCACCATAGGCGTGGCTGGGCAATACCGGGCAGAAGTAGGGCGAGAGCAGGTGAAACGGCGCCGGGTGGGGATACCTGAAGTGGAGTATCGCGGTATGGGTATCCACCACCTCGACCCGCTCCAGGGGTGCGTACATCCAGCGCAGGGGGTGATGGCGAGCGAGCCACTCCAGGGTGTAGGAGAGGTCGAGCGCGGCCACCGGCCTGCCGTCGTGGAATCTGGCGCGCTCGTCGAATTTCAGGGTAAGCGCCAGGCCATCCTCGGAGAGGTTCCAGGATTCCGCCAGGTAGGGGCGCGGATTGCCGAACAGATCGAATCGCAACGGGCTGGCGAAGATCTGCACGCCGATCTGGGCGGTGTAGGGGTTGGGATGGGTGGCGTGGTTGAAGGACTCCGTCACCAGCCGCAAGCCGATCACCACCTCCTGTGGCGGCGGCGGAGCATCATCGATAATCGATACTTTCGCCGGAATATCGGGGGCGGGCGGCTTTATTGGGGAGGGTTCCGGCTCGGGCTTCGGTTCTGGTTTTGGCTCGGGCTTCGGTTCTGGCTTTGGCTCGGGCTTCGGTTCTGGCTTTGGCTCTGGTGCAGGTTCAGGCTGGGGCTCAGGCTCGGGCTTCAACTTGGGCTCGGGCTCGACCTTCGGCGCGGGTTCCGGTTTCGCCGCTGGCTCCGCCGCGGGTTCCGCTCCCGGCTCGGATTGCTGCTGAGCCTCCGAGCGCCCCTTCGGCTCTGCTTCGGGCGCCGGCTCTGGCGCAGCTGCCGGCTTCGTTTCCGGGCGCGGCTCAGGCTCAGGCTCAGGTTCAGGTTGCGGCTCTGGCCGCGGCTTCGGTACAGGCTTACCGACATCCGTATCAACATCGCCCGCGGGAGGCAACGCCGGCGACACCTCGACAGGGGGGGTATCGCTCCCCTGCTTCGCCCCATCACCTGTGGCTGGGGATTCACCGGGGGCCGCCGGTTCCGGCTCTTGCTCGGTCTTGGTGGCGGCATCTTCCTTGACGACGCTGACGGGCTTGCCTTCGGTGGTCGCGGGGGGCGACTTCGCCTCGTCTACCGACTCGGCATCCGTCTCTTGCGCCGTTTCCTCTTGCGGCGCGGTTGGTGTCGACTCCGGTTCCTGGGCCGACTCCGGTTTCGGATCGCCAACGGCGGCGGCGTCATCGGTGGCTGGCGGCGGGTCGGAATCATTCGCCGCGGGTTTGGCCTCCTCCACTTGCGGGGCCTCGTTTGTCGCCCCGCGCAGGTCGTTGAGGGCCACGTCCGCGCCCCCCTCTTTCGCGCCCGTTCCGTCCAGGAGGGAGAAGATCCGGTCAAGGGTGGATTCGGATTCGTCATCCTCGGCAGGGGCCTCGTCCGCGGGCTGATCGCCCGGCGGCGGTTGCTGAGCCACTGATGTCGCGGCCGTCACCGGCGGAGCAGAGCCGCCCTGATTATCTTCCTGCCGGTTGTTGGCGATGCTTGAGGGGCTTGACGGCGGGGGGGATGCGGCCGTATCCACCATCGGAATCTCACCCCGGGACGATTGCGCCCGCGCTCGCCCCTCGAAGGCTTGCAGCAGGGCGTCGATCTCGGCGGTCACATCCTGAGCCGGGGTGGCGATGGTGGCATTATCCAGCGACTGGGCGGGTGCGCCCGCCGCCAGCAACATCCCCGCCAGCGCAGCGATCAGGGCCGGGCCGGGGAATCGAGATGAGATGCGCAGCGGCTTCATGGATGAAAGCCGGGCGTCAGGATCGCGACGCCGCCAGCCGACCGATGCGCACCGGCGCCGGGGGGTGGCTGTCATGGAAGGCGGAGTAGAGGGGATCCGGGGTGAGGGTGGCGGCATTCTCCCGGTAGAGCTTGACCAGCGCATCAATGAGCGGGCGCGCGCCACTCTCGGCGGCGGCGAAGTCGTCGGCCTGGAATTCGTGCTTGCGCTGGTAGCGGGCCATCAGCGGTTGCAGGAAGCGGGTGAAGACCGGTAGTACCAGAACCAGCACCAGCAGATCCATGGCCTGGCTGGTGGAGGCGATGCCCAACCCCTGATAGAACCAGGGCTGGAGCATCACCCAGCCGGCGACGGCGAAACCGGCCAGCATCATCGCCGACGACAGCAGCAGCATGTTGCGGACGTGCTTGTGGCGAAAGTGGCCCAGTTCGTGGGCCAGTACCGCCTCCACCTCATCGGGGGCGAGGGACTTGAGCAGGGTGTCGAAGAAGACGATGCGCTTGGCCCGCCCCAGCCCGGTGAAGTAGGCGTTACCGTGGCTGGAGCGGCGGGAACCGTCCATCACGTAGAGCCCCTTGCCGCGAAAACCGCAGCGGGAGAGGAGGTGCTGAATGCGATCCTTGAGTTCCCCCTCTTGCAGCGGCTCGAAGCTGTTGAAAAGCGGCGCGATAAGGGTCGGATAGAGCCACATCATGGTCAGCGAGAAGAGCAGCCAGATCAGCCAGCCCGCCAGCCACCACCAGCTCCCCAGGGTCATCATCACCCACAGGATCGCCGCCAGCAAAAGCCCGCCGAGGAGGACCATCAGGCCGCCCTGAAGCAGCAGGTCGGCGACGAATCGCCCGGGGGTGGTGCGATTGAAGCCGAAGCGCTGCTCCACCACGAAGGTTCGGTAAAGGGCGAAGGGCAACTCCAGCAGGGCCGAGCCGAGGCCGACACCCAGGAACAGCAGCACGCCGCCGTAGATGGGGTCGACGGTCCAGGCCTCGATCAGGGTCGCCAGCCACTCGATGCCGCCGCCGAGCCACAACAGCAGGATCAGCAATCCATAGGGCAGCTCCCAGCGCGCCACCCGTCCCTTGGCGATGGTGTAGTCCGCCGCCTTCTGGTGGGCATCCAGGCCGATGGCGTCGCGAAAGGCCTCCGGCACCGCCCCGCGATGGGCGCGCACATGGCGCATCTGCCGCCATAGCAGCCAGGCGTCGAGGGCGAGACCGGCGAGCAGGGCGATGATGAAGAGGTAGCTGAAAAAGTTCATATTCGCTGAATCGCTGAAATAGATGGGGCATCCGTCTTGGAGTACAGCCCTGGGGCTGTACGATAGCCTTTCATACGCCAAGGCGCATACAATGTCATTCCGTTAGCGCCACATCAGGCTCCCGCCGTTGATGCGCCTGACTCCGGAGCAGGCCGGAAATCGTCGGACCGGCATAGGATGTGCCAAATAGAAAGCCTTGTCGTTCGGTCGACGGCACTATGCAGAACCCAAAACGTCCGGCGTACCCACTAACGGTCATGGAGTGATGCACCACCCCGGGAAATGAATCAGCCCAAGGAGTGGCAGTCCTTTGAGGACTGCCACTCCTCGGTAGATTCACAGTAAATGAGGCGCATCATACCCGGAAACCGCCACGATGGCTTATCTTAATAATGTAACTGTTCAGAGTGCGTGTCCTCCATCCCCGAACCGGGTCGATATCCGAAGCGTGCATGGGGGGTGATGCCTTTGGCGGGTCGTGATTGAACCCGGCCCGGCAAACCGCCTTGGCGTGGCTAGCCACCCTGGAAAATGCATCGATCCAAGGAGTGGCGGTCCTTGAAGGACCGCCACTCCTCGATCGATTCCCACTCCTCGATCGATTCCCACTCCTCGATCGATTCCCACTCCTCGATCGATCCATGGTAAAGCGATCGATTCACGGTGAAAAGCCTCAGCCTGCCCGGCGAAGGTGGTGCGTACGCTCATGCGCGGCTGTACTTGCCATTATCGCAAATCCGCGCCGCCCTTACTTGAACGGGTTCGCAAAAGATCAAAGGGCGCCGGCGGAGGATCCTTGCGTCGCGGTAACCGGCGCCGGCCTCGGTCGCTCCGCCGCCTGGCCTGCGCTACCGGCTCAGGCGCGGCCTTCGGTCGCCGCGTCTTCGGGGGCGACGTAGGTCTCGTCGTTGGGGTTGAGGAAGATGAAGCGAAAGTCGCCGGGCTCCATCTCCACGTAGTCCATCACCGAGCCGTCGAGAAGATTGACGTATTCGGGTTCCATCACCACGGTGACACCCTCCTTCTCCACCTTGAAGTCGTCGCGGCCGGGTTCATCGAAGCCAATCAGATAGCTGATCGAGCCGTCGGCCTGACGCTTCGCCGCCAGGCGCAGTGCCAATCCCTCCGCGCCGCCCTGTCTGGCCGCGATCCGCACCTGTTTCAATGCCGCATCGGTTAGTTTCAACATCATCTTTTCCCGCTTGTTGGTGGTTTGGTCATCGAAATCGGGCGCCAGGCCCGCCAGCCATGAAGTTGGGCGGCTTTGCCGTCATCACAACCATGACGGGGTTATTGTAGGTGATTGCGCCCCCTGCTTGCCAATTCGATAAAACGTTCAACCCAACGATTACCGCCGACACCGCGCATGTGGGTATAGCTGGCGAGCAGATTGTTGTAGACCAGGCCGTCGCGGGCGCCGTCGATACCGGTCCCGCGGGTTACCTGATAGGCGAAACGATAGCCTTCGGCCAGATCCTTTAGTGCCGAGTAGTGGAATTCATGGGCGTGGATCTCTTCGCCCTCGCCCACGACTCGCCCCCAGGGGGCCGCGCCGGTCTCGCGCAGGCGCACGTAACCTCGCCCCTGGGGTTCATCATGCATCAGGGTATCCGCCTGAATGACCCCGGCCATCGGATAGCTCGCGTCGCCCCAGGTGATGGAGCGGGTCAGGTACATCAGGCCGCCGCATTCGGCGTAGACCGGCCCGCCGCCCTCGATGAACGCCGCCACCGACTGGCGCAGGCCGAGATTGGCGGAGAGGGGCGCCATTGCCGTCTCGGGAAAGCCGCCGCCGATGAAGAGGCCATCCAACTCCGGCAGTTGCGGCGCTTCGATGGCATCGATGGGGATCAGCCGCGCGCCCAGTTGGCGAAACCGCTCCAGATCGTCGTTGTAGTAGAAACCGAAGGCGCGATCGCGGAAGTAGCCGATGCGGGGGGTGAGCGCCTCGTGTTGAGCCCTCACCCCAACCCCTCTCCCTCGGGGAGAGGGGCTTTTGCGACATCCTCCTCTACTTAGGGGAGAAGGGCCCTCCGGCGACTCGACCCCGCCGTCAGCCACGGGTTTGGCCAATGCCAGCAGCTGGTCCAGGTCGACCTGTCGCTCCACCGCATCCGCCAGCTGGTCGATCTTGGCCGAGGCGGCGTCCAGCTCGTTACTGGGCATCAGCCCCAGGTGGCGCTCGTCGATGTTGAGGGCCGGGTCCCGCGCCACCATGCCGAGCACGGGGAGATCGGTGTAGTGCTCGATGACCCGCCGCACCTTGTCGCCATGGCGCGCCCCGGCGACCTGGTTGCAGATCACGCCGGCGATCTCTATGCCTTCGGCGAAGCCGAGGTAGCCTTGCAGCAACGGCGCGACGCCGCGGGTGATGCCGCGTACGTCGATCACCAGCACCACCGGCGCGGCGAGGGTCTCCGCCATCGCCGCGTTGCTGTCGCTGCCGTCGAGGGAGATGCCGTCGAAGAGGCCCTTGTTGCCTTCGATCAGGGTAAAGTCGCCGGCGCCGGCGTGGCGGGAGAAGAGCCCATGGATCTCGTCCCGCGCCATGGTGTAGAAATCCAGGTTGTAACAGGGTCGTCCGGCGGCGGCGGAGAGCCAGATGGGATCGATGTAGTCGGGTCCCTTCTTGAACGGCTGCACCGTCAGACCGCCCCGGCGCAATGCGGCGCAGATGCCGATGGAGAGGGTGGTCTTGCCCGAGGATTTGTGGGCGGCGGAGAGATAGAGATAGCCCATCTACCCCCCCCTCGTGCCGGGGCAGATGACCGGCCCCTGGCCCATGATGGCGGCCTGGCGCTCGGCGAACACGCGGTTGGAGTCATAGCCCTGACGTCGCTGGATGTGCACCTTTACCGCGGTCTCCACCAGCACCGCCAGTTGCTGACCGGCGGTCACCGGCAGGGTGATCATGGGGATCTTGATGCCGAGAATATCCAGGTATTGGGTGCTGTCGAGGGCGCGGTCCACCTTGACCAGGCGTTCCGGTGTCATGCGTTCGAGCTGGATGATCAGTTGCAGGTTCTTGCGAAACTTCATGGCGCTGTCGCCGAACAGCGAGCGGATATCGAGAAACCCCAGGCCGCGCACCTCGATGAAGTCTTGCAGCACCGGCGGACAGGCCCCGCTCAGCGCGTCGCCGTCGCGCCAGAACTCCGGGGCGTCGTCGGCGATGAAACGGTGGCCGCGGGAGACCATCGCCAGCGCCAGCTCGCTCTTGCCCACCCCCGGCTCGCCGGAGAGGAGCATGCCCACCCCTTGTACTTCAAGAAATACGCCGTGCAGCACCCGGCTCTCGCCGAGCAGGCCGCGCTGATAGAAGATCAGCTCCTTGTAGACCCGCTCCGCCGGCAGCGGCGAGCGAAACAGCGGGATCCCGGCCTTTTCGAACCCGGCCACGCACGCCTCGGAAGGCCGCTGATCGTCGCCGATCAGCACCGCGAAGGGCGCATCTTCGATCAACTCCCGCATCCGTTCATGCCGTCGCGCGGCCCCCTCCTCCCCCAGTTGCTCCGCATCCACCACCCGGATGGCGCGGGGTTGGGTCTCCCCCGGCATCAGCCGCTGTACGACCCGCATTTCTTGCGGCGTCAATGGCGCCGGGTGGGTACGGCGCGCGGCCAGCCAGTGCAGCTTGAGTTTGCAGCGGTTCTCGCCAAACAGCCGGCGCGGGGTAATCTGCTCGCTCGTCATGACATCGATCGGATTGGGGGCGGGAGCAGACGCCTTGGCGTGTGGGGGGCCATGGCACGGCCATGGGGCGGCACCCCGAACGGTGGTCGCTTCAGCGGCCCGCGCAAGGCGTAAAGATCGCCAAGCGCAAGTAGCGGCCGCCTCACCCCTCGCTCTCCTGGCCGCCCGCCCAGCGGTTGAAATCTTCCAGCACCCTGGCCGGGTCGGAACAGATACGCAGCTTGTCACGCATTGCCGTGTCGCTGAACATCTCCGCCAGCGCCGCGAGGATGTCAAGGTGGCGCTGTTCGGCGCTGTCCGGCACCACCAGCCCGAAGATGAGGTCTACCGGTTCCTGGTCGACCGCATCGTAGTCCACCGCTTCGCGCAGAATCAGCAGCGCCGCCTTCGCCTCCTGAATGACGCCCAGTCGGGCATGGGGGAGGCCGATGCCGTGACCGAGGCCGGTAGCACCCAGGCGCTCCCGCTCCAGCAGGGCGTCGAATACATCGTTGCCGCCCATCCCCTCGCACACCGGCGCCAGCATTTCGCCGATACGCTGCAAAACCCTTTTCTTGCTGTATGACTCGCCCTGACAGTCGATGCGCTCAACGGACAGGAAGTCTTCTGGAAACATGCGCACTTTTACGGTCACCTGTATTTGCCATGAGATCTCTTTTCGGGCCGCGCTTCGCCTTCCGCTGCGAGCCCCGAAAAAGATCGCCCGGCGCATCCGTGCGGATGCGCCGGGCGATCCGGGTCTGGATCATTCGATTTCGATCTGCTTGTCCTTGTTGTGATTGGGACGGTGGTTGGTCATCTTCTCCTTGTGCTTCTTGACCTGACGATCCAGCTTGTCCACCATTCCATCAATCGCGGCATACATATCCTCCTTCTCGTCGTCGGCGAACACATCCGCGCCGTTGAGATGCATGGTCGCCTCCGCCTTCTGGCGCAGTTTTTCCACGCTGAGAATCACATGGACGTTGGTCACCTTGTCGAAATGGCGTTCGAGACGCTCGAACTTGGAGTCGACATAGTTGCGCAGTGCATCGGTTATGTCCACATGGTGGCCGGTCAAGCTAATTTGCATGGTTTGCTCCTTGTTGTAACGCGCCTAAGCGAGGCGCTTTCGCTCGTTCGATGGCGCGATCGCCATCGACTCCCGGTATTTGGCGACGGTGCGTCGCGCGACATTGATCCCCTGCTCCTTGAGCAACTGCGAGATCTTGCTGTCGCTCAGGGGCTTGGAGGGTTCTTCGGCGGCGACCAGCTTCTTGATCAGGGCGCGTATCGCGGTCGCCGAACATTCGCCGCCGGCGGCGGTGCTGACATGGCTGGAGAAGAAGTACTTGAACTCCAGGGTGCCACGCGGGGTGTGCATGTACTTGCGGGTGGTCACCCGCGACACCGTCGATTCGTGCATCTCCAGCGCCTCGGCGACGTCGCGCAGCACCAGCGGTTTCATCGCCTCCTCGCCGTATTCGAAGAAGGCGCGCTGAAATTCGACGATCTTGGTCGCCACCCGCAGCAGCGTCTCGTTGCGGCTCATCACGCTCTTGATGAACCAGCGCGCCTCTTGCAGGTGATTCTTCATGGTCTGGTTGTCGTCGCTGTTGTCGGCGCGACGAATCAGCCCGGCGTAGGCGGCGTTGACACGCAGCCTGGGGGCGATCTCCTGGTTGAGTTCGACCCGCCAGCCGCTTCGGGAGCGGGAGACGAAGACATCGGGGATGACATACTGGGCCTCGCTAGCGGAGAAGCGCAGGCCGGGGCGGGGGTCGAGGGTGCGAATCAGCGCGGTGACCTCGCGCAGGGTCTCGTCGCTGCAACGCAGGGCCTTGCGCAAACGCGCCAGATCGTGCCGCCCCAATAGGTCGAAATGCTTGTCGATCAGCCGCAGCGCCATGCCAAGATGGGGGGTGTCCTGGGGCAGTTGGCGCAATTGCAGCATCAAACACTCCCGCAAATCCCGGGCCGCCACGCCGGTGGGCTCGAAATCCTGCTGTATCCGTTCCAGTACCCGTTCAACATCGCGCTCCTCGACCCCTTCGTCCTTGAGTATAGCCGCGATATCCTGAACTTTCGAATCGAAATAGCCCTGCTCGTCGATGGCGTCGATGATCGCCTCGCCGATCATCTCGTCACGCGCGTCGAAATGGGCGAGATTGAGCTGCCAGGCGAGGTGATCGTGGAGGGTATCGGCGCTGCTGGTGTATTGCAGGAAGTCGTTGTCCCGCTCTTCGTCCGAGACCGCCCCGGAGCCGGAGACGGGGGCGGCGACACTATCGTAGATGGCGTCCCAGTCGGTATCTACCGGAAGGTCGTCGGGCATGGTCTCGCCGGCCTCGCCCAACTCCCGATCCACGTCGCTGGAGGCGTCGGCGCGTTCCGCCTCCTTCTCCCCCTCGCCGCGCTCCTGGCGCTCGCCCTCCTCTTCGAGTTCAAGCATCAGGTTGGTATCCAGGGCCTCCTGGATCTCCTGCTTGAGCTCCAGGGTAGAGAGCTGCAACAGGCGGATCGCCTGCTGCAACTGGGGCGTCATGGAGAGGTGTTGGCCCAGTCGAAGCTGGAGTGTTTGCTTCATGAAATTGTAATTTTATGCTTCATGGTACGGAATTTGCTGTCCCTAGTGGTTATTGTAGAACAAACCCAGGCAGAAACGCACCCCAAACCCGCCGCCGACTGCTCCAGATCATCTTCGCCCATCCCATTGCATCTTCATCACATCGAGAAGTGGCGGCCCAGGTAGACATTGCGCACCTCATCGTGATCCAGAACTTCCTGGGGCGTCCCCTCGGCGAGCAGCTCGCCGTTGTTGATGATATAGGCATGTTCGCAGATTCCCAGGGTCTCGCGCACATTGTGGTCGGTGATCAGGATGCCGATATCCCGCTCCGCCAACTCCTTGATGATACGCTGAATCTCCACCACCGAGATGGGGTCGACCCCGGCGAAGGGCTCGTCGAGGAGGATGAAACGGGGCTCCACCGCCAGCGAGCGGGCGATCTCCAGCCGGCGCCGCTCGCCGCCGGAGAGGCTCATGGCGAGGCTGTCACGCACCCGCCCAAGGCTGAACTCCTGAATCAGCTGCTCGCACATGCGCTGCATCCGCGCCCGACTCAGGTCGCGCCGGGTCTCCAGGATCGCGAGGATATTCTCCACCACCGTCAGTTTGCGGAAGATCGACGGCTCCTGGGCCAGGTAGCCCAAGCCGAGGCGGGCGCGGGCGTGCATGGGCTTGCGCGTGGCGTCGACGCCGTCGATATGAATGCTTCCGGACTCCACCGGGATCAGCCCGGCGATCATGTAGAAGCAGGTGGTCTTGCCAGCCCCGTTGGGACCCAGCAGGCCCACCACACGCCCCGACTCCACCTTCAGGGAGACGCCGTTCACCACCGCGCGGTCGCGGTAGTGCTTGACCAGATTGGAGGCGGTCAGCTGACTCACCGCTTCACCACGAATGCGTGGAGGAGCGGCGGTCCTTTCGCGGACTGGCACTCCTGGTTTTCGTTCACATGGAGGGTATTGCGCCGCATGATGATCGCTGGGGAACTCAATCCTTGGCCGGCCGGATGGTCATGCGTACCCGCTGCTTGCCCTGGGCGGACGCCCCCGCCTTCACCACTGAACGACCGCGGTCGTATTCGATGCGATCGCTGGCGAAGGTATCGCCGCCCTGCACCAGTTCCGCGTCCCCCACCATCAGCAGCATCTCGCTGTCGGTATCATACTCGATGCGCTGCGCCCGCCCCTTGACCGATCGTTCGGCCTGCTCCGACTCCTGGCGGAAGGTGACCGGGTTGCCGCGGGCGACAATCCGTCCCTGTTGGTCCCCTTCCGGCTGGGCGACCGAGACCTTCTCGGCGGTGATCTCGATACTGCCCTGGGTCACCAGCACGTTGCCCTGGTAGAGGCTGGTGCCGCTCTGTTCGTCGATCTCGACGCCGTCGGCCTCGATGTAGATCGGCTGCTCGCGATCGCTCTCCAGCGCCTGGGCCGCGCCCAGCAGACAGCCCAGCACCAGCCCCAACCCGATACGATTAATGAATCTCATAACGCCCCCTTACTTTCGATAGCAGTTTGATGCGCGCCGCATCCCCGAACCAGGCGCGCATCCCCTTGGCGACCATCCAGTTGGCGCCCGATTGAACGCGGATCTCCGCCCCCGTCTCGGCGATGTTGCGCTCCGGGTAGACCATCAGGTCCGGCGTCTCGATGCGCACCCCCGGTCGCCCGTGCGCGTCGGGGCGTTCGATCTCCACCCCCCCCTCCAGCACCAGCAGTTGGCCGTCCCCCGAGAGTTTGCCGCTGGCCGCCGCCACCCGCCAGCGCTCCCCGTTAGCGTTGTACAGGGTCAGCCGCGGCGCGTCGAGACGGGTGGAGTCGTCGTGGGGGTAGTGGCGCATCTCCTTCGCCGCCAGCACCCGGCTCGGCCGCCCCTCGACATCGTGGACGGTGTTGCGAAAATCCCGCAGGAAGTAGTCATAGCGATCGACTCCATCACCGCCGAAGTTGGGGCGCTCAACGGATTCGCTCAACCACCAGCTGCCGCTGGCGAGCAGGGCCAGCATACCACCCAACAGCATCTCGCGCCGCGTCACGTCACACCCGTGTCAGGCATCATCCAGCGCCAGATAGGGTTGCAGCGCGGCGTCCAGGGTCCCCTGGACCTGCATGATGAAATCACACACCTCGCGGGCGGCGCCCTTGCCCCCGCCCAGGCGTGTGGTCCAGTCCGCCTTCTCCCGCACCAGCGGGTGGGCGTCGGCGACCGCCACCGACAGGCCGACCCGCAGCATGATCGGCAGATCGAGGACGTCGTCGCCGACGTAGGCCACCTGTTCCGGGGTCAGCCCAAGCCTGGCGATGAGCCCAAGAAAGGCGGGCAGCTTCTCGCTCTGGCCTTGATAGAGATGGCGCACGCCCAGGCCCTCCATGCGGATCTTCACCAGCTGCGATTCGCGCGCGGTGATGACGCCGATCTCGACGCCGCTGTTTTGCAGCATCTTCATGCCATGGCCGTCCTTGGAGTTGAAGACCTTGTACTCCTGGCCGTCGTCGCCGAGGATCAGGCCGCCATCGGTCAACACCCCGTCGACGTCGAAGATCAGCAAGCGGACCTTCTTCGCTGCACCCACGATCTTGCCCATATCCTGAATCCTCGACCCGCCACGCGCACGAACAGCGCGCAAAACGGTGAAGTTTAGCACGGGGGAAATGGCACGCCAAAGAAACCGCCGGCACAGATCACGCCTACCCTGAAAGGCGCGACATAAATTCTGCTTGAAAATACCCGGTCCAATTTGTCACCATCCAGCGTAGCGACGGCTACAACTGCCCCACATTCACGAGGTAGCGCTTGAGCCAGGCGTCGATTGGCAAGGGTTAACGCACGGGGATGACCACCGCGACACGCCAGGCACACGCCGACTCGCATCATTTCGTCACCACAAAGATCCGGATGTTCTCATGATGGCTAGATTCTCTCGCCCCACGAAGAAATTTTTTCGAATACTGTTCGCGTTATCGCTGGTTGCGGGCATGGCCGGCGCCTTCGCCCAGGAGCGTGGCGTTGCCTCCAGTGACATCGATACGGCGCAAATCGATGAGACCCTTTCGGTCCTCGAAGACCCCCAGGCGCGAGAGCGATTGGTGGCTCAGCTCAAGGTGATGCGCGCCGCGCTGGAGGAGACGCAGGCGCCGCCCTCGGTGGCCGAGAACGCGGCGGGAGCGCTCTTCGGCGATCTGTCCCGGCAACTGCAAGGCCTCAACCGCACCGCCATGCAGGCCGCCTCGACCATCCGCCAGCTGCCGGACGCGGCGAGCTGGCTGCAACGGCAATGGCGGGACGACGCCAGTCGAGGCTTATGGGGCGCACGGCTGATGCAGCTGCTGCTCTCCCTGGGGGCGGCCTATCTCGCCTACTACGTCGTCGCCAGGATCCTGCGCATCAGCGAACGCCGCATGACCGGCCGCCTTCCTTCCGGCGTGGGGACGCGCCTGATCACCCTCTTCGTGCTCGCGTTGCTGCGTTTACTGCCCGTCGCCCTCTTCGCCGCCGTCGCCTATCTGGTCAGCGCCCTGACCGAACCAGGGCGAGAAATGCGACTGGTAGTGGTGGCGTGGGTCGCCGCCTTCGTCATCGTCGGCGCGGTTGGGGTGGTGGGACGCGCCATCTTCGCCGCGCAAGAGGGCAACCTGCGTCTCCTGAAACTGGACGACACCTCCGCCGCCTACGGAGAGATCTGGCTGCTCCGGTTCGCCCGTATCGGGGCTTACGGTTACTTCGGCATTCAGGCATTGCACCTGATGGGGCTCGAACAAGCGCCCTACGCGGTGCTGATGAACCTGCTCGGCGTCATCTTCACCGGCTTGTTGGTCACCCTGATCCTGCAGAATCGCATGCCGGTGGCGGCGTTGATCCGCTGCGGGGAGGAGTCCCGCGGATCGCCCAGCGGCTGCATTATGCGCAAACGTCTGGCGACGATCTGGCATCTCCTCGCCATTTTTTACGTTATTTTCCTCTTTGGCGCCTGGATCTTGCGCACCCCGGACGGATTCGCCTTCATCTCGCGCGCCACCTTGCTGACGCTGGCCGCGCTGGCGATCGCCCATGCCCTGCTCCATCTCCTCAACACGCTCTTCGAGCACACGCTTTCGGCGGGACGCCAACTGGAAGAGCGGTTTCCGGGCATCCAGCAACGCGCCGATCAATATTTGCCATTTCTGCAAGGGGCCTTGCGCTGGGTCATCTACTGGCTGGCGGCGCTGGCGGTGCTTCAGGCATGGGGCCTGGAGACGCTGGCCTGGCTGGCCAGCGACGGCGGCCAGGCCTTCGCCTTGATGCTCGCGCGGGTGCTCGTCATCGCCATCGCCGCCATCGCCGTCTGGTCCTTTGCCAGCTCCTGGATGGAGGGCTATGCCGCGAAGCTCGACGACACCGCCGGTGCGCGCTCGGCGCGCACCAAAACCCTGGTGCAGGTATCGAGCAACGCCCTCATGATCGTCGTCGCGGTGTTGGCGACTCTCCTCATTCTCTCGGAAATCGGCATCGACATCGCGCCGCTGCTGGCGGGCGCCGGCGTGGTCGGGCTGGCGATCGGCTTTGGCGCCCAGACCCTGGTCAAGGATGTGATTACCGGCACCTTCATCCTGCTGCAAAACCACATGACGGTGGGCGAGGTAGTAAAGGTGGGAGACACCGCCGGCCTGGTGGAGGCGCTGTCGATCCGCCATGTGCGTCTGCGCGACCTCTCCGGCACCGTGCATACCATCCCCTTCAGTTCCATCACTACCATCAGCAATCTGACCAAGGAATACTCCTACCATGTCTTCGATGTCGGCGTCGCCTATCGCGAGAACGCGGATCAGGTCATGGAGCTGTTGGCGGAAATCGGCGAGGAGATGCGACAGGACGAGGAGTACGGCCCGCTGATCCTGGAGCCGCTGGAGGTGTTCGGTCTTGACCGCTTCGCCGACTCGGCCATTATCATCAAGGGCCGGATCAAGACCCCGCCGATCAAGCAGTGGATGGTGGGGCGGGAGTTCAATCGCCGCGTAAAACGGCGCTTCGATGAGCTCGGCATCGAGATCCCCTTCCCCCATCGCACCCTCTATTTCGGCATCGACAAAGAGGGCAAAGCCCCGCCGCTATCCCTGCGCACGGAACACGACGACACCGAGGAACTGGTCAATCTCGCTTCAGGTCGTGACGCGACGCAAGGGCGAGAGAGGTGACGCCTGGGGCGGGGCAACGCGGGTGCGACTTAATCGAACGCCACCTCCAGGCCATTGCCCAGCGTGTCACTCAGGGTCGCGACGCCCGCGACGGGTTGCCCTTCGTGCTGGGGGGGCGTCTCGACCACGCCACGATAGTGGCGACCATCGCCGTCAAGACGCAGCAGGCCGCTGAAGGAGAACCCCCCCGCCGTCAGCACGAAGGGCGCGGCGCGGCGCAGCGGCCCATGGTCCTCGGCCTGTAGCTCGATCCGCCACTGGGTCCTTGGCCCCAATGGGTTGCGCTCCAGCTTGCTCGCGATCAGCCTGGGCGCTTCGCGGTCGACGAAGATGGCGCGACGAAAGCCGATGCGGTTGCCCCACGCATCGCGGGCGACGAACTCCAGGGGATTCGCCCCCTCCTCAAGTTCCAGCGGAACCGCGAAGCGTCCCTCCTCCAGCGCCACCGGCGTCCCGTTGAGGATCAACTCGGCGGTTCGCGCCGCCTTGCCCTTTAGGGTCCATCGCGCCTCGCGGGTATAGTGGGGCGGTTCGATGTCGAAGGTCACCTCGGGCAACTCCTCGTTGACCACGAAGTTCAGGCTCTCGGCCACCTGCTTGCCGCCGGGCGACTCCACCCTCAGTTCACAGCAGGTCCCGGCCTCCGGCAGATCGAGATTAAGGAAGACCTTTCCCTGGGCATCCGCCCTGCCGGAGGCCAGCGAGCGCCGATCGCCATCCTCGACCACCACCCGCGACAGGGGCAGGGTCTCGCCCTTCAGCGGATAGTAGCGGCCCAGGGCGATCAGCCCGCCCGCGGCATCGCGGGGCGCGGACTCCGCCACCTTGAAGAATAGCGGGCGTTCAGGGACGTATTCGAAGACGCGGCGCAGTTCGCTGACGTTGCCGGCGGCATCCACCGCCGTCAGTACCACCTCGTTGCTGCCCTCCTCTAGCTCCAGCTCGATCTCGAAGTCCCCCTCCCGGTCAGGCTGTTGCGTCCGCTCGCGAAAGGTGAGTCGCGCCCCCTGCTCGACGATGCCCCGCAGTCGGGTCGGTGAACGGGAGACGGTCGCCCCCTCTTCCGGCGCCAGCAGCACCAGGTAGGGTGGCTGGCGATCGTGGATCACCTGAAAGCTGCGGGTTACGCTGCGCGGACCGGGAAAGCCCTCCTCGTCCACCGCCAGCACGCGCCAAAAATACGTCCCCTCCTCCGTTTCAGGCAGCAGCGCCTCGGCCTCCTTCAGCGCCTTCTCCGAGCGCAGCAGGCTGTGGAAGGCGGCGTCGCGGGAGACCTCGAGCCAATAGGCGTCGGCGCCCGTCACCGCTTGCCAGCGCAATGTCACCGCTTCGGAATAGATCACCGAGGCGTCCTCGGGCAGCATGCCGTCGGGGCGGGGCAGCAGGCTCTTCTTGCCGGAGATGCCCACCGCATCCACCGCCACGCCCTCGTTCTCCTCCAGCACCACGCGACTGCCGCGGGCCTCCACCGACAGTTCGCCCTGGTAGTTGGCGAGCTTGGTATCCCGGTTGTCCTGGCGCACGTAAAAGTCGCGGGAGTCGCCATCGAGCTTGATGCCAGGCAGGTCCAGGTCGAACTCGTCCTTCGCCCGATTGCCCCCCAGCGCCGCGAAGAGATCGCCGGAGACCAGGCTCACCTTGGCCTGCTGGCGGTTCTCCAGCAGGTTGGCGCGCATCCGCTCGATGACGATCTGGGAGTTCTCATCCATGCGCAGGCGGCTATCGTCCCGAAACAGCAGCTCGGCGCTGGCGTTGGCGAGGGTGCGCACCCGCTCCCCCTCGCCGAGCATGCCGTAGAGCTCCGCCTCGCTCCAGATCACATCGGCGGGGCGACGGCGCTCCACCTGGCCCTGGCGATCCACCAGTTGCGCCTCCGCCTCGACGTTGCGCTTGCCCTCGCAGATCGCCAGCGCCCGCTCGGCGGAGGCGTCCGCCTTTTTCATCAACTTCAGCGCCGCGTCCCAGCGACGCAGACGCCTCTCCTCCAGTGCCCGATCCTGCAACGCCACCGCGTTGCCGATCTCGCTCGGCGCGAAAAGCCGGGCGCGCAGCCGGTTGGCCTGCTGGATCTTCTCCCGCACGCCTTTCAGCAGCAGCTGGGTCTCGACGATCTCCCGCGCCGGCAGCTTGAGGGTCAGGCCGGGACGAATGTCCGCCACCGAATCCAGCTCGTTGGCGCGCAGGAACTCCGGCCACAGCTCGGAATCCCCCAAATGCTCGGCGGCCAGCAGACGAATGGTGTCGCCCTCCTTGACCGTTATGCTGTCGGCGGCTTGGGAATATCCCGCTGTGAACACCAGGGAGGTGGCCAGAAAAAAGATCTTGGAGAGGGTTCTCATGCTTCGCTTTCACGCAATTGTATAAGGTACTGAATCGCCTTGGAACGCCTGTCCCGGGCTGATTTTCAGGACAAAAATTACCACAGAGGTCACAGAGCGCACAGAGGTTCATGAACAGCCGCCTACCAAGACTTCATCTTCAGTGGCATCCGCATTATCGGAAAACGCTCAACCCCTTGGCCACCGCTCCCGGCGGATGACCGCGAGGCTGCTCTGACCTTTCCGCCGAAGCCCCCCGGGAACGTTGACCTCCCGGCCACCCCGTCGCCACCTGCCGCGGCTAGACTCAGCGGCGGGGTATGTGCAATGGCGCGTCAAACCGCGCGCTCCGCCCTATCGCCATGTTTCCGCTGTTTCAGGGCAGCTACAACAGGATTCTACCCGAGATCGCCGCTCAGCGCCCAATTCAGCCGAGCCCAGCCCTAAGCCCTAAGCCCTAAGCCCTAAGCCCTAAGCCCTAAGCCCTCACCCGACATTCCCACTCAACAGATCCATCATCTCATCCACGCTCATGCGTCCGCTCATGTCGCTACCCTCCAGCAGGTTATCGGCGAGATCCCGCTTGTGGGCGTGGAGGCGGACGATCTTGTCTTCGATGGTCTCCTTGGCCACCAGTCGATAGACGGTGACCGGGCGTTGCTGGCCGATGCGGTGGGCGCGGTCGGAGGCCTGGTCTTCCACCGCCGGGTTCCACCAGGGGTCCATGTGGATGACGTAGTCGGCGGCGGTGAGGTTGAGGCCGGAGCCGCCCGCCTTGAGGCTGATCAGGAACAGCTCGCCCTCGCCGCCCTGGAAGGCGTTGACCGCCTCCCGCCGCTTGCGCTCGGGCGTCGAGCCGTCCAGATACTGGTAGACCACGCCCTTGCGGTCGAGATACTCCCGCAGCAGCTTGAGATGGCCGACGAACTGGCTGAAGACCAGCGCCTTGTGGCGATTCTCCAGCAGCTCTTCGAGGATCTCGCCGAAGGCGTTGAGCTTGGCACTGGGGATGGCGGAGTCGGGCAGGATCAGGCGCGGGTTGCAGCAGGCCTGACGCAGGCGGGTGATCTCGGCGAGGATCTTGACCCGGCGTTGGGCCGAGGGCAGGCCCGAGCCGCTGACCCGTTCCAGCGCCTGGGCGCGCAGCGCCTGGTAGAAGGTGGTCTCCTCCTCGCTCAGCTCGACGTGGATGGTGATCTCGGTGCGTTCCGGCAACTCCGCCAGCACGTCGCTCTTGAGGCGGCGCAAAATAAAGGGCCGAATCAGCTGCTTGAGGCGCTGCTTGGCGCCGCTGTCGTTGGTCTGCTCAATGGGGCTGGCGAAGCGCTGGTTGAAGCGATCCAGGGGGCCCAGCAACCCGGGATTGATGAAGCGAAACAGGTTCCACAGCTCGCCGAGATGGTTCTCGATGGGGGTGCCGGTGGTGATCAGGCGAAAGCCGCCGCGCAGCGACATCGCCGCCCGCGAGCGCTTGGTCATCACGTTCTTGATCGCCTGCGCCTCGTCGGCGACGATGGTGGTCCATTCGATGCCGCCGAGCACCTCCGCCTCGCTCTGCAACAGCCCGTAGCTGCACACCACCAGATCGAAGGGGCCGGCCTGCGCCACCATCCCACGCCGATCGCCCGGACCGAAACGCAGCACCTTGAGGGTCGGCGCGAAACGTGCCGCCTCCTCCACCCAGTTGCCGCACACCGAGGTGGGGGCGAGCACCAGGGTCGGCCCTTGCGGCGCGCGATCGAGCACCAGCCCCAACGCCTGCACCGTCTTGCCCAGCCCCATGTCGTCGGCGAGGCAGGCGCCGGCGCCCCAGCGCGCCAGTCGCGCCATCCAGCGGTAGCCCTCCAGCTGATAGTCGCGCAGCTCGGCGTAGAGGGTGCTCGGCAGCTCCGGCTGCCAGTCGCGGATCTCGCCGAGCCGTTCCAGCCGCTCCCGCCATTCGCTGGCGACCTCCGCCTCCATGCCGTCGATCAGCTCGCCCACCGCCTCCGCCGCCAGTGGCGAGATCTGGCCATCCTCGCCGAGATCCCGCAGCGCCTCGATGCGCCGGCGCAGGTCGCGGGTGATGGTGAGAAACTCGTCCTCGCCGATGCGCACGAAACGCCCCTTGGCGCTGTCGAGGAGGGCGATCAGCTCCTTCATGGGTAACACCCGGTTTTCGTCGATGCGCAGCTCGCCGTCGATGCCGAACCAGTCCCGCTTCTTGCGAATGGCGATGCGCATGTTGCCCACCCCCACCGCGCGAGAAAGGCGGATCTTGCGTCCCTGGGGCCAGTCGAGGACGATGCGCTCGCCCAGCTCTTGCAGCGCCAGCAGGGTATCGAGGGCCGCCTCCGGATCCTCCAGCATCCAGTGCCACTCCGCCTCGGGATCAAGGGCCGGACAGGCCTCCAGGATCACACCGGCGGCCGCCGCCTCCGCCTCTCGGTCCCGCTCGGTGCGCAGGGTGCGGCCGTCGATCTCGCTGAACACGGTGGCGCGGCCCTGGCCGGGACGAAACACCGGCCCCTTTTCGCCAAAGGGCTGCATGTAGCAATCCATGGAGAAGCCGTCGCCCACCGGCGTGAGGTGGACGTGGGGGGTGTTGTCGGGCTCGACCCGCTGGGAGTTGGCATCACCCATGCCGATGTCGGAGTGGATATTAAGCAGCGGCGCGATGGCGGTGATGCTCTCCACCACCTGATCCTTGGCCGCCACCGGTACGTGGATGCCGTTGCCGCCGAGGATGTCGGCGATGCGGCGATGCTCCTGGCTGAAGGTCACCACCTTGAGGCGTTGCGGCCCCTCTTGCAGCAGCAGCCGATTGCGGGCGACCGGCGGGTAGGGCTCCAGCCGCAACAGCAGCTCCCGACCGTCCTTGCGGATCTCCAGCGCCGGCTCCTCGCCGCGCACCTCCACCGGTCGGTCCGGATCGTCGGACCAGAACACCAGCGGGTGCCCCACCGCCGCCTCGATCGCCTTGTCGTGGTCAAACTGGTAGACGGTCTTGGGGTAACGTCCATAGTGCTCATAGACCACCTCGGTCTGGATCGCCTGGCAGATCGCGCGATCCTGGGGGGTAAGATAGTCGAAGGCCTCGCCGCCCTGGTAGAGGCGATCCAGGGCGATGCCGCGGCCGCGGCTCCAGCCGCCCATCTTGCCCCGCTTCTGCTCCTTGGGTTCGATGGCGTAGCTCTCCTCATCGATCTTTGCCAGTCGCCAGGTCATGCGTCGGTCCGCCTCGCCCCCCTGGCCCGCCGCCGGCGTCTCCGCCACCCCGCGCAACGCCAGCAGGGCGCGCTCCCAGGCCTCCTGGGGACGGCTCAATTCGATCACCGAAAGATAGGGGAGCTTCTTGGGGCGACGGCACTCGTCCGGCTTGCGTTTCAGCGCTTGCAGCAGTCCCGCGCTCTCGCCGTGGTACCAGCCCCAGCCGCCGATCTGCGCGGTCTGGCAATAGCGGGGCAGACGCGCCATCTGGCGCTCGCTCACCTCGCCCCCCAGCCAGCGTCGCGCCAACACCCGGATGAGATCGAGGTAGGGCTCCACCGCCAGCGAGTCCCGCCCCAGCCAGACGCTTTTCTCCAACGCCATCTCGCCGCGAAACACCGCCACCACGTCGCCGAGCATGCGAAAGATGGGCTCGCAGTAATCCCCGGAGGCGAGCTTGATCGCCGCGCCGGCCTGATCGCGGGCCTCCTCCAGCAGGCCCGGGTCCCGCGAGCGCAGCAGCGTCAGCAGGTAGCAGACACCGGGGAATTCGGGCAGGTAGAGATTGCGCTTGCGGGTCTCGGCCCGCGCCCGCGCCAGCGACTGGCGAAAATCCTCGATTGCCTCCCGGTCCCGGCCCTGGAGAAAGCCCAGCCAACCCCGCAACGCCAATGCACGGCGACCGTCGGCATCCTCCAGGTAGCCCGACGCCTGCTCCGGCTCGCCGCGAAACAGCCACTGCTCGGCGAACCACAGGCGCACCTCCGGGTCGCGGACGTCGGCGAGGTTGCGCTTGGCCACCTCCCACACCGCCCTTGCGTCCCCCAGAAAGCGCGCCGCCTCGTCGCCAAGCGGGGCGAGCACCTGAAACTGGACCGCCGCGGAGAGCCGCCCAAACCACTGGGCGTCGAAGGGTTCGAGGCAGACGCCGAGCAACGGCTCCGCCGCCTGCAACTCCGGCAATTGCCCCTTGCCGTCGACCTGGCGCAACAGCGCCAGCGCCTCCTGCTCGCGACCGCCGTAGAGCAGCAGACGCAACCTGCCCCGAATCTCGTCCGCGGCCATGCCGAGGCTGCGCCGGGAATCGAGGGGATTGCCGCCCGGCATCGCCGCCGCCACCTCGTCCAGCACCCCGGCGGCCACCGCCTCGCGGGTGATCAGTTCGATGATCTCCCCGGCGCAGCGCAAATGACCGGAGGCCCGCTCCACCAGCTTCGACTCCCACCAGCGGGCGCACTGGGATTCGTCGAGGAGATCGCCGAGCAGCCCCCCATCCCGCCCGCGCCAGCCCAGACGCGCCAGCCAGCCCCGCAAATCCGCCAGGCTCGCGCCCCGGAAGGCGAAGGAGAGCACCCACAGGATGCGGCGCTGCTCCACGGGTTGCACCTTGTAGACGTTCCACAACGGGGAGACGCCCGGTTTGGCGATGAGCGCGCGATAGTATTCAGCTGAGTTCATGATTCGGTTTACGGCTGCCAGAAAATCGACCGACCAAATTAACACACCCCGGGCGACTTGTTCCAGACGAAGGTATGGGTCTCCAATCACAACTAGTGTAAAATCCCGCCTTCGATCCGTTAGCAAGGAGAGTTGGGATTGTGGGACAGGTGGCGGCGATCGCCGCGGGCGGGGCCATCGGCGCGGTGTTGCGCTTCTGGCTCTCCACCGCTGTTTATCAGCTGTTGGGGCGCTCCTTCCCCTACGGCACCCTGGCGGTGAACGTGATCGGCTCGCTGGCGATGGGGTTGCTGTTCGTGCTCTTCACCGAGCGCATGAGCCTGGGGCCGGAGTGGCGGGCGGCGATCCTGATCGGCCTGCTGGGCTCCTTCACCACCTTCTCCACCTTCTCCATCGAGACGCTCAATCTGATCGAACAAGCGTACTATCTCAAGGCGTTGCTGAATGTCATCGTGTCGGTCGTCGCCTGTATTGGAGCCGCATGGAGCGGCGTAATCATCGGGAGGATGTTATGAACAGGGAAATCGTTACCATGGTCCGCATTTATCTCACGGAGGGGGCCAGTCAATACGAGAATATCATCGGGCTGCTGCACGATGACGAGAAGGTGCGCGGCGTCACCGCCTTTCGCGGCGTGGCGGGCTTCGGCCAGTCCGGGGTGATGCACTCCTCGACGCTGCTCGACCTCTCGCTGGACATGCCTGTCGTCCTGGAGTTCTTCGACTCCCCCGAGAAGGTGGAGCGGGTGCTCCAGGATCTGAACACCATGATCAAACCCGGCCACATGGTCAGCTGGTCGGCGGAAGTCAATACCTGAACATACAATCACGAAGAGCGACATGCTAGACCCGAAACTACTCAGAAGCGACCTGGACACCATCGCCGAGCGGCTCAAGCTGCGCGGTTTCAGCCTGGATACGGCGCGCATCAACGCGCTGGAGAGCCGTCGCAAGGCGATTCAGGTGACCACCCAGGAGTTGCAAAACGAGCGCAACAGCCGCTCCAAGTCGATCGGCAAGGCCAAGGCCGCCGGCGAGGATATCCAGCCCCTGCTCGATCAGGTCGCGGATATGGGGGAGCGCCTGAAGGCGGCCCAGGATGAACTCAACCAGGTCCAGGGCGAGCTGGACGATGTGGTGATGGGCATCCCCAATCTGCCCCACCCCGACGTCCCGGAAGGCCGGGATGAGGCGGACAACCGCGAGGAGCTGCGTTGGGGGACCCCGCCGGAGTTCGATTTCGAGCCTCTCGACCATGTCGACCTGGGGGCCAAGAGCGGCCTGCTCGACTTCGAGACCGCGGCCAAGCTGACCGGCTCTCGCTTCGTCACCATGCAGGGCCCCATCGCCCGCCTGCATCGCGCCCTGACCCAATTCATGCTCGACACCCATACCGGCGAGCACGGCTACACCGAGACCTACGTGCCGTTCATGGTCAACGCCGACAGCCTGCGCGGCACTGGCCAACTGCCCAAGTTCGGCGAGGATCTGTTCAAGCTCCAGGGCGAGCAGGAGTACTACCTGATCCCCACCGCCGAGGTGCCGGTGACCAACATGGTGCGCGACGAGATCATCGACGACGCCCGCCTGCCGCTGCGCTGGGTCGCCCACACCCCCTGTTTTCGCAGCGAGGCGGGCTCCTACGGCAAGGACACCCGGGGCATGATCCGCCAGCATCAGTTCGACAAGGTGGAGCTGGTGCAGATCGTCCGCCCGGAGGAGTCCTACGCCGCGCTGGAGGCCCTCACCGGACACGCCGAGGCGATCCTGCGCAAGCTGGAACTGCCCTACCGCAAGGTCACCCTGTGCGGCGGCGATCTCGGCTTCTCCTCGGCCAAGACCTACGACCTGGAGGTGTGGCTGCCGGCCCAGAACACCTATCGCGAGATCTCCTCCTGCTCCAACTTCGAGGACTTCCAGGCGCGCCGGCTGAAGGCGCGGCGGCGCAATCCGGAGAGCGGCAAGCCGGAACTGGTGCATACCCTCAACGGCTCGGGGCTGGCGGTGGGACGCGCCTTGGTGGCGGTGATGGAGAACTACCAGCAGGCGGATGGCTCGATCCGCATCCCCGAGGTCCTGAAGCCCTACATGGGCGGGATTGAGACGATCGGCGGGGCCTGATCCTTCCGCTTGCTCACGATGCGCCGCCGCCTCTCCGCCCGCGCCAAACTGCTGCTGTTCGTTTTCGGCCTGGGCTCCCTGTATGGCGGCTGGTACGCGGGCCACTACTACGCCCGCGCCACCTTTACGCCGGAGATCATCCAGCTCTATCCTGAGCCCCAAGCACCGCCCCAGTTTACCCTCACCGATCACCAAGGCGAACAATGGGGGCGGGAGCGGCTGACGGGCGGCTGGAACCTGCTGCTGCCCGCGGATCCGGCCCACCAGGCGGCCCTCGAACCGCTGCTCTACGACCTCGCGCGGCTGCACAATCGCCTCGCCCAATATCCCGAGCTGCACCCCAGGATGGGCTATCTGCTGCTGACGCCTCTGCCGGATAACATTCGCGCCCCCGATGCACGCGCCGCGGCCCTGCGCCCCCTGATCGCTGGCTACAGCGCCGCCTTTCACGCCCTGGGCGGCGACGAAGATACCATCCGCGATCTGTTTCGCGCCCTCGACACCGGAAATCAAGACAATGGCGGGCGCTTCTCCTGGGGCGGCAAGCTGTTGCTGGTCTCCCCGCAAGGCGAGATCATCGGCGAACTCCCCCGAACATTCGACCCGGTGGCGTTGTCCGAAGAGCTGTACACCCTGACGAGTTTCAGAGCCCCTTAACCCATTGCCATGACCGCCAGCGACCGCCCCGAACCGGAAACCCTCGCGCCCTCCCCCCAACCCCTGCCACACCCGGAGAGAGGCTTTGACAACGCCGCCCACGACGCCGCGGAGACCGCCCAACTGCTGGATAACGGCATCCTCGGCCTGAGCAGCGGCATCATCCCGCTGGAGGGTCGCGGCGAGTTCGCCCGCGCGGTGCTGCGAATGTGCTCTCAGGCCCGGCGGGACATTCGCATCTACACCCGCGACCTGGACCCCGCCCTCTACGATCGGCCGGAACTGCTCGAACAGCTCAAGCGCACCGCCCTGGAGCGTCGCGGGGTGTGCATTCGCATCCTCCTCGAAGACAGCACCCATCCGCGCAAGAACGACCACCGCCTGATCCCGCTGATGCGCAGACTCCCCAGCCGCTTCGCCCTGCGCAAGCCGCCGCCGGAGCAGAGCGACCGCCCCACCAGCTACCTCATCGCCGACCTCACCGCCGTGGTCCACCGCGGTCACCCCAAGACCTACCAGGGCCACGCCGACTTCCACGATCGCCGGGGCGCGGACCGCCTGAATCGGGAGTTCATGGAGATCTGGGAGCGGAGCGAAGCGGAGCGGGAGCTGCGCATTCTTGATCTGTAAGGATCGCGAAGTTATGCCCCAAGGCACAAACCGAGCCTTCTTACCCCCTTGGCAACCCGCCGACAAAAGGCTATCTTTCGAGGATGTCCAAGCCAGCGATTCGGAATTGCCCGAATCGCCCGAATCGCGGGGATCAACGTGACCCAAAAAAAGACCAGAATCGCACTAGGGACCGTCGTCGCAGGCCTGTTGCTGGCCGGCAGCGCGCATGCCGGGGACGCCGCCATGCGCAACGTCGGCGAGCGCGCCCGCGCCGCCATCGACGGCTATGGCTACGGCTACCAGTCCAACATCTCGAACGAATTCATCGCCGTCTACTGCGTGGACGGCTATAAATTCCTTCTCGCCGGCAACCGTCGCGACTTTCAGAACGCCGCCCTGCTGCAAATGCGCGAGATACGCGGCGACAAAGAGGTGCTGGCCACCTGCCAGAATGACTGACCCCTACGTTTCCCAACACCAACGAGGCAAGCCAATTTTCAAGCGGATTTTCACCGCCACGCTGATGCTGGCAAGCGCAAGCGTCAACGCGGACCTTATCCACCAGCAGGTGGAGTACAGCGCGGACGACACCACCCTCAAGGGCTACATCGCCTACGACGACGCCATCGAAGAGAGCGTCGGAGGCACTCCCTGAAATCGCCTCATTCGTCTTAGGGACCTTCAGCCGCCGGGCAACGAGATCCCGGTCAGTTTCTTGTAGAGGGATACCGCATAGGAGTCGGTCATGCCGGCGACGAAGTCGGTGAGTCCGAGCAGCCGCGAGTAGAAATCGTCGCTGGGCCTCCGCGCCGGGCCGATGAACTGCTCGGGGATCAGATACTGGGTCATGCGGCTCTTGGGGGTGGCCTGCGCGCCGTGTTCGGCGATGTCATCGAGGACCTGAATCAGGTTCTCCAGCAGTTCGCCGATCACCTGAAAGCCGGCCGCCTCTACCTCCACCACCTGGGGGGTGCAGTAGATCTTGTCCTGGGCCACCAGGATCAGCCGCTCCATTTCGGCGCGGATGCCGATCTCGCCCAACAGGGGGCGATCGAACTCACCGCGCAGGATGGCGGACTCCAGATCGAGAAAACGGTCCCGCACCTGGCCGATCGCCTCGTTGATCACCTTGGCGCGCAGGAACTCCACCCGCTCCTTGTCGCCGCTGATGCGGGTCATGCGCCGCTCCAGCTCGTCGCGATCGCCCAGCGCCGGCAGGAACAGGTCGAGCACCTCCTGGTAGCCCAGGTAGCCCAGCCGAAAGCCGTCTTCGATGTCGATCACCCGATAGCAGATGTCGTCCGCCGCCTCGACCAGAAAGGCCAGCGGATGACGACACCAGATGGCGTCCTGTTCGTCCCGGGAGATCAGCCCGAGATTCTCGGCCACCTCGCGAAAGGCCTCCCGGTCGTGCACGAAGAAGCCGTGTTTCTTGGCGCTCACCCCCTGATAACGACAGGCCTGCAACAGGGATTCGCGGGGGTACTTGGTGAAGGCCCCGAGGGTGGCGCAGGTGAGCTGCATGCCGCCGGGGTTGTCCCGATTCTGCAAGCGGGTGATGACACGAAAGCCCTGGGCATTACCCTCGAAGCCGAGAAAGTCCTCCCGCGCGCTGCCACGCAGGCCGTCGACCCGGGCGCGGCCATACTCGGCGTGGGCGGCCCAGTGGCGAAAGCCGTCCTCGCCGGAGTGGCCGAACGGGGGGTTGCCGATATCGTGGGCGAGACAGGCCGCGGCGCAGATGTTGCCGAAATCCGCCGCCTCATAGCCTTGCAACCCGTGCCGGGCGATCACCTGCTCGCCCACCAGCGTGCCCAGGGAGCGCCCGACGCTGGAGGCCTCCAGGCTGTGGGTCAGGCGGGTGCGGACATAGTCGATCTTGGAGAGGGGGAAGACCTGGGTCTTGTCCTGCATGCGCCGAAAGGCGGAGGAGAAGACGATACGATCGAAATCCCGCTGGAAATCGGTGCGCGCGGTGCTCTCCCCCGGCGCGGCATCAGAGCCGAGACGCTTGCGGGAGAGCAGTTGCGGCCAGTTCATGGACATGGGGTGAGACCTCGTGATCGGAAACGGCAGCGGAGGAAGTTAGGGGAGCGCGCGGCGAAAAGCAAGCAGAGCGCTCGGGCGAAGGTTCGTTAACCTCACGATAATACGAATTTATGACCCGATCACCATCTGGAGCTGCGCGATTACCCCTCACACGCCAAGACGTATAGCATGTCACTCCATTAGCGGCACGCCAGGTTCCCGCCGTTGATGCGCTTACTCCGTAGCAGGCCGGAAATCGTCGGACCGGCATAGGATATGCCTAATAAAAAGCCTTGTCGCTCGGTCGACGGCACATCTATACAGAACCAAAAACGGTCGGCTTACCCATGAAATGAGGCGCATCATTCCCGGAACATGCCAGGATGGCTTATCTTGATGACATTGAAGGCGTCTACTCCATCCCCGAACCGGGCCGATACCTCGATGTCGCCTTCGCTGAGCTGCCCCGAATCGCCGAACGGAGTTCGGCTCCGAGGGATGAGGGGGCGTGTTCGGACGAGCCCAGCTCGGCGATCCAGAAGACCGCGACGCCCTGCCCGACCGCCCTTCACAGCTCGATCGGCGTCTCTTCGAGCCGATTATAGACGCCCTGCAAGGTATGGATATGCTCGTCCCAGTAACCGCCGCTGTTGAACCAGGGGAAGTGCATGGGGAAGGCGGGGTCGCTCCAGCGTCTTGCCAACCAGGCGGCGTAGTGGATGATGCGCAGCGCGCGCAGGGGTTCGATCAGCGCCAGTTGGCGGCGGTCGAATTCTCGAAACTCTTCGTAGCCATCGACGATCTCGGCGAGCTGGCCGCGCATCTGGCCGCGGTCGCCGGAGAGCAGCATCCAAAGGTCCTGCACCGCCGGGCCGTTGCGGCAATCGTCGGTATCGACGATGCGCAGGGCCTCCTCCAGTTGCAGGATATTGCCGGGATGGAAGTCGCCGTGCAGACGGATCGACTCGGGTCTGGCCTGCTCGGCGAACCGCCCCTCCACCCGCTCCAGAATGGCATCACAGAGGGTGCGGTACTTGTCTTGATGCTCGCTTGGCAGCACGCCGCTCGCCAGCAGATAGTCGCTGGACTCCCGTCCCATGCGCGCCACGTCGATATCGCCGCGATGAGCGAAGCGGACGCCCTCGCCGGTCAAATGGATCCGCCCCAATAGCCGCCCCAGGCGAAACAGCAGATCCATATCCTCCAGATCGGGGAACCGCCCCCCAACCCGGGGATAGAGGGCGAAACGAAAGCCCAGGTGGCGAAACAGGGTCTCCCCCGCCGCGTCGGCCCAGGGCGCCACCACCGGGATCTCCTGCTCCGCCAGCTCGCGACAGAAGGCGTGCTCCTCCCGGATCGCCGCGTCACTGAGTCGCTCCGGGCGATAGAACTTGGCGATGACGAAGCCGCCCTCCTCCAGACCCACCTGATAGACCCGGTTTTCGTAACTGTTGAGCGGGAACAGCGAGCCGGAGGCGAGGCGGCCACAACCGTCGATGGCGTCAAGGATCACCTCCGGCAGCAGGCCCGCGTAGGGATGGGGCTGGTCCTCGGCCGGGATTATTTCAGCCATCCGTACCACTCCTTCTCGCGCATGGCGAGGCAACGGCGATGTTCCGCCAAGCTATACATCACCCGTCGCGGCGGACCGCGCGCATCCAGCGGCAGCATGATCGAGAGAGATTTTCGCAACACGGGTTTGCCGGGGCCTCATCTACGGGTACAACAGGGTCGACACGGACCCCGCAGTGTACACCCAACACCACCCGAAGCGGAATTTGATTGTCCGATTACGCCCCCACCTTTGCCCGGAGGACAAGCCGCGGAGAAGTTTCCTGGACCACCGCCAAATCGATGACCTGAGCCAACAGGTACATCGTAACCGCCACATCGTCGCCTACTCCGTCGAAACCTCCGGCACCTTCGACCTCGATTCGGAGCTGGAGATCTACTTCTCCTCCCTCGGCAGGGTCCGCTTCGAATTTACCGGCAGCACCGCCACTATCGAGATCTCCAGGCATATTCCGAAAAACCTGCTGTAGGGGGTCTCGCTTCCGCTGCTGGCGGATAATACCCTTTCGGATTACGGGCTTGGTGGATGCTTCTGGCCTTTTGAAGAATTCTCGACAGGATTAGCGGGAGGGGGTCTTGTGATGTCTTGTGGCTTCCGCGAGGTGACCTCAAGCGTCCCTGAGCAGCGCCGGGGCGACCGATGAAATTGCTACCATGGCTAACGATCATGGCGTTGCGCCACCCCGGATGATGAAACATAGGTGGCGCAACGCCGTGATCGTTCCCTCACCCCGGCCCTCTCCCAGAGGGAGAGGGGGAATAAGGAATCGCTGCGCGATGTTTCACAGTAAAGGTAAGCGATGTTCATGGCAGCTTATCCGCTCGCTTTATGGATTTTCTGACTAGTGCAGCACTAGCAACCAATATGGACCGGCCCGACCGCCCCAACATCCCGTCCATCCTGAAAATCCTGTTAATCCTGTCTATTTGCGGGTCCACCGCGCCCCGGGACTCAGCGATACTGCAAGGACATCGCGGTGCGGACCTCGTTGAGGGTCTGCTGGGCCATGTCGCGGGCCGCCTCCCCGCCCTCCATGAGGATGGAGCGGACGAGGTCGGGTTGTGCTTCGTACTCGGCAGCCCGTTCCTGGAAGGGCTTGAGTTCCATGAGTACGGTATCGATCACCGGCTGCTTGCATTCGATGCAGCCGATTCCGGCGCTGGTGCAGCCGTCGCGCACCCAGTCGCGCACGCCGTCGTCGGAGTAGACCTTGTGGAACTCCCACACCGGGCACTTTTCCGGATCGCCGGGATCGTTACGGCGCACCCGATGGGTATCGGTCGGCATGGTACGCAGGGCCTTTTCCACCACCTCGGGGTGGTCGCGCAGGCCGATGGTGTTGTTATAGGACTTGGACATCTTCTGACCATCCAGGCCCGGCATCCTGGACGCCTTGGTGAGCAGCGGCTGGGGTTCGGGGAGGATGATGCGACCGCCCCCTTCCAGATAGCCGAAGAGGCGTTCACGGTCGTTGACGGTGAGGTTCTGCTGACTCTCCAGCAGCGCGCGGGCCGCCTCCAGCGCCTCTTGGTCGCCCTGCTCCTGGTAGGCGATACGATAGCGTTTATAGAGCTTGGCGGCCTTTTTGCCCATCTTTTTCACCGCCTCTTCGGCGAGCTGTTCGAAGTCCTTCTCGCGACCGAAGATGTGGTTGAAGCGGCGCGCCACCTCCCGGGTCAGCTCGACGTGGGCCACTTGATCCTCGCCCACCGGTACCAGTCCCGCCTTGTAGATGAGGATATCCGCCGATTGCAGCAGCGGGTAACCGAGGAAGCCGTAGGTGTTGAGGTCCTTCTCCTTGAGCTTCTCCTGCTGGTCCTTGTAGCTGGGCACCCGCTCCAGCCAACCCAGCGGGGTGATCATCGACAGCAGCAGATGCAGCTCGGCATGCTCCGGCACCTGAGACTGGATGAAGAGCTTGGCCTCGCCGGGGTTGACCCCCGCCGCCAGCCAGTCGATGACCATATCGTTGACGCTGTCGGGGATGATGCTGGGGTCGTCGTAGTGGGTGGTGAGGGCGTGCCAGTCGGCGACGAAGAAGAAGCATTGGTATTCGTGCTGGAGTTCCACCCAGTTTTTCAGGACGCCGTGATAGTGGCCGAGATGGAGACGTCCGGTGGGACGCATGCCGGAGAGCACACGGGCATGTTGTTGGGCAACGGAATTCAAGTCAATACTCCTGATATCGATAGGTAGAAGGTTGTCAGATGGGGTTTCAGATTCAGGTTCAGCTCAGGCCGACCAGGGCGTAGGCGAGTTGCCCCACCAGCCTGATGCCCGGGCCAAGGACCGCCCCCAGGATGCCGGTGAAGATCAGCACCAGCAGAATGATCAAGCCATAGGGTTCCATTCTGGCGAACCGCATCTCCAGCCTGGGCGGCAGCAAGGATGACAGGATGCGACCGCCATCCAGCGGCAGAATCGGCATCAGGTTGAGGATCATCAGGATCGCGTTGATGGTGATGCCGGCCATGCCCATATAGAGCATCGGGATCGAGAACCAGGGGAACTCCTGCAATTCGAAGCCGATACGCATCACCACCGCCCACAGGACCGCCATCACCAGATTGGCGCCGGGACCGGCGGCGGCCACCAACGCCATGTCGCGCCGCGGATTCTTGAGGTTCTTCCAGGAGACGGGCACCGGCTTGGCCCAGCCGAACAGCAGGCCGCCGAGAAAGAACATCGCCAAGGGTACGATCAGCGTACCGATGATATCGATGTGCTTGAGCGGATTGAGGGTGATGCGGCCCAGCATGTAGGCGGTATTGTCGCCAAGCCTGCGGGCCATCCAGCCGTGGGCGACCTCATGCACGGTGATGGCGAAAAGTACGGGCAGCACCCATATCGCGAGACGTTGTATATCGGAGAGTTGTTCCATAAGGAGCAGGATTATACAGGATCACTCGAACAGGGTGACATCACCCTTGCCTACCCGCATTACCTGGGGCGGGTCCTCGCACATGTCGACCACGGTGGTGGGCTCCATGCCGCAGAAGCCGCCGTCGATCACCAGGTCCAGATCATGGCCGATGGTCTCGCGGATGTCGTAGGGATCGGTCATGGGGGTGTCGTCGCCGGGCAGGATCAGGGTCGAGCTCATCAGCGGCTCGCCCAGCTCCTCCAGCAGCGCCAGGGCGATGGGATTGTCGGGCACGCGAATGCCGATGCTCTTGCGCTTCTCCTGCTGCAACCGCCGCGGCACCTTCTTGGTGGCGTGATGGATGAAGGTATAGGGGCCGGGAGTGAGGGCCTTGAGCAGTCGATAGTGCTGGTTGTCCAGCTTGGCGTAGGTCGCGATCTCGGAGAGGTCGCGACAGACCAGGGTGTAGTTGTGCTTGGCGTCTACCCGCCGGATGCGCTGGATCCGCTCCATCGCCCCCTTCTCGCCCATGCCGCAGCCGAGGGCGTAGCTGGAGTCGGTCGGGTAGACGATCAAGCCGCCCTTGCGGATGATCTCCACCGCCTGACTGATCAGGCGGTGTTGGGGGGTTTCCGGGTGTATTTGAAAAAATTGGGCCATGATGTTGGTCTTTACTAAATTCGTGTTAACAATTAGGTCACAAGGACTCGTAAGGAAGAAATGGACAGGATTAACAGGATTTTCAGGATAGACGGGATTTTACTTTTTGAGTAACGAATAGACTTTTTTCAGCTGGCTCCCACGCGCTGCGTGGGAGCCCAATCCCGGCGCGCTGCGCCGACTTCCGTTCGGCTACAATATCTGCCTTATAGAAATCCCACTCATCCTGTCCAGACAACTCCAAATGTTGGCGCAGCGCGCCGATAGCGGTTCCCACGCGGCGCGTGGGAACCAGCCTAAAAAATCCCGTACATCCTGCAAATCCTGTCCAAAACAATTCTTCTACCACCCCTGCCAGATAGGCTCCACATCGACAGGCAGTTTCGGTAGCTTGCCCAACTCCAGCCAGGAGCTTTCGGGGCCGTGGTAGTCGGAGCCTACCGAGGCGAGCAGGCCGTGCTGGCGCGCCAGGCTGGCCATGGCGTTGTTCTCCCCCGGGTTGTGGCTACCGGAGATCACTTCAAGCCCCTCGCCCCCCATGGCCCGAAACTCCTTGAGCAGGCAGGTGAGCTTCATGTTGCTTAGCTTGTAGCGGGCGGGGTGGGCGATGGCGGCGCGCCCGCCCGCATCGCGAATCCACTTCACCGCGTCCGCCAGCGCGGCCCAGCGTCCCGCCACGAAGCCGGGCTTGCCGGGGGTGAGATACTTCTTGTAGACCTTGCGTTCCTCCTCCACGACCCCCGTCTGGACCAGGAAACGGGCGAAGTGGGTGCGCGCCACCAGGCGACCGTTGGAGAGGGCGCGGGCGCCTTCGTAGGCCCCCTCGATACCCCGTTTGGCCAGGCGCCGGCCCATCTCTTCGGCGCGCCATTGGCGGTGATCGCGCAGCTCGGCGAGCCCGCGGTTGAGGGGGGCGCTCTCCGGGTCGACCCGCAGCCCCACCACATGAATGGTCGTACCACTCCAGGAGACGGAGATCTCCACCCCCGGCCAGAAGGCGATGCCCGCGGATCTCGCCGCCGCGGCAGCCTCCTGGCAGCCGGAGAGGGTGTCGTGGTCGGTGAGGGCGAGCACCTCGACCCCCGCCGCGGCCGCCCGCTCCACCAGCTGGCTCGGCGTCAGGGTGCCGTCCGACTCGGTGGAGTGGGTATGCAGATCGTGACTGGAAGACATCCGGCCATTATATTCGATCCAAAAATGAATTACCCTATCTCCGTGGGAAACCATATAATAACCTTGGCGAAATGATATCAAACACCCCAGACGGCCATAGGATGGGCCTTTGGCCCGCGGATACGGCCATGCTAGAATCTCGCCGACATGTTGCTCAAATATAAGGATACGTTCATGCCATTTCGATACTTGCCAATTCTGTTCGGTACCGCCCTGTTGGTAGCCGCCGGCATGCCGGCGCTGGCGCAGGAGGAGATCGCCACGCCGCCTCCGGTCGAGGAGGAGAAGTATGGCGACTGGGTGAAGATCTGTGAAAAAGCCCCGGAGAGCGGCGCGGAGATCTGCGGTCTGGTTCAGAACGTGATGCTCAAGGAGTCAGGACAATCGGTGTTGAAGGCGGTGGTGCGCAAGCAGCCGGAAGGGGTGAGCATGCTGCTCAACCTGCCGCTGGGCTTCTCGCTGCCCCAGGGGGTGAAGATCGCCGTCGACGAGAGCGAGCCCCAGGTGCGCCCGGTGGAGACCTGCTCTCAGACCGGCTGTCTTACCGGCTGGCTGATGAGTGACGCGGAGGTCAGCGCCATGAAGGCGGGGGCGAAGATGTATGCCACCATCATGGACATGCAGCAGACACCCTTCAAGATCCCTCTTTCACTGAGCGGCTTTACCGCGGGTTTCGGGGCGCTGTAGTCTAATCCACAAGGAGCGAGGAGTGCCAGTCCTTCAAGGACTGGCACTCCTTGACCGAAGGATTCCCTCCCCGCCGGGGAGGGTCAGGGAGGGGGTACGGAGATTGGCGGCATGATTTGAACTCCTCAGCCAGTTCCTGAGACCCTCCCCCCAGCCCCCTCCCGGTGGGAGGGGGAGTGAATGGCGTGGCTTGGCGCTTGCGTTCACGCGGCATCCGGCGGATCCGTCTCGACGCGGTTGCGCCCATTGTTCTTGGCGCGGTAGAGGGCGCGGTCGGCGCGCCCGATCAGATTGCCCGAGGTATCGCCGGGACGCCATTCGGCGACGCCGAAACTGGCGGTTATGCGCTGATCGCCGCCAAAATCATGGGCCTCGAACCGTTGGCGCAGCTTTTCCGCCAGCTTTTTCGCCCCGTTCAGATCGGTATGGGGTGCGATTACCAGAAACTCTTCGCCGCCCCAGCGCCCGGCGACGTCATTCTCGCGCAGATTGTGGCGCACCTCCTCCGCCAGCCCGACCAGCACCTGGTCGCCGAACTGGTGCCCGAAATGGTCGTTGACCTCCTTGAAGTGATCGATGTCAAAGAGCATCACCGATAGCTTGGCGCCGTAGCGTTCGGCGCGTCCGACTTCCGCCTCCAGCACGGTATCGGTGCGCAGGCGATTGTAGAGCTGGGTGAGCTTGTCGGTGACCGAGAGCCGCTCCAGCTCCCGTTGCGCCATCTCCCTGGCCCGCCGCTCGCGGATCGCCAGCACCCCGAACGCCAGATTCTCCGAGAGCTCCTTGAGCAGCGCCACCACCGGGCTGGAGAAGGCATCCTCCGCATCGGAGTAGACCGCGATCACGCCGATACGCGCCGCGCCGTGGCTGACCGGGAACGCGGCGCTGGCGGTGATGCCATGCTCGAAGGCCCGCTTGCACCAGGGGTCATCACTGCCTGCCAGGGAACAGTTGGCCTTGATGATCGGCTCGCCGCCGCGAAAACAGTCCCCGATGGGCCCCGCCTGTCCCATATCATCGCCCTTCCAGGTCAACTTGATCCCTTCGATGAAGTCGGTCTTCGGCCCCGCCATGCTACGGGTAACCAACGCCTTGGCGTCGCCGTTTTGGGCGTAGCCGATCCACACCAAGGGAAAGCCACAGTCTTCATGAATGATTCGCGCCACTTCGGCAAGCAACCCCTGCTCGTCTTCCGCCATGGAGAGGGCTTTGTTGGAGGCGCTGAGGGCCTGATAGACCCGATTGATCGCCAGCAACTCCTCCTCGCTGCGGGCCAACGCCTCCTGCACCTGCTTGATGTCGGTGATGTTGATGTGATTGACGATGGCGCGGCGCTCGCCATGGTAGGTTACCGCCACGACCCGCATCAGGAACCAGCGCTGCTCCTCGGCGGAGTGACAGGGATAGTCCATGGAGTATTCATCCCGCTCCCCATTCAACACCTCCAGGATCGCCCGCTCCCAGGGTTCGCCCTTGGACGCGAGTCGATCCAGGTCATCGCAGGCGTGAAAATAGCAGAGGCCGACCATATCGTCCGGCCCCTGATAGCCGTTGTCGCGGGCGAACTCCCGCCACGATCGATTGGTATCGAGGATGTGGCCGGTGTCATCGACGATGGCGATATGCCCGCTCATGGAGTAGAGCAGGCTGTGGGCGTAGCCGATCGCCTCCCGCAGCGCCTGGGTGCGTCTGCCGATCTCCCGCTCCATGGGCTTGACCGACCAGCGAAAGAGCACGAACCACAAGGCCCCGCCCAGCATCAGGATCAGCAGCGCCGCGAACAGGGCAAGACTGCGGGAGAGACGCTCCAGCGCCATCGCGATGCCGGTGGTCTCGTGGCTGAGAGAGAGGGTCATGGCGCGATTGCCGTAGCTTATGACCCTGACCTGTTCGAGTTCGCCGGCGGAGAGAGAGGCATTGTCGGCGCGCTGGTAGGAAAAGAGGGTGCCGCCATTGTCGAAGTGGGCCGAAAGGGCGGTGACGTAGTCGTGATTGCGCTGCCAGCCGCGCAGAAAATTGCGCGCCTCGGCATAGTCGTTGCGCAGCAGGGCCTCGGTGAGAAATTCGGCGATCAGCTCGCTCTCTCGCAGGGTGCGGCTGCGGTGAAACTCCATCATCTGCTCCCGCTGTTGCAGGAAGATGAAGTAGGCCGCCGACCACAGAAACAGGGTGGTGATGGCCAGGATCATGATCACCAGCGTGGTGCGTTGTTTGCGATAACCGAGCCCCATGGAGAATCCTTCCCCCGCGTTAATGTTGCAGGACCGGCAGAACCCTGTCCAGAATGGTTCGCAGCAGGTCATAGTCTCCGTCTTCCACCGCCACGAACCCGGTCAGCTTGTCACTGATCGCGCCCAGCACCCGTTCGCCCTCGCCATCCCCCCGCTTCAAGTCCAGCAGGGCCCGGCGAATCGACGCCCGCTGCCGCTCCGGCATATCGGCGCGGGTGACGAAGACGTGGGTGGAGATCTCCGGTGATCTGGCCAACACCCGCAACCGGTCGCCCCGCTTTTCCCGAAACACCTCTTCGGCGACCGCACCGGCGTCGAAGTCGCCGAACTCGACCCCCAGCAAGACGTTTTCATGGTTGCGTAAATGGGCATAGCGGGCGAGATCCTCCGGCATGACCCCCGCCTCCATCAGCATGTACAGCGGCACCTGGCTGCTCAGGGTGGAATTGGCGTTGCCGAACGCCATCTTGCGCCCGCGCAGGTCGGCCAGCCGTTGCGCCTGATCATTCGTGCGCACGAAGATGACCGAGGTAAAGGTCGGTTTGCCCTCGAACTCATAGCGCACCAGCAGCGGCTTGTTGCCATACTCCTCGCCGATGACCACATAGGGGCTGCCGCCCAGAAAGGCGATGTCGATGCGGTCCTCCCCCACCAGACGGATGTGCTCGGCGTAATTTCGAGCCACGCGGATCTCCACCTCGCGTCCCAGCTCGCGGGAGAGGTGGCCGGCCAGCGGCGAATACTTGCGGATCAGGTCCTCCACGTTCAGGTAGGGCATGAAGCCGATGACCAGGGGCCGTTCTTGCGCCCCGGCGGAAAAGGCCAGGGTCAGGCCCAACGCCAGCAAGATAATGGGACGCATCGCCTCCTCCTTTTTGCGAGTCATTTGGTCAGAGTATAGACCGTTTGCTTCTTGTTTCCGCTACAATCCGTTGCAGGGGTCCACATTCCGCGGCTTTTCAGCATCCCCATATCGCGTTCGAAAACCGCGCGCGCAACGCCTCATCGCCTCAATGCCAAGATTGAGGTATTCTTCCCGCCACCATGGAAACCCTGGCCGCCAAGCCACACACAAGGACAATTATGCAGGAATTTCATTCGTGGTTGGGAATTACCTCCATCGAACTCCTCATCGCGCTCTGCGCCATCACCGCCGGCGCCCTGATCCAGAGCGCGGCGGGGTTCGGATTCGCATTGATCTCCGCGCCGATCCTGATTCTGATCGACCCCGGCCTGATTCCCGTCCCCCTCACCATTACCGCGCTTTTGCTCACGGCGCTGCTGTGGCGGAAAAACCACGCCCACACCGACTGGCGGGGGCTGCGCTGGATCTACATCGGCAATCTACCAGGCTATCTCCTGGGGGCCGCGGCGCTGCTATTACTGCCGATTCGGGAGATGGCGCTGCTGTTCGGGCTGCTGACCCTGACCGTGGTGGTGCTGAGTCTCTCTCACCTGCACCTCAGACCGATACGGAGATGGCTGCTGCCGATGGGAACGGCATCGAGTTTCATGGGGATCACCATGGCGATGAACGGCCCGCCGATCGCGCTGGTCTATCAACACGCCAAGGGCGCGACCGTGCGCGGCTCGCTGGCGAGCTATTTCTTTACCAGCAATCTGGTGATGATCGGGCTTTTCGCGCTAATGGGGAAGCTTGACGGGCGGGCGCTGGGCCAAGGCCTGGCCCTGTTTCCCGGGGTAGTGGCGGGAATGGCCCTGGCGGGGCCGCTGAGTCGCTGGATCGACGCCGGGAGGGTGCGTCACGCCGTGTTGTGGATCTCGGCGCTCAGCGCATTGGCGGTATTGGTGAAGTACCTGTAATCAAGGCGATGGCCGTCAGCCACCATGGCCGACGCCAAACGGAGGGCGAGAATGGCTCGCCCGCGGCGAGGGCCAGCGGCCCTCGCGCCCAGACTGGAATCACACCAAAATCATGCCGCCGATGGTTCGGATTTAGCACTCATCGCTGCATTGTTGGCCAACCTGCTGGCACTCTTCAATGCAGTCCTCATCGCCGTCACACGCCTCCTGGCACTCCATTCCCGCCTCAATGCAGTCATCCACGCACTGGTTCGCCCACACCGGCGTCGCCATCAGGCCCGCCGCAAAAACTCCATAAACGATCACTTTTACCAATTTCATGACACACTCCTTTTTAACCGTTCTCGGCCAATTACCACACCTTCATTTTATGAAACCCCATGAAATCTGGCAAGTTCGCCGGGCGATCAAATCACCGACTATTGCCTGAAGTCACTCTTTATCACTTTTCGGGGAACCGTCTCGACGATTTCGTGACCTGCGTCTCCTTGGCTTGCGGGACTCCCCACCTTCCCGTCCGCCACCCTCGGCGCCGCAGCCTTCCGCCGCGCCAGTTTTTTCCTGACGCCGCTCCCCGTCACCACCGCCGCCGCGCCGACCGCCATCCCTGCCTCGCGCTCCCCGCTTGCCCCGGTCGCGACTATCCCGGGCCGGCCGTTCCGGGCGCACCCGGCTGCCCGGGTCGATTTCGGCGAGCAGATCACCGGCGACCGGCTCGTTGGGGATCTTGTCTTCGATAAAGACCTCGATATCCGGCAGCGAGAAGGCGTAGGTCTCGCACACGAAGCTGATCGCGTCGCCAGAAGCCCCGGCGCGGGCGGTGCGCCCGATGCGGTGGACGTAATCCTCCGCGTCTTCCGGCAGGTCGTAGTTGAAGACGTGACTGACATCCGGGATATGCAGCCCCCGCGCCGCCACGTCGGTGGCCACCAGTACCGGCAGCTCGCCCGCCTGAAACTGCCCAAGCAGGCGTAGGCGCTTGTTCTGGGGCACGTCGCCGGAGAGCACCGCGGCACGAATGCCGTTCCCCTCCAGGTAGCCCCAGACCCGGTCGCACTCCCGCTTGGTGTTGACGAAGACGATGGTGCGACGCGGATCCATGTGCCGCAGCAGGCCGATGAGGAGCGGGATCTTCTCCTCGTTGGCGACCATGTAGGCGACCTGCCGGACCTTGTCCGCGGTAACGGTGTCGGACTCGACCTTGATCGGCCGGGGGTTGTTCATGTGCTCGTAGGCGAGCTCATTGACCCGGAACGAGAGGGTCGCGGAGAAGAGCATGCCCAGGCGCTGATCGCGCGGCGGCATGCGCCGCAGCAGGTAGCGGATATCCTTGATGAAGCCCAGATCGAACATGCGATCCGCCTCGTCCAGGATCACCACCTGGATCGCCCGCAGGTCGAACACATGCTGCTTGAAGTAGTCGATCAGACGGCCGGGGGTGCCGATGAGGATATCGACCCCTTCGCGCAGGGTGTTGCGTTGTCTTTCATAGCCTTCGCCACCGTACACCAGGCCAAAGGTGAAGTCGGTATGGCGACCAATCACCCCGGCATCCTTGTGGATCTGCACCGCCAGTTCGCGGGTGGGGGCGAGAATGATCGCTCGCGGCTGATTCGGCTGGCGCTCCGGCGGCGACGGATGATCAAGGAGGTACTGAAAGGCGGCGATCAGAAAGGCCGCGGTCTTGCCGGTGCCGGTCTGGGCCTGCCCCGCCACGTCCCGCCCGGAGAGGGCGACCGGGATGGTCTGGGCCTGAATCGGCGTGCAGTAGGCAAAGCCGGCCTCTTCAATGCCTTGCATGATCGGCTGGGCCAACGAAAGGGTATCAAAACGGGTATCGGTAATATGTTCTTCACTCATAACCTGAAGAGGATACCGCAAAACGGGACGGTTTACCGCAAAAAGTTGGTTTGATGGGAAAACAGCAAGCGACGCCGTCAGGGAGACGGCAAAGAATAGACAAGATGGGCGGGATTTTCAGGATAGCCGGGATGCTGCTTCCTGGCCGCGGGACCGGTGTTGCACACCCGTCCCCACCTTTACCTATTTCCCCCATTGCAGCCACATTGCCCGCGGATAACGGTGCGGACGGGGCTGCAAGCCCCGTCCGGCAAGTGCTGCTTCCTGGCCGCGGGAGCGGTGTTGCACACCCGTCCCCGCCTTTACCTATCTCCCCATTGCAACCGCATTGCCCGCGGATAACGGCGCGGACGGGGCTGCAAGCCCCGTCCGGCAATGAGGCCGCTTTACCGCGACTTTCAGACAACCCGGTCATTGCCGCCGTCAATGGGCAGCTGGGCGGCGGTGGTCTTGGCGAAGAGCGGACCGCACATCTCCGCCGTCAGCTCGGCCACGTCGCGACTGGTGACCTCGACGCCGAGCAGGTTGTTGGTCTTGTACTGCTGCACGGTCAGGCCGTAGTGCTGGGCGCGGGCCTGCAACACCTCCTCGGTCCAGATCCCGGTATCGAACACCGCGTTGGGATGCAGGGCGTTGATGCGAATGCCTTCGCCGCCCCACTCCATGGCGACCACCCGCATCAACTGGGTGAGCGCCGCCTTGGAGGCCGAATAGGCGGCGGCCCCGGGTCCCGGCGCGGGCACGTTCTTGGAGCCCATCACCACCACCCGACCGCCATTGGGCGCGCCCTTCAACATCGGGTAGGTCTCCCGCAATAACGCCAGATTGGCGTCGAGATTGACCGACAATACCTTGCGCCACTCCTCGTCGCCCAGCTCGGCGATGCGCTTGCCGCCGGGGAACATGCCGGCATTGAGGACCAGCATGTCGATACCGCCGAAACGACGCACCCCCTGCTCCAGCGCCGCCCTCAGCGCCGCGGTGTCGCTGATGTCGCAGGCGATGCCAAGATAGCCGGGGGTCGCGTAGAGCCCATCCGCGGCGGCGTTGATATCCACGCCGATGACCGCCGCACCGCGCGCCAGAAAGGCCTCGACGCAGGCCTTGCCGATGCCGGAAGCGGCGCCGGTGATCAACGCCACCTCGCCCTGAAACAGGGGCGGTTCGCCGCCCTTGCGCAGCTTTGCCTGTTCGAGATCCCAGTACTCCATGTCGAACAGGTCGGCGGCGGGCAGCGCGCGCCAGCCCCCCAGCTTCTCGGCCCGCTCGATACAGACCATGGTGTGTTCGTAGATGTCATGGACGATGGCGGCCTCCGCCATCGACTTGCCGGCGCAGCAGAGCCCCAGATCGCGATCCAGGATCACCCGCGGCGCGGGGTCGAGCATGGTCTTGCGCTCCCTGGCGGAGGGTTCATGGGCCATGAAGTAGTCCCGGTAGGCCTTCTCGTAGCTGTCCAGGTCACGCCCGATCATGGGTACCGCCTTGGTGCGAATCACATGGTCCGGCGTCGCCGGGCCGCGCATGGCGACCTTCTGAACGTCGTAACGACGGGCGAAGGCCATGCCACGCGGACTGCCGGTGACGCTCAGGATCATCGGGCGTCCGGCCTTTTCGGACAGCCGTTTGCGCAGATCGACGATATCCCCGGCCATGGCCGACGCCACGGGCGGCTCTGGCTCGACCAGATCCCAGGCCTGCTGATCGAGGAGAAACTGCTCGGCCATGTCCACCAGGCGGATCATGCGTTCGTAGGAGTCCTTGGCGGTATCGCCGAAGGAGAAGATGCCATGATTCATCAAAACCATGCCCTGGGTCGCCGGGGTCGCCTGCTCGGCGAAGATGCGCGCCACGTCCCTCGCCAGATCAAAGCCGGGCATCACATAGGGCACGATCACCACCTTGTCGCCATAGACCTCCTCAATCAGACGACGCCCGTCCGGGGTGTTGGTGATGGTCACCACCGCGTCCGCGTGGGTGTGATCCACATAGCGAAAAGGCAGCGCCGCGTGCAGAATGGTCTCCACCGACGGCGACGGCGCGCCCGCCTGGGTCATCTGGCACTTGAGCTCATTCACCATCTGGGGGTCCGAGAGCGCCTCCAGCTTCGCCAGCTTGAGCATGGGCGTCAGCCGCACCGGCGCGAAGCCTTGCGTCTCGATGGTCGCCAGATCCCAGCCGCTGCCCTTGACGTAGAGGATCTCCTCCTCTTCGCCCACCAGATTGACCTCGCTGACCTTGACCGAGGTATTGCCGCCGCCATGCAGCACCAGCGAGGGCTCCCGCCCCAACAGACGCGAACTGTAGACCCGCAGCTCAAGATGACTCTTGCGGGCGGCGGCCTCTTTTTCGTTCCACAAACTGTACATAGTTCTACCTTGAAAATTTTCGGCTGGTTCATGGAACACCGACGATGCCGTGCCGCAGCGGCGGCATTCCGGCAGTCCCCATATGCGGAGCGCGCCAGATCCCGGATACTAAGGAGATCCGCTAACGAGACCGCAGGATCCGCTGCTTGTCCCGCTGCCAGTCCCGATCCTTCTCGACGGCGCGCTTGTCGTGCATCTTCTTGCCCTTGGCGAGGCCGATCTCCGCCTTCACCCGACCCTGTTTCCAGTAAAGCGCGAGGGCCACCAGGGTGTAGCCCTTGCGCTCCACCGAGCCGATCAGGCGATCGATTTCATCGCGGTGCATGAGCAGCTTGCGGGAGCGAGTGGGATCCGGGTCCACATGGGTGGAAGCGGAAGGCAGGGGGGTAATGTGGGTACCGAACAGAAACAACTCATTGTTCTGAAGCAGCACATAGCTCTCCCCCAACTGCACCCGCCCGGCGCGCAGGCTCTTCACCTCCCAGCCCATCAACGAGACGCCCGCCTCGAAACGCTGCTCGATGAAATAGTCGTGCTTCGCCTTCTTGTTGAGGGCGATGGTGGAACCGCCTCCCGTCTTTTTTGCTTTCTTGGCCATGGGGCGAGATTGTAATCGAGTTACGCGAAAAGTTCACTTGCGCGAAATGGATGCCCCAAACGATCCCCGCCGCGCATCGGCGAACTGGCCGCGCCCGGATTCAAGCCCCCTGCCCCAACGCCTCCTTGATCCGCTCCAAGGCCTCCCAGCGCTCGAAGGCCCGTTCGAGCTCGGCCTCCCGCTCCGCCAACGCGTTCTGTACGCGCTGGATCGCCAGGGGATCGCCTTTGAAGAAATCCGGGTCGCTCATGGCCCCGTGCAGGCCTTCGATCGCCTCTTCAAGCTCGGCGATGCGCTCCGGCAATGTCTCCAGCTCTCGCTGATCCTTGTAGCCCATCTTCTTGCCCTTGGCGGCCCCCTTGGGCTTCGCCTGGCCCTTATCGGCGGCGGCCAGCTTCGAAATGGGGGCGGCCTTCCCGTGGATCGCGGCGGGGCGCTGACGCAGCCAGTCGTCATAACCACCGACGTATTCGTTGACCCGCCCCTCCCCTTCAAACACCAGGGTACTGGTGACCACGTTATTGAGAAAGGCGCGGTCGTGGCTGACCAGCAGCAGGGTGCCCTGATACTCGATCAGGCGATCCTCCAGCAGCTCCAGGGTCTCGGCGTCCAGATCGTTGGTGGGCTCGTCCATCACCAGCAGGTTGAAGGGCCGGGTGAACAGGCGCGCCAACAACAGTCGCCCGCGCTCGCCGCCGGAGAGGGAGTGGACCGGCTGGTTGGCGCGATCCGGGGTAAACAGGAAGTCCCGCAGGTGGCTCATGACGTGGCGCTCGCGGCCGTTGACCGAGAACTTGTCGGCGCCGTCGGCGACCACGTCCCGCACCCGCTTGTCGCCGTCCAGGGTGTCCCGCAGCTGGTCGAAATAGGCGATCTCCAGATTGACGCCGTGGCGGATCATACCCGCGGTCGGCGCCAGTTTACCCAGCAGCAGGTTAAGCAGGGTGCTCTTGCCGCAGCCGTTGGGGCCGATGACGCCGATGCGGTCGCCACGGATGATGGTGGTGTCGAGGCCGCGGATGATGGTGCGATCGCCCCAGGCGTAGTCCACGGCTTTCGCCTCGGCCACCAGCTTGCCGGAGCGGCCGCCCTCGCTGAGATTCATCACCGCCTTGCCGCCCTGCTCGCGGCGCTGCTGGCGCTCCTGACGCATCTCCTTGAGCGCCCGCACCCGACCCTCGTTACGGGTGCGGCGGGCCTTGATGCCCTGGCGGATCCACTGCTCCTCCTCCGCCAGCTTCTTGTCGAAGCGGGCGTTGGCCAGTTCCTCGGCGTGCAGCTGCTCCTCCTTGCGACGCAGGAAGTTGTCGTAGTCGCCGGGCCAGTCGCTGAGCACGCCGCGGTCCAGTTCGATGATGCGGGTGGCGAGACGCCGCAGGAACATGCGGTCATGGGTGACGAACAGCAGGCTGCCGCCGTAACCGAGGAGGAACTCCTCCAGCCAGTCGATGGAGGCGATATCCAGGTGGTTGGTGGGCTCATCGAGCAGCAACAGATCCGGCTCCCGCACCAGCGCGCGCGCCAGCATGACGCGGCGCTTGAGGCCGCCGGAGAGGGAGGCGAAGGGGAGGTCGGCGTCCAGCGAGAGGCGCGAGATCACCGTCTCCACCTTCTGCTCGGTCTGCCAGCCGTCGACCGCCTCCAGGCGATGCTGGGCCTTGGCGAGGCGCGCCATCGCCCCCTCCTGATCCGCCGACTCCGCCAGTTCCCGCAGCGCCTCGTGATAGGCGCGCATCAACCCGCCCAGCTCGCCCAGACCATCCGCCACCTTGTCGAACACCGAGCCCTCGGTATCCTCGGGCACCTGCTGAGTGAGACGCGCCACCCGGATCCCCTGCCCCACCACCCGCTCGCCCTCGTCGGCGGCAATCTCGCCGGCGATCACCTTCATCAGCGTCGATTTGCCGGCGCCGTTGCGGCCGATCAGACAGATCCGCTCGCCCGGATCGATGGTCAGATCGACGCCATCGAGCAACGGGGCGGCGCCAAAGGCGAGACGGGTCTGGCGCAGGGTGATCAGGGGCATGGGTTTCTCCTCAACTTTTCCAGCGTTGGATTGGGTGATTGGCGTACGCATTTTAGCGTGTAAAATGACCCGCGGGTTCCGGAACCCCGAGGTTTATGAAACAGGCAACCAATGCGGCATTTCCGCGTTATTACCGGGAGAGCTTATGATAACTTTGGCTGCACTCGCCGCGCCCCGCTCAGGGGAATGGCGGGAGGGAGTGGCCGTCGACCATAACCGCCCGCTCGGGTGGCGCCAAGGATAACGAGATCGGACAATAACACAAGCCCGTCCGCCGATACGGGCCAAGCGGAGAAAAGCGAATGAAATATGTCACCGACAAGGAGGCCTGGGAGGGGCGCGCCGACTGCATCAGCTGCACCCTGCGCAACATGGTCCTCTTTTCCGGCCTGGAGGAGAAGGATTTCGACAAGATCCATCAACCCATCGACCTCTACAACCTGCCCCCCGGCTCGGTGCTCTATCGCGCCGGCGACATGGGCGACCGCATGTTCACCATTCGCACCGGCATCCTCAAGCTGGTCCAGTTTCTGCCGGACGGCAGTCAGCGCATCGTGCGCCTGGTCCGCGCCACCGACGTGGTGGGCATGGAGGCGCTGCTCGACCAGCCCTATCAGCATGACGCGGTGGTATTACAAGCCACCGAGGCGTGCAGCCTGCCGGTGGCGGTGGTGCGCGCCCTCTCCGACACCAGCCCCAAACTCCATCGGGAGCTGATGAATCGCTGGCACCGCGCCCTCTCCGAGGCGGATGCCTGGCTCACCGAGCTCTCCACCGGGGCGGCCAAGCAGCGGGTGGCGCGGCTGCTGCTGCGGCTGGTCAAGGACCAGGAGAACAGCGAGTGCACCCTCTTCAGCCGCGAGGACATGGGCGCGATGCTGGGCATCACCACCGAGACGACAAGCCGCACCATCGCCGAATTCAAGCGCCAGAGCCTGCTGGTTGAGACCTCCTCCAACCACTTTCTGCTGGACATCCCCAACCTGGAACGCATCGCCGAGGATTGAGGTAACGCCGGCTTGAAACGCTCCGATTTCCACTTCGATCTGCCGCAAGCGCTGATCGCCCAATACCCCCCCGCCAAACGGGGCGACAGTCGCCTGCTCGACCTCCGTGCCCGCGGCGAGATCCACGACCGCCACTTTTCCGAACTGCCGGCGCTGCTGCGTCCGGGCGACCTGCTGGTGTTCAACGACACCCGGGTGATGAAGGCGCGGCTGTTCGGGGTCAAGGAGAGCGGCGGCAAGCTGGAGGTGCTGATCGAACGCCTGCTGGCCAACGGCCACGCCCTGACCCATATCCGCGCCAGCAAGTCCCCCAGGCCCGGTGGTCGCATCCTCATCGAGGGCGTGCCGATTACCGTGGTCGCCCGTCACGACGCCCTGTTCGAACTGGCCTGCGAGGCCGGCGACTTCCCAACGCTGATGGAGGCGCACGGCCACATGCCGCTGCCCCCCTATATCCAGCGCGGCGACGGCGAGGCGGATCTGGAGCGCTATCAGACCGTCTACGCCAACAAACCCGGCGCGGTCGCCGCCCCCACCGCCGGCCTCCACTTCGACCAGCCGATGCTGGATCAGCTCGCGGAGTCAGGCGTCGAACAGGCGCGGGTCACCCTCCATGTGGGGGCAGGCACCTTCCAGCCGGTGCGGGTGGAGAACCTGGACGAACACCCGATGCACAGCGAATACCTGGAGGTGGACGAAGCGATCTGTCAACAAGTCGCCGAAACCAAGGCGCGCGGCGGGCGGGTGGTGGCCGTCGGCACCACCAGCGTGCGCAGCCTGGAGGCCGCCGCCGCGGATGGCGAACTACGCCCGATGCGCGGCGACACCAACCTCTTCATCCGCCCCGGCTACCGATTCCGGGTGGTGGACGCCATGATCACCAACTTCCATCTTCCAGAGTCGACGCTGCTGATGCTCGTCTCCGCCTTCTCCGGCCATGAACCCATCATGCGGGCCTACCGCCATGCGGTGAAGGCGCATTACCGCTTCTTCAGCTACGGCGACGCCATGTTCCTGACCCGCCAGGATTGCCAGTAGAACCTGGCGCGGCACGGCGGAGCGCGCGGCTCGGCGCTGGTGCGGCGCTGGTTCCCAAGCTCCAGCTGCCCGAAACCGGTCAGCAAGCTAGAGCTTGCAAGACGTGCGTTGTCGAGTAGGCCAGCCAATCTCTTGAACCAGCCCCCCACAGAACCGAACGTACGGATTTCCCGTATTCGGTTCCTCGGACCAAACGATTCGCTGTCCCGGAAATCATTCATATCGACCAATGGACTACCCTCGGTTCGGGCAATGGCAGAAGCTTCAACAGCTTCCGAAATTTGTCCCAGCGAATGCCGGACTTCTGGCTGCATCGGCTTAGCCAGAAACGCCATGCCCTGACCACCTCACCATAGAGTTGCTTTAGCGCTTCGGAGTTTCCGCGGATTCCATAGTACTGGTAGAGCCCCCTCAGCTTCCGACACAACGTGGCGTGTTGCTCACGCAGCGGTCGATGCCGATGGGTCTTGCACCAGTTCCAGATCGCCTTGGTGGCTCGGCGCTTTCG
>JAABSM010000023.1 GCA_011390365.1 Gammaproteobacteria bacterium
CATCCCCTCGATCAGAAGTTCCAGCAGATCGGCGCCAACCTGCTCGAATTCCGGGGGCGTGTCCAGCAATCGGCGCATGTCGATCACCTCCAGCCCGGCGTAACCGCAGGGATTGATGCGCTGGAAGGGTTCCAGGTCCATGTCGACGTTGAGGGCGAGGCCGTGATAGGTGCGGCCTCGTTGTACCCGCAGGCCCAGGGAGGCGATCTTGCGCCCCTCCACGTAGACGCCGGGGGCGTCCTTGCGGTTGCGGGCGTTTATGTCGTAATCGGCGAGCAGCTCGATGACCGACCGCTCCAGGGACTCGACCCATTTTCGAATACCCAGATTGCGGCGCTTGAGATCAATCAGGGTATAGACGATGGCCTGGCCGGGGCCGTGATAGGTGACCTGGCCGCCGCGGTCGGTACGCACCACCGGGATCTCACCGGGGGCGAGCAGGTGCTCCTCCCGCCCGGCGCGGCCCAGAGTGAAGACCGGCGGGTGCTCAAGCAGCCAGATTTCGTCCCGGGTATGCTCGTCGCGTGACTCGCTGAAGCGACGCATCGACTCGAAGGTAGCCTCGAAGGGTTGGAGGCCCAGGTGGCGCACCAGGGGTGTTTCGGTTTTCTTCGTGTTGTTTGGAGCTGAAGGCATCAGTTGGTTATCGATTAACGTGGACGTCCGAGCAGAGTGGTAACCGATCTGACGCAAAGGGACGGTTGATTGCATTTCACATGTATTGCGCAAAATCGCCATGACTACTCCCGCTCCCGCCGGGAGGGGGCCGGGGGGAGGGTCTTTGGCATTGGCGGGAAGTTCGAAGCATCCCGCCAACGCCAGCACCCCCTCCCTGACCCTCCCCCGGCGGGGGAGGGAACCCTTCGATCGATGCTGGAAGTAAACCTCCAACCGTCACGGTAGCCCCGAGCTGCTCGGTGTGGGCTTTTCTGGAAATCGCCTTAGGTCGCTCACAATTCCGTGGGGGTTGATAATTGCCATGGCTCGAATCTCCACCCCTGAAAATTAAGCGCCTCATCCTGTGGGAGCGGATTGCATCCGCGATAACCTGGCGCTGATCGTGCTCCGATGTCGCGGTTTCAAACCGCTCCCACAACGTGCTTCGGAGGGATTTCGGGCAAGAAGCTGTGCGCGCCTGTGTTGGTCCATGGATCGCGGCAGTCACAAACTCATCAGCACCCGCGGGTGGTCGGTGAGGCTCTGGTAGATGGCGTCGAGCTGGAGCTTGCTGGTGGCGGTGAGGGTGACGGAGACGGCGAGGTACTTGCCGCCCCTGCTGGCGCGGGTGGAGACCGCGCCCTCGGCGATATCCTGACAGTGCTGCCGTACCAGTGACACCACCAGCGCGTCGAAGTCCTCTTCGGCGTAGCCCATCACTTTGACGGTGAATTCACAGGGGAATTCCAGCAGGGTTTGCTGATCGGGGTCTTTCATTTCCATATCTCGTCTCGGGCGATTGTTCGGGATAATAATAACCGCGGAGGTCACGGAGCGCACAGAGGTGTCGTCCGTATCCTTGCCAGTCCCGCCGCAGGGGAGTGCCAACCCGGAATAAGGTGCATTCAGGCGCTGGAGTGACAAACTGCGTTTGTCACGCCGGTACCGCCAAGCGTTCGGTTGGCTTGGCGAAACCCGAATCGTCGTCCCCCAACATCGCTGTTTCCCATGGTATGGATCCGGCATCTGTTTGGAGTACGGCCCTGGGGGTGTGCGATAGCCATTTTCAAGTAAAGCCTTGGATGGCGCCATTAAGTTGACCTCGCGCCGTGTTCCCGTCCTTGATGCGCCTGACTCCGGAGCAGGCCGGAAATCGTCGGACCGGCATAGGATGTGCCGAATAAAAAGCCTTGTCGCTCGGTCGACGGCATATCCTATGCAGAACCAAAAACGGTCGGCTTACCCGCGAAATGAGGCGCATCATCTCCGAACCGGGTCGCTATCTCCGTGGTGTAGCCTTGCTCCTAATCCTTGAGCGGAATCTCGTTCCACTCGCACCAGGCGCGCAGGGCGGCTTCCTGGGCGCTGTTTTCGTAGTCGTACCAGCGTTCGAGGATGTCCCTCTCCTCCAGATAGGCCTTGAAGCGGCGATAGGCGCCGCGGCGGCTGAACATGCGCTCTACCTTGTTGAGGTCTTCGGCCATGAACTCCTGCATGAAGCTGAAGACCAGGCGCTTGCCCAGGTCGAGTTCGTTCTTGTGGGGCAGGGGGATGCAGCCGTCGCAATCCATCTCTTCCTCGTTGTCGTCGACGCAGCCGCCGTATTCGCTGCTGCAATAGACGATCCTGTTCTCCTCTAGGCAGACGAAGGCGGTCGGCTCGCCATAGGGCGCCCATTCGCTGAAGAAGAAGGCGTTGACGATTTCGTCCATGAAAAAGCCCTTGCGCGGCGTTTCGGATTCCGCTTGTTCCTGGCTGGCCGGCGAACCCTCGCCGGGGCGCTGAACCAGTTCCACGCCGTTGCCATCCGGGTCGCGGCAGAACAGCGCCGCGCGGCCGGAGCGGCTGCGGGTGAAGGGGATATCGCGGGCCTTCAGGCGCTCTTCGTAGGCATCAATGGCATCCACCAGCAGGGCGATGTGACGATCCCGGCCGCCATGCTCCGGGCGTCCGCTGACCGGGTCGGGGTTGGCCAGCTCCAGCAGGTGGAGCTGCTGCTCGCCGATCCCCAGCCAGGCCCCGGGGAAGCCCAGCGCCGGTCGCTCGATCACCGCCAGCCCCAGCAGCCCGTTGTAGAAATCCAGCGCGTTCCGGGTGTCGGAGACGATCAGGCTGACGTGGTGGAGCTGGACTTCGGCCATGTCTTTCCATGCGGTGGCGGAAACGGGGGGCTTGCCTGCGCTTCGGCGGCGCGTGATATTCTACGACAATCGTCCTTGAGATTGGGCGAAATCCCGGGAAATCAATCGAAGATCGGGGCCTTCCCTGTTGAAGTTGCCGCCATGGGGGGGGAAAATGGGATTTTGGATTATTTCGGACTCGCCTGACGTGGCTTCTTCCCCCAATTCGTTATCCCCTGTTGATGCCGCCGATGAGTGGCTGGCCTGCCCCCAATGCGATCAGCTCTATCGCCGGGTTCCACTGGCGTCGGGCAAGAAGGCGGTGTGCGTGCGTTGCGGGGCGGTGCTCTACCGCTGTCGCAAGCGCGGGGTGGAGTTCGCGCTGGCGTTGTGTGTCTCCGGGTTGATCCTGTTTGGGGTCGCCAACTTCGCGCCGTTGCTGGCGTTGGAGAAGGGCGGATTGATCCAGGAGACTACCTTGTGGAGCGGTATCGGGGTGTTCCTGGTGCGGGGCGAGTGGCTGCTGGCGCTGCTGGTGCTGGTTACCCTGATCCTGTTCCCGCTGCTGCGCCTGGCCGGATTGACCTATGTCCTCTATCCGTTTTTCAGAGGCCGCGCCACCGCCGCCGGCGCGGCGCGGGTCTTTCGTCTGATCCACGCCGCCTCGCCCTGGAGCATGCTGGAGATCTTTCTGCTCGGCGCGCTGGTGGCGGTGGTCAAGCTGGGGGACATGGCGACGGTGATGCCGGGGATCGCCGCCTACGCCTTCGTCGGTCTGATTCTGGTGAGCGCCTGGGCGGAGTATGTGATTGAACCGCGGGATATCTGGAGACGCATTGACAACCATGGTTAGCAACGCCCTTACCGCCGATCGCCTGGGATTGATGGCCTGCCACGTCTGCGGCCTGCTGTGCCGCCGCGGCGAGGGCGCGGCGCGCTGTCCGCGCTGCGGCGCGTCGATTCACCGCCGTCTGCCCGATTCGCTGGCCCGCACCGGCGCCTTGCTCATCGCCGCGACCCTGCTCTATCTGCCCGCCAACATGCTGCCGGTGATGTCGGTCACCTCGCTGGGCCGGGAGCAGGCGGATACCATCCTCAGCGGCGTGGTGCATCTGCTGCATGGCGGCATGTGGCCGCTGGCGCTGCTGGTCTTTGTCGCCAGCATCCTGGTACCGGTGCTCAAGCTGCTGGTGTTGGGCTATCTGGTCCTGTCGGTGGCGCGCCGATCCGCCTGGCGGCCCCGGGATCGCAGCCGGCTGTTTCGCCTGGTGGAGGCGGTGGGGCGCTGGTCGATGGTGGATATCTTTGTCGTCACCCTGCTGGCGGCGCTGGTGCAGCTGGGCGATCTGGCGACCATCCAGGCGGGGCCGGGGGCCACCGCCTTCGGTGCGGTGGTGGTGCTCACCATGTTCGCCGCGCATACCTTCGATCCGCGCCTGATCTGGGACGAGCGGGGCGCGGGCCATGATTCCGGCGGTGATCCGCGATGAGCCAGGCGACCGAATCGCTGCCCGATTCCGAGGATTTCCCCGAGCCGCTGCCGAAGACCGAGAAGGGCATGTCGCTGGTCTGGCTGGTGCCGCTGCTGGCGGCGCTGATCGCCGGCTGGATCGGCTGGAAGGCCTGGACCGAACAGGGACCGGAGATCCGCGTCACCTTCAACAACGCCGATGGCATCGAGGCGGGCAAGACCCGTATCCGCTACCGCAACGTGGAGCTGGGGCGGGTGGTGCGGCTGTCGCTGGGGGAAAATAGCCGCGAGGTGGTGGTCACTGCGCGCATGAACCGGGAGGCGGAGCGTTTTCTCACCTCCGGCGCTCGCTTCTGGGTGGTGCGCCCGCGCATCGATCCGGGCGGCATCTCCGGCCTCAACACCCTCATCTCCGGGGCTTACATCGAGCTGGATCCGGGCAATACCGGCAAGCAGGGGGCGCGCATCTTCATGGGCCTCGACGAGCCGCCGGTGATCGCCACCGGCGCGCCCGGGCGCTACGTGCGGCTGCTCGCCCAGCAGCTCGGCTCGCTGGGGGCCAAGTCGCCGGTCTACTATCGCCGCATCCAGGTCGGCGAGGTGGTGAGTTATCGGCTGCTCAAGGACGGTTCGGGGGTCGAGGTGCAGCTCTTCATCGACGCCCCCTACGATGCCATGGTGTTCGAGAACACCCGCTTCTGGCATGCCGGCGGCATCGAGGCCTCAGTGGACGCCGAGGGCTTTCAGTTGCGCACCGAGTCGATGCGCGCGCTGCTCGCCGGCGGCGTCGGCTTCGGCCTGCCGAGCTGGGAAGCGCCGGGCGCCCCGGCGGGCGAGGACCAGGTCTTCCCGCTGCACGACAGCCGCGCCGTCGCCGAGGAGCGACGCTACGCCAAGCGCGAGAAGTATCTGCTCCATTTCGATTCGTCGGTGCGCGGTCTCAAGGAGGGTGCGCCGGTGGAGTTTCTCGGGATCAGCGTGGGTCAGGTCCACTCCTTCGACCTGGAGGTCTCCAGCGAGCCCCTCTCCTGGCGCATTCCGGTGGTGATCGAGATCGAACCTCAGCGCCTCAACAGCGGCGCGGAGTCTTCGCTGGAGGTGGTCGGCAAGCTGGTGGAGCGGGGGTTGCGGGCGCGTCTGAAGACCGGCAACCTGCTCACCGGACAGCTCTATGTGGAGCTGGAGATGGCCCGCGACGAGCCCCCCGGCAGCCTGGCCATGGACGGCCCCCACCCCGCCATCCCCACCCTGCCGGGCAACGTCGAGGAGGTGACCCAGCGCCTGGAGGACTTTCTGGCGCGGCTGGAGTCCCTGCCCATCGAAAGGATCGCCGCCAACCTCGATCGTCTCCTCCGGCAGGCCGGCGATACCCTTTCCGCACCGGAGGTGATGGAGAGCCTGCGCCTGGCGCGCCAGAGCATGGCGAGTCTGGATGGATTGCTGGGGGATGCGCGGCGGCAGGTGGACGGGGTCGGTGGCGAGCTGCACGCCTCGCTGAAGCACCTGAACCGCCTGCTGAGTCAGGCCGAGGAGACCCTCCAGGCGCTGGATAACAAGGTCATCGATGAGGATTCGGAGATGCAGTATCAGTTGTCCGACACCCTCGGCGAGATCGACCGCGCGGCGCGGGCGATCCGTTCGGTGGCCGAATCCATCGAACGCAACCCCACTTCACTGATCATGGGTAAACAGGAATGAGATTCTACGCCACGCTGGCTGGACTGGTGACCCTGCTGCTGCTCAGCGGCTGCATCAACGTCCGTCCCGAGACCCGCTACTACACCCTGCCGATCGCGGTGGCGGATGGGGATGGCAAGCCTGCGACCGGTCTGGTGCTGGGGCTGGGGCCGCTGGAGGTCCCGGAGCTGATCGACCGCCGTGAGATCGTGGTGCGCAAGGACGACAGCGAGGTGGAGTTGCTGCTCTTCGATCTGTGGGGCGGTTCCGCCAAACAGGAGATTCGCAATACCCTTGCCAAGAACCTCGCCGCCCGCATCGGCAGCGACCAGCTGGTCTTCTTCCCGTTTCGCGGCAAGGCGGTGGAGGTTCAGCTGCGTCTCGAATTCCTGGAGATGATCGGGGAACGGGGCGGCGCCGCCGAACTCGACGTGCTCTGGTCCATCTCCCCGCCGGGCAAGCGCGCTGAGCTTGAACGCGGGCGCTATCAGGTCGCGGTGGCGGGCGATTCGGTGAAGGCCGTCGTCGAGGCCTACGCCCGGCTGCTCGGCCTGCTCGCCGACGATATCGCCGCCCGTCTGCGCGCCGGGGCGGGAGAAAAATAAAAAACGGACTAGCGGTTATGACGGTTTTTGGTACTATTACTGCTCTTGAGTTCAGTGATGTCTGGGGAGTTGGGAATGAGTGAGCAGGATAATCGCAACAAACACCGGTTTCCGCGCAATGAGTCGGTCTCTCTGGAGCTATTGCTGCCCGGGGAAAAGGGCGAGCGCAAGACCATCCATACCCAGACCCTGGACTTCTCGGAAGAGGGGCTGAAGATACGCATGGCCGAGGAGATCCCCATCGTCGGCGAAGTCGCGCTGGTGATCGAGCCCCTGGAGCGGGACATCCAGTTCCGTCTTACCGGACAGGTGCGCTGGTGCCGACGCCTGCTCGACAGTCTGTTCGAGGCGGGCATCCAGATCGATGAAGACAGCGAGGACTTTCGTCGCTGGCTCGACTATATCGACGAACATCCGTCTCCGCGCGAGACAAATCACCCTTAAGCGGGACCCGCATGACGATTCGTATCCCCCTCCTGCTGATCCTGGCCTTCCTTGTTGACGGCGTCGCCGCCGAGCCGCGTGCCTACAAGCGAGTCGAACCCCTGCTGGCCAGCGACCAGACGGTCATCGGCGAGACTCTCGCCTACCCGGCAGGCAACGCCAAGGCGACCTCCTCCATCGTTACCATTCTACCCGGCGAGGAGACCGCCTGGCACAAGCATGGTGCCCCGCTCTACGCCTACATCCTCTCCGGCGAAGTCACCGTGGATTATGGCGACAAGGGGACGAAACGCTTCTCCGCCGGCAGCGCCTTCATGGAAGCCATGGACCATTGGCATCGCGGCATGAATCTGGGTGACGAGCCGGTGCGCATCCTTGCCGTATATCTTGGCTCCGATCAAGTCGAGAATGTTATTCGAAAGCCGGAATAGCGCCCTTCCACGACAGCTGGAGCGGTAAGGGCTAGGCCCTTGATGCGGAGGCTTCCCGGGCGGGGAGCTGAAGACGCAACCGGTGCAGGTGGCGTATCGCGTCCACCATGTGTTCTCCCCAGTGCAGGTGAAAGCCGTGCCGCCAGCTCTCCAGGGCGCGGCGGGGCTCCTCTTCGAGCAGATTCAGCCCGGGTTTCAGTTCGCAATAGATGTCGGTAAGGTCGTCCGCCAGACTGCCGCTCATCTGCTCGCGGGGGCCATGGGCATCGAACTCCATCCAGTAGCGGTCGTAGTCGCCGAGCAGCGCGTGGAGATGAGAGAAGAGTTCGAAGCGGGCATCCAGATCGACGGCGGAGAGCCGGGCCTCTTCGGGGCTCGCCTTGCCCAGGGTCCCTACCTCGGCGTGCAGCCTGCCGAGGAGATGGGCGAGCTGTTCCAACTCCCGCTCGCCGACTCGTTCGATCGACTCGATCAGGCGGCAGTAGGATTCGACCAGTTCGATGATGTGTTTGGATCTTTCCATGGTTGGGACAGCTTCGACGCTTGAGACGAGTGTAGACCAGAATTCGCCGGACGACATGAAAAGGTTATCTCTTGCCCTGTTCGATGCGAATGCGCCACTCCCGCGGGCCGCTTTCATGCACCGAGTCGCCGCGGCTGTCCACCGCCACCGTAACCGGCATATCCTCTACTTCGAACTCCCGGATTGCCTCCATTCCCAGCTCCTCGAAGGCGACCATGCGCGAGGCGCGAATCGCCTTCGCCACCAGATAGGCCGCGCCGCCCACCGCCATCAGATAGACCGCCTTGTGCTTGCGGATCGCCTCGATCGCCGTTGGCCCCCGTTCCGCCTTGCCGACCATGCCGATCAGCCCCAGCTCACCGAGCATCATCTCGCTGAACTTGTCCATGCGGGTGGCGGTGGTGGGGCCGGCGGGGCCGACCACCTCGTCGCGTACCGGATCCACCGGGCCGACGTAGTAGATGAAGCGATCGCGAAAATCGACCCCCTCGGGCAGGGGTTCGCCGCGGGCGAGCAGCTCCTGAATGCGCTTGTGGGCGGCGTCGCGCCCGGTCAGCAGCTTGCCCGACAGCAACACCTGTTCGCCAGGCTTGAGGGATTCGATCTCTTCGCGGGTGACGGTGTCGAGGTTGATGCGGCGGGCATCGTCGCTCTGTTCCAGCACCACATCCGGCCAATCCTCCAGCCGCGGCGCTTCCAGCACGGCCGGTCCGCTGCCGTCGAGGGTGAACTCGATATGCCGGGTGGCGGCGCAGTTGGGGATCAGCGCCACCGGCAGGGAGGCGGCGTGGGTGGGGTAGTCGTGAATCTTGACATCCAGCACCGAGGTGAGCCCGCCCATGCCCTGGGCGCCGATGCCGAGGGCGTTGATCTTCTCGAACAGCTCCAGGCGTAGCTCCTCGATACGACTGGCGGGGCCGCGCTGGCGCAATTCATGGATGTCGATAGGCTCCATCAGCGACTCCTTGGCCATCACCATCGCCTTCTCCGCCGAGCCGCCGATGCCGATGCCGATCATCCCCGGCGGACACCAGCCCGCGCCGAGACCTTCCATGGTCTGCACTACCCACTCGACCAGGCTGGCGCTGGGGTTGAGGATGGCGAAGCGGGACTTGTTCTCGGAGCCGCCGCCCTTGGCCGCCAGCTTGATCTCCACCTTGTCGCCGGGGACCAGCTCATAGTGGACGATGGCCGGGGTATTGTCGCCGGTATTGGCGCGCTTGCCGGCGGGGTCGGCCACCATCGAGGCGCGCAGCACATTGTCGGGATGGTTGTAGGCGCGGCGCACCCCTTCGTCGACCATCTCCTGAATCGACCTGTCGCACTCCCAGCGCACCCCCATGCCGACCTTGACGAAGACCACCACCATGCCGGTATCCTGGCAGATGGGGCGGCGACCCTCGGCGCACATCTTCGAATTGACCAGGATCTGGGCCATGGCGTCGCGGGCCGCGGGCGACTCCTCCCTGCGCCAGGCCTCGCCCAGGGCGCGCACATAGTCCGCGGGATGGTAGTAGGAGATGAATTGCAGGGCATCGGCAATGCTCTGAGTGAAGTCGTTCTGACGAATGGTGGTCATGGGAGGCTCCTTGATCGGGTGGTCATGGCCCGCGACAGTGAAGGGGACCGAACATTATAGGCAAACAAGGAGTTTGGAAACACGGATGATTCCAGCGCGAACGTCTCTCGCTTGCCGGGATCAGGCGTCTGCCGCGCCGGGTCGCTCAATTTCGGTTGTCGCTACTTGCGCCCCCCTGTATCCTTGATTCTCATGCCTTTTGGCAAGCGCGCCGCCGCGGCAGGGGCGTCGGGAATGATTCACAACCGGATTCAGGGTGAATGGGCGAAGGAAACTCAAAGCGCAGCAAGCCGTCGGCGTGGTCATTGCCGAGCAGCAGCAAGCTGGAAGCGGATATCGCCTACTTCGAAGCCCGTCTTTCGATGCTCGACGAAAAGCCCGCGACCTGCTATCAGAATGCCCAACGCCGCGCCTACTCGGCGCTGGAGAGTTCCCTTTCCGAGACCCTGGAGCGGCTGCGCGCGCAGCAGCGCAAACGGCGCAAGATCAGGGCGAGCAGCGAGGTGCCGCTGGCCGACCAGCTGGATCAGACCGATATCCAGTCGTTGCTGGCGGAAGAGGCGATGCAGAGCCTGAAGCAGGGGGCGGAGGGAGGGGGCGACGCCAGGCCTCCGGAGAACCCGGCGCGGGCCGGTGTGGCATCCCCCGCCTTGGGTGATCCGCTGGCGCAGGGGTTGGATGAGGCGAGGCTCGGGCCGGGCGAAGCGGAGTCGGCGGGGCGCTCCGCTACCGCTGAACCCGAGCCCGCGGCCCCCGAGTTCGCGGCCCCGGAAGTCGACGAAGAAGAAGAGATGGAACCGGAGGCCTTGGGTCAGTTCGATTCCGACAACCTCTACCTGCGTACCGCGCTCTTTTCCGAGCACCTCTCCTTCCTCCAGGAGCCCGAAGAGGTGGAGGAGGAGTGGGAGGATGTGGAGGAGGCGGAGATTCGCGAAAACCTGGGTCAGCTGGATCTGGCGGAGGAGCCGGATCTGGTCGATGCCGGGGAGTCCATGCCGCTGGAGGCGTCGCAACCGCCGGAAGTGGAAGGGCGACCGTCGGAGCAGGGGCGTAACGGCGAGAGTGATGACAACGAAGACTATTCGGACAGCTTCTTCGACTCCTGGCTGAAGGAGTGAGCCGCCGGCTCCAGATCAGTCCCCAGATCCGCCCTCAGATCAGTACCACGTCGAAGTGCTCCTGGGTATAGAGGCTCTCCACCTGGAGCTGAATCGGCTTGCCGATGAAGGACTCCAGCTCCGCCAGATAGTCCGACTCCTCGTCCAGCAGCCGATCCACCACCTCTTGCGAAGCGAGCACCAGCAGCGATTCCACGTCGAACTGGCGGGATTCGCGCAGGATCTCGCGAAAGATCTCGTAGCAAGTGGTCTCGGCGGTGCGCAGCGAGCCGCGCCCGCCGCAGCAGGCGCAGGGCTCGCACAGGATGTGCTCCAGCGACTCGCGGGTGCGCTTGCGGGTCATCTCCACCAGCCCCAGCGACGACACCTCGGTGATATGGGTCTTGGCGTGATCCTTGGCCAGACACTTCTCCAGCGCCCGCAACACCTGGCGCTTGTGGTCATCCTCGCTCATGTCGATGAAGTCGATGATGATGATGCCGCCGAGGTTGCGCAGCCGCAGTTGCCGGCAGATCGCCTGGGCCGCTTCAAGGTTGGTCTTGAAGATGGTCTCTTCCAGGTTGCGATGGCCGACGAAGGCGCCGGTATTGACGTCGATGGTGGTCATCGCCTCGGTCTGATCGATGATCAGGTAGCCGCCGGACTTGAGCTCCACCTTGCGTTCCAGGGCGCGCTGGATCTCGTACTCCACCCCGTAGAGGTCGAAGATCGGGCGACCGCCCGGGTAGTACTCGATCTGTACCGGCGCGTCGGGGATGAACTTGCGGGCGAAGCTGCAGGACTTCTGCCAGGTCTCCCGGGAGTCGATGCGCACCCGCTCTACCACCGGGCTGATCAGGTCGCGCAGGGCGCGCAGTGCCAGCGGCAGGTCTTCGTGGATCAGGCTTGGCGCCGTCGCCTCGCCGATGCGCTCGCCGATGGAGGCCCACAACCGGGTCAGGAACAGCATATCGGCGCCCAGCGTCGACTCCTCCGCCCCCTCCGCCGCGGTGCGCGCGATGAAGCCGCCCGGCGGTTCGATCTCCCGGTGGATGCGTTCGATCGCCTCGCGCAGGCGACCGCGCTCCTCCTCGCCCTCGATCTTCTGGGAGATGCCGACGGTGTCGATGAAGGGGATGAAGACCAGGAAGCGGGAGGGGATGGAGATCTGGGTGGTGAGCCGTGCGCCCTTGCTGCCCAGCGGGTCCTTGACCACCTGCACCACGATCTCGCCGCCCTCCTGCAACAGCTCGGTGATGCCGCCGTGGCTGGCGCGGTCGCCGCCATTGGGGGAGTGAATGTCCGAGGCGTGGAGAAACGCGGCGCGATCCAGACCGATCTCGATGAAGGCCGCCTGCATCCCCGGCAACACCCGCACCACCCGCCCCTTGTAGATATTGCCCACCAGTCCGAGGCGATTGGTGCGCTCGACGATGATCTCCTGGACCACGCCGTTTTCGATGACCGCGACCCGGGTCTCGGGAGGGGTTACGTTGATCAGGATCTCTTCGCTCATGCTCGGCTCGTTGGTTGGGTTTGACATGTCATTCCCGGGCCGGCGCGGGTCCTGCTGCGGGTGTGGAGTTGGGTGAAAAATTAGGGCTAGGCGGCTCGCGAATCAAGTTTCGGGTTCATGTAGTCGGGGCAAGTAACGAGAAACCGGCCAGCTCCAGCAGTTGCGCGGTCTCGAACAGGGGCAGCCCCATCACCCCGGAATAGCTGCCGCGCAGGTGGCGCACCAACAGCGCGCCGCGGCCCTGAATGCCGTAGCCGCCGGCCTTGTCCAGGGGCTCGCCGGTGGCCACGTAGGCGCGCGCCGTCGCCTCGTCGAAGTGATCGAACTCGACGTTGCTGACGCTCAGGCGGGCCTCGGGCTTCTCGCCGAACAGCAGCGCCACCCCGCTCATCACCTGGTGCTCGCGCCCGGAGAGGCGCATCAGCATCGCCACCGCCCCCTCCCGATCCATCGGCTTGCCGAGGATCTCGTCGTCCAGCACCACCGCGGTGTCGGCGCCGAGCACCGGGATGGCGTCTTCGCGTACCTGCCGTCCCGCCTCCGCCTTGGCGATGGCGAGTCGAATCACGTACTCCGCCGGGGCCTCGTTGGGCAAGGGGGTCTCGTCCATGCCCACGCGCACGACCTCGTAGGCGACGCCGATCTGGTCGAGGAGTTCGCGGCGGCGCGGCGAGCCGGAGGCGAGATGGAGGGTGGGATGTTTCATGCTCGGTGATAGGGGTGGTGGTTAAGGATAGTCCAGGCGCGATACAACTGTTCCGCGACGATTACCCGCACCAGCGGGTGGGGGAAGGTCAGGGATGACAGCGACCAGCGCTCCTCGGCCCGTGCCAGGCAGCCCTCGGCCAGCCCCTCCGGGCCGCCGATGAGCAGCGCCAGGTCGCGCCCCGTCTGCTGCCAGGCGGCGCAACGCCCCGCCAGCGTCTCCGTGCTCCACGGCTTGCCGCGTACGTCCAGCGCCAAGGTCAGGCAGTTGCCGGGGATCGCCCGCAGCATCCGCTCTCCTTCGTCCGCCATCGCCACCCGCGGGCTGTCGCTCTTTTTGCCCTTGGCCTGGGGGATTTCATGCAGTAGCAGGGAACAGCTCCCGGCGAGCCGCTTGGCGTACTCCCGGTACCCCTTCTCGACCCAGTCGGGCATGCGCGACCCCACGCTGATCAAATGAATCTTCACGACGCTAGCGGTTTCCTTGCGATGCCCGCGGGGGTTTTTCTCGCCCCCTTGGAAGGGGGCGCAAAGGCAATTCCGTCGGTGGATGAAGCGCGCTATCGTAGGGTGGACAAGCGCAGCGCATCCACCCGTTTGCATCGGGTGTGCCGAATAAAGAGCAGCGTAGCTTGGTCATCGGCACATCCTATGCGGTAACGATGATGGGTGGAAGTCCCAACGAACCAAGGCGCATCATGCTGGGGTGTGCCACCATGGCTTGACTGAATGACATTGGGCGGCGGTCAGGGGACGGCTATGGGTCCATCCTAGCAATTTTCGCGAAAAAACGAAACGGGGTGGGGTGAATAAGGGCGACTACAACGGCGTTCGGTCGTCCACTTGCGCCAGATATCCCCCGGGCTTCTCCCGCAGTTCCCGCCAACTGCCCTGCTCGACCACCCGGCCGCCATCCAGCACCACCAGCTGATCCGCCTTGCGCACCGTGGAGAGGCGGTGGGCGATGATGACGATGGTGAGGTTGCCGTGGAGGGCCTCGATGGCCTGGCTGGTCCGTGCCTCGCTGATGGCGTCCAGGGCGCTGGTGGCCTCGTCCAGCACCAGTAGCGAGGGGCGGCGCAGCAGCGCCCGGGCCAGCGCCAGGCGCTGGCGTTCGCCGCCGGAGAGCTTGACGCCCCGTTCGCCGACAATGGTCTCCAGCCCCTCTGGCATGCGACGTACGAACTCCGCCGCCGCGGCCAGCTCCAGCGCCTGCCATAGCTCCGCGTCCGTTGCCTGGGGTTGCGCCCAGCGCAGATTCGCCGCCACCGTGTCACTGAACAGGAAGGTCTCCTGGGGGACGTAGGCGGCGTCGGCGCGCCGGCTGAAGGGGGGCGGCGGCGTACCGTCGATGGTGATGCTTCCCTGGCTGGGGGCCAGCAGCCCGAGGATGAGGTCCGCCAGGGTGCTCTTGCCCGCCCCCGAGGGGCCGATCAGGGCTGTGGTGCGGCGGGCGGGGAGGGTCAGGGTGACGCCATGCAGGGCGTGGCGTTGGCCAGCCATGTCCGGGTAGTGGTAGTGGATGTCGCGCAGCTCGATGGCGTGCTCTAGGGGCGGTGACGCCGCGGCGGAGCGGGGCTCGCCGGCCTGCTGGCATTCGCGAATGGTGGCGTGGACCGCCTCGAAGGCGGGCAGCAGGTGCAGCAGGTGCTGGTAGTTCTGTTGCAGGCCGTTGATCTGGGGCAGCAGGCGGGCAAAGGCGTAGATCATCACCAGCAGCTCGGCGGGGGGTAGTTTTGCGAAAGCGACCGCCAGCCAGATGCAGGCGCTGAGGATGACGCCGCCGCCGACCCGTAACAACGCGTGGGTCATGCCGCTGGTGTGCTGATGGCGGAGTTGCTGCTGGCGCAGTTGATCCACGGCGGCGTGAAAGCGCTGGAACTGGCGCTCCTCGTTGTGGAAGCACTTGCTCAGTTTGATGCTGGCAAGGTGCTGCTGGATGGCGTGCATCAGATCCCGATGGGCCTCACCAAAACCCTGACCCTGGCGATGGGCGCGGCGGTTAAAGGGGCGGATCGCCAGCGCCAGCAGCAGGCCGCCGGCCAGCACCAGCAGCGAGAAGAGCGGGGCGATGAGCAGCGCCACGCCGATGTAGGCCAACCCCATCACCAGGCCGGTGGTCAACTGGGAGAGGTTGTGGATGCCCTGGGCGACCCGCGAGGCGTCGGTGGTGAGGATATGGGTCAGATCGCTGGCGCGCTGGGCGGTGTAGGCGTCCCAGCGCATTCTGGTGATCGCCCGATAGAGCTCCAGCCGCAGCGACTCCACATAGTCGATGCGCAGCGACATGGCGAAGCGGTCGCGCAGATAGGCGACCGTCGCTTGCAGTGTGAGAAAGCCGACGAACAGCCCCAGCACCCCGCCCAGGGTGAGGGGCACGCCAATGCCGCTGAGCAGCCCCTCCAGCTCATCGGCGACGGAGGCTTGGGCCCCGCCCATGGCGTCGCCGGCCAGCTCGGGGTAAAAGAGGGCGAGCAGGGGGATCACCAGCATCAGCCCGAAGCCGGTGGTCAGCGCCCCCGCCAGCCCCATCACCACCACCCCCGCGACCCGGGCCGGGGCGAAGGCGATCACATGGCGAAGGGGGGAGAGGGTTCGGGCGAGCATGACCTTGGCGCGGTGGAAAGGGGAGGCTATTTTGGCATATCCGGGGTTTGCGCGCCTGATCGGGAAAGAAACTGCGAAATGCGCGAAACACGCGAAAGAGCCATATGGGCGGAGCGCGCGGCTTGACGCGCCAATGTGCCACCTCGTTGGCGAGTCAAGCATCGCGCATCGTGAATTCGCGCCCTCTTTCCGGTAAACTCTCGCTTTTCGGATTCCCTGAGGCTCAGGCTGCCCCATGTCTTACCAGGTTCTGGCGCGCAAATGGCGTCCTCGCATCTTCTCCGAGCTGGTTGGCCAGGAGCATGTGGTGCGGGCGTTGACCAATGCCCTGGACAACGACCGCCTGCACCACGCCTATCTCTTCACCGGCACCCGCGGCGTCGGCAAGACCACCCTGGCGCGCATCTTCGCCAAGTCCCTCAACTGCACCGAGGGGGTGGGCTCCCACCCCTGCGGCGTGTGTTCGGTGTGCAAGGAGATCGACGAGGGGCGCTTCGCCGATCTGCTGGAGGTGGACGCCGCCTCCCGCACCAAGGTGGATCAGACCCGGGAACTGCTGGAGAACGTGCCCTACGCGCCGGTCCATGGCCGCTACAAGGTCTACCTGATCGACGAGGTGCACATGTTCTCCAGCGGCAGTTTCAACGCGCTGCTCAAGACCCTGGAGGAGCCGCCGCCCCACGTCAAGTTCCTGCTCGCCACCACCGACCCCCAGAAGGTGCCGGTGACGGTGCTCTCCCGCTGCCTGCAATTCAACCTGAAACGCTTGCCGCTGGAGCAGATTCGCGGTTATCTTGAGCATGTGCTGGGCGAAGAGGCGATCCCGTTCGAGGTGGCGGGGCTGCAACTGCTGGCCCGCGCCGCCGACGGCAGCATGCGCGACGCCCTCAGTTTGCTCGACCAGGCCATCGCCTTTGGCGCGGGAGAGGTGAAAGAGGCGGACGTGCGCGCCATGCTCGGCGCGATGGATGGCGAACAGCTGTTCCGGCTGCTCGACGCCCTGGCGGATGGCGACGCCGCGCTGACCATGCAGCGGGTGGCGGAGCTGGCGGAGCGCGCCCCGGACTTTGCCGGCGCCTTGCAGGAGCTGCTTTACCTGTTACATCGGGTCGCCCTCTACCAGGCGGTGCCCGAGACCCTGGATCGTGGCGTCGGCGACGAGGACTGGGTCGCCAGCCTTGCCGGCAAGCTCGCCCCCGAGGACGCCCAGCTCTATTACCAGATCGGCATGATCGGTCGCCGCGACCTGCCCCTCGCGCCGGACCCCCGCAGCGGCTTCGAGATGGTGATGCTGCGCATGCTCACCTTCCGTCCCGCCTCGTTGGAAGGCGGTGGAGGCGGCGCGCCGGTTGCCGCCAGGCCGCCCGCGTCCCGGCCCGCGCCCTCGCAAGCCCGGCCCCCCGAAGCGAGGCGGGCAGAGAGCCCGCCGCCAGGATCCGGGCAACCTGAGCAGGCCGTCGCGGCGGCGCGCCAGGTGTTGCAATCGGCGACGGCATCGCCCCAGCCAGCGCCCCGCGCTGATACTCCGCCGCCCGAGGAGAGACCCAGCCCCGCGCCGGCCCCCAACGCCGTCGCCGAGCCCGCGGCTGCCGCGCCGCAGCCGGAGAGTCCCGCGCCAGCGGCGCCCGGTTGCGCAAGCCCCCCCGCCGACGCCGGCGAATGGCGGGAACTGATCGGCGGCCTGCGCCTGGGCGGCGTTACCCGGCAACTGGCCAATAACTGTATCTTCGAGGGGCTGGACGGCGAGCGGATTCGACTCAAGATCGACCCCGCCCACGCCAACATCAACACCGACACCACCCGTGAGCGGCTGGAGCAGGCCCTCGCCGCCCGCTTCGGCGACCAGATCCGGCTCGACCTCAGCGTCGCCGACGGCGACGCCCAGGCCCAGACCCCGGCGCAACTGGAGGCCATCGACCGTTCCCGGATGCAGGAGCGGGCCGAGCGGGCGATGGCGGAGGACCCCCTGGTCAAGGCCTTCGCAAGCGAATTCGATGCGCGGGTGGTGGAGGGGTCGATTCGGCCGCGGGATGGTTTGCAGTGATAGGTTTGAACCGCGGATTCAGCACCAGGTCGCGGACGAAGAAATAGACAGGATTTTCAGGATGGGACAGGATTTTTCTGACCTGAAATCCGTCAATCTTTGAGCTGGCACCTACGCGCCGCGTGGGTGCCTCTTCCCGGCGCGCTGCGCCATGTCGCGAGCTGTGGTAAGTCGGATAAGTGAAACGCATTCGGAAAATTCCTGAAATCCGGCGGATGCTTTTCGCTTATCCGTCCTGCACACTGCTAATAAAAAAGACCTCTCACGGAGGCGCAGAGCACACGGAGAAGCCCCTCCGTGATCTCCGCGCCTCGGTGAGATCATCCACAAACAGCAAGTTGCCAAATCCGCGAGAATCAGCGTTAATCCGCGGTTAAACAAACAATTCAGGTCAAAACAAGGAGCCCCCATGAAAGGTCTCGGTAACATGATGAAACAGGTCCAGAAGATGCAAGAGGACCTGCAAAAGCAACAGGAACAGCTCGCCCGGGAGGAGATCACCGGCGAGGCCGGCGGCGGTCTGGTCAAGGTGGTGCTCAACGGCAAGCACGAGGCGTGCCGCGTCTCCATCGACGACAGCCTGATGGGCGATGACAAGGAGATGCTGGAGGATCTGATCGCGGCGGCGATCAACGACGCCAGCCACAAGATCGATGAAAAGACCAAGGACACCATGTCGGGTCTGATGGGGGGGCTGAACCTGCCCCCCGGCATGAAGATGCCTTTCTGAGCACGCACCCATGGCCGAACGTCCCCTGCTTGGACAACTGATCGACGCCCTCAAGTGCCTCCCCGGCGTGGGTCCCAAATCGGCCCAGCGCATGGCCTTCCATCTGCTGGAGCGGGACCGGGAAGGGGGCAGGAAGCTGGCGCGGGTGCTCGATGAGGCGATGGAAAGGGTCGGCCACTGCAACATGTGCCGCACCCTCACCGAGGCGGAGCTGTGCCGGCTCTGCTCCAACCCCAAGCGCGACCCTGCCACCCTGTGCGTGGTGGAGACGCCGGCGGACGTGATGGCGGTGGAACAGGCGGCGGGTTACCGCGGGCTCTATTTCGTGCTGAATGGCCGCCTCTCCCCCATCGACGGCGTCGGCCCCAGGGAGCTGGGGCTGGATCTGCTGGAGCGGCGACTCGCCGACGGCAAGGTCGAGGAGGTGATCCTCGCCACCAACACCACCGTCGAGGGCGAGGCCACCGCCCACTACATCAGCGAGATGGCCCACGCCAGCAAGGTACGCGTGACCCGCATCGCCTATGGCATCCCCCTTGGCGGCGAACTGGGTTACGTGGATGGCGGTACGCTATCCCACGCCATCGCCGGTCGCCGGGAAATGTAATCTCATGAACATCATCACGGAATGGTACAAGCGCTACCTCTCCAACCCGGAAGTGCTCTTCTTCGGCATCTTCCTGGTGGCCTGCTTCGCGGTGATCATCACCATGGGCGACATGCTCGTCCCGCTGCTCTCGGCGGTGGTCATCGCCTACCTGCTGGAGGGGCTGGTGACGGTGATGGAGCGAAGGGTGCCGCGCATGGTGGCGGTGGTGGTGGTCTTCACCGGTTTCATGGTGCTGGTACTGGCGATCCTGCTCGGCGTGGTGCCGCTGATCTCGCAACAGGTCACCCAGATGGTGCAGACCGAGCTGCCGCGCATGATCGGCCAGGGCCAGCATGAGTTGATGCGCCTGCCCGAGGCCTATCCGGAGGTCATCACCGAACAGCAGGTGCAGGACCTGATCGCCACCCTTCGCAACGAATTCACCGCCTTCGGCCAGGCGGTGCTCTCCATGTCCCTGGCCTCGGTGGTGGGGTTGTTGACGGTGCTCGTCTACCTGATCCTGATCCCGCTGCTGGTGTTCTTCTTTCTGAAGGACAAGCGGGTCATCGTCGACTGGTTCGTCGGCTTCCTGCCCAAGGAGCGCCGCTTCGCCGACATGGTGTGGTATGACGTGGACCGTCAGATCGGCAACTACGTGCGCGGCAAGTTCATCGAGATCATCGTCATCTGGTCCGCCAGTTTCGTCACCTTCTCCCTGTTTGGCCTCAACTACGCCATGCTGCTGGGCATGCTGGTCGGGTTGTCGGTGATCATCCCCTACATCGGCGCCGCGGTAGTCACCTTCCCGGTGCTGCTGGTGGCCTGGTTTCAATGGGGCTGGGGGGCGGACTTCGCCTGGCTGGCGGTGGCCTATTTCGTGATCCAGGCCCTCGACGGCAACGTACTGGTACCGCTGCTCTTCTCCGAGGTGGTCAACCTCCACCCGGTGGCGATCATCGTCGCCATCCTGGTGTTCGGCGGCTTCTGGGGCTTCTGGGGCGTCTTCTTCGCCATCCCCCTGGCGACCCTGGTGCAGGCGATCATCTCCGCCTGGCCGGACCCCCATGATTCCCACGGCACACCGGCGGAAGAGCGCATCGCCGCGTGATGGGCGAACGAAGCCATGGGTGAAAGGGATCCCCTCATCGACCCCAACCGAGACAACGACGAAGCGGCGCTGGACCGCGCCATCCGTCCCCGCCGCCTCGCCGACTACGTGGGCCAGCCGGTGGTGCGCGAGCAGATGGAGATCTTCATCCCCGCGGCCCGCGGCCGCGGCGAGGCCCTCGACCACGTCCTCATCTTCGGCCCCCCCGGCCTCGGCAAGACCACCCTCGCCCACATCGTCGCCAACGAGATGGAGGTCAACATGCGCCAGACCTCCGGCCCGGTGCTCGAAAAGGCCGGCGACCTGGCCGCCATCCTCACCAACCTCGAACCCCACGACGTCCTCTTCGTCGACGAGATCCACCGCCTCAGCCCGGTGGTCGAAGAGGTCCTTTACCCGGCGATGGAGGACTTCCAGCTTGACATCATGATCGGCGAAGGCCCCGCCGCCCGCTCCATCAAGATCGACCTCCCCCCCTTCACCCTGATCGGCGCCACCACCCGCGCCGGCCTCCTCACCTCCCCCCTGCGCGACCGCTTCGGCATCGTCCAGCGGCTGGAGTTCTACTCCGTCGAAGACTTGCGCGGCATCGTTCAGCGCTCCGCCCGCATCCTCAACATCGAAACCGACACCGACGGCGCGCACGAGATCGCCCGCCGCGCCCGCGGCACCCCACGCATCGCCAACCGCCTGCTCAGAAGGGTGCGTGACTACGCCCAGATCAAGGGTGACGGCCGCATTACCCACGACATCGCCGACAAGGCCCTCACCATGCTCCAGGTCGACGCCAACGGCTTCGACCTCATGGACCGCAAACTCCTCGCCGCCGTCATCCAGAAGTTCGACGGCGGCCCCGTCGGCGTCGACAGCCTCTCCGCCGCTATTGGCGAAGAGCGGGGGACCATTGAGGATGTGCTTGAACCCTACCTGATCCAGCAGGGCTTCCTCATGCGCACCCCGCGCGGGCGGGTGGCGACCAAGACCGCCTATTTGTTGTTTGGGCTGGAGCCGAGGCAGAGCGCGGTTCAGGAGAATCTGGACCTGTTTGGGGGATAAGAATTTTTAGACAGGATTAACGGGATTTGCGGGATGGACGGGGCGGTTGAGTAGTATAAAATGGTAGCATGCGTGGAACATAACGGCGTACATATGTGACTGAAACATGAAAAAGGTCTACATCGAAACATCGATCCCAAGCTATCTTACAGCCCGGCCAAGCAGAGACGTGAGGGCCGCAGCATGGCAGCAGATCACGGGGGAATGGTGGGACGAAGCGCGTGTCGGGTTTCAACTGTTTGTATCTGAGTTAACGCTGGTCGAAGCGGCAGCGGGAAGCCCGGAAGCAGCAAAGAAGAGACTCGAAGCCATCGAAGGTCTTCCAGAGCTCCGGATTGACGCCGAAGTTCAGGAACTTGCGGAGCGGCTGATAGCCGAGGGTGGCATCCCGGCAAAAGCGGAAGCCGATGCCCTGCATGTTGCCATCGCTGCCGTCCACAATATTGACTATCTGCTCACATGGAATTGCAGGCATATCGACAACGCGACAAAGAAGCCCGTCATTCGATCAATATGTGAACGCGCGGGGTATCGTTACCCAGAAATCTGTACACCACTGGAGTTGTTGTCAGAGGAATAAGCTTATGTATAAAGATGAGATAATTTCAGAAGTGTGGAGAAACCGAGACGATTATGCCAGAAAGCACCATAATTGTTTGGCGGAAATGGTTGCGGATCTGCAAGGCCGCCAAGAGGATCGGGGAGACAAGGTGGTCGATAACAGGAAAACGGCAACTGATGCGAACAGGCTGAACACTACGCAGCCAACACCAAGCATTAGCCGTTACAACAGAGATATCGAATGAAGCCTCCACTTGTGCTGATGCCTGAGATCAGCCCCGCTACCCCGTCTTGTCGGCTCCGCCATCAATACTCACCCGTTCGGGCTTCCGTCGCGGGGGCGGTAAAAAGCATTGTCAGACCTGATTAGTAAGATGCTCCAGTTGAACGATGCCCACCGGGCTTTCTCGTTTTCTCGTTCCCATGCGCCGCATGGGAATGCCGTCTTGACCGCGTCGCGGTCCGAGTCGGGGTACGGCGCATCCAAGACAACTGAGATATCTTGCTAATCAAGTTGTCAGATGATGAAGAACACAGTGATGGTTGAGAAGGGAGAAATCTAGTTTTACCATCCGCAGACTGCGATTTATTGCAATATTGGACACCCATATACTTCCCGCATACTCAACATAGAAATCGACACCGACGGCGCGCAAGAGATCGCCCGCCGCGCCCGCAGAACTCCCGCATCGCCAACCGCCTGCTCAGAAGGGTGCGCGAGTACGCCCAGATCAAGGGCGACGGCCGCATCACCAGAGCAATAAAGGACACCCATATATTTCCAGAATGGTGGGTGTTACCAACCGCTCCACATCTGGTTGACGCAGTCACCAACGAGCTGACGGGCGAGGGTGGTGTTGGTCATGTTTTCACCAAGACCCACCCCAGACGCCCCGCTTGGCTGCCTCCCGGGTCGGGAGGATGGCAGGCCTGTTTCGGGCATGGGCTTCGGCGATGGCTCGGGGCGGGTGCGGGGGTTAAGACTGGGTCAGGGTCTTGGAGAACGTGTTGAGAACCACGACGCCCGCGACGATGAGCAGCAGGCCGATGACGGCGGGGAGGTCCAGGGTTTGGCCGAGGAAGAGCCATGCGATGAGGGTGACTAGGGCCACGCCCGCGCCGGACCAGATGGCATAGGCTACGCCGATGGGGATGGTCCTGAGGGTTGTCTCGTTACCAAGCTCTGCTTGGTAATGCCTGTCCTGCAAGCTCTGCTTGCTTATCCGTCGTTTACACCCCGACCAAAGACTCCCTCTCCCCTTCGGAGGATGTCGCAAATGCCGCCCTATCGGCGCGGGAAGGGTTGGGGTGAGGGCGCAAATGCGTGAAAAAGCGGGATAGTCAAAATCAGCGAACGCGGCTTTATCGACTTTTACGACACCCTCCTTTGGAGATGGCTGGGGTGAGGGCTCAAAATAGTTAGGGGGCGTGAACGGTTACGCCGGGTTGCGTGGCGGTAGCCGAATCCAGAGGAGATACGTAGAAATTGTTCAGTAGACCCATGGAATTTGACCTGGAGGTTTTGATAGAATCAGGGAAGAGAGTTCCCGCACCTCACTAGGATGTTGCCGGAGTGGATGTGAATGTCGCTTGACGTCGCTTAGGGTTGCTAGAAAATATGGTATAGGTCTTTGATGCATAATGAAAGACTCGGGTAACTTGGCAACGTTGCCAATTGGAAGACGACAAGGACTATAAACAAAGTGAGTAGCTTGTGAAATGTGCAATTTGCAATAAAGTCAAGGGGAAGCGTATTTGTCTCTTACAGGAGAAACAAGCGATTTGTTCTCGCTGTTGCGCGGAGGTTAGGGGAGACGCTTGCGAGGGCTGCAGCTATTACGCTCAGGCTGAAGCATACGCCATTGATAAAGCGGCGAAAGGTGATCGGAAGCACTTCACGATTGAGATCAATCCTGAGGTTGAAAATGCGGTTCATGAAATCTTGCAAGAGGTTTCGCGCGGTAGAACCAAAAAGGCCGAAGCCGATCTGCAATCCCTCCATGCAGAGTACCCAGACAACCACATGATTTATTTTGGCTTGGGGACTTGCCTCGCTGTCGACGGGCGTTTGGATGCGGCTATAGAGTGTTTCGACCGAGCTCTGGAGATATTTCCCTATTTTGTTGACTGCTGGGTCAATAAAGGCATGGCCCATTCAAAGAAGGTTGAGTTCTTGCAGATGATCAATGCCTACGGGCATGCGGTCGAATATGGACCAGCGGATGACGAAGGGGTAGCATACGCCCGAAAAATTCTGGAAGCAATGGACGCCCATGAGCGCGAGAACGGATCTTCGCTGGAGAGATATGTAAAAGGGCTGGAGGCGTTTGACAAGGGCTACAACCAGCTTAGAGAAGGAAAATATGATGACGCAATTGTAAACTTGCAACGTGCCGCTGACATTTCGCCGCATCTCCCGCAGCCCTACGGCAACATGGGGCTATGTTACGGCTTTTTAGGTCAAAAGAAGAACGCTATTGCGTCGTTGGAAAAGGCCCTTGAGATTGATCCGAAGTATGAGTTGGCGTTGGCAAACAAGGTAATGATCGAGAATGGAATGGACGAAGGCGTGCCCCTGAAGCAGAATAAGCTGGAATTCGTGAAATACTATGCGGAATATGGGGAAAGCGCCGGACGTTCGTATATTAGGGAGCTGATTGAAAAAGAAAAGCAATTATTAACGAAATCGGGCAATCACCATTTTTCTGCCTGAAAAAAGAAGAGGGGGAAGCGAAGGAAACCCAATGGTTCAAAACCAAAGGGTGCGGACTCAATGCCATTAACTTAAGCGCCATGCCAGGTTCCCGCCCTTGATGCGCCTTACTCCGGGGCAGCCCGGAAATCGCCGGGCCGGCATAGGATGTGCCGAATAAAAAGCCTTGTCGTTCGGTCGACGGCACATCCTATGCAGAACCAAAAACGCTCGGCGCACCCACGAAATGAGGCGCATCGCTCCCGGAGAATGCCATGGTGGCTTAAGTTAATGACATTGGGTGCGGACTCGTTAGGTTTCAGTGAGACATGACTTTTGAAATCAATTTAACCTGAAATGCCTTTTGCTTAGGAAAACAGCGCAGACGAGGGGTGATGTTTATGCAAGAGGGAAGACCATTCTGTGGATGAATATCCGTGATGGCTAATGCGGGTCGGTTACTGGGAAAGGTAGGATTCTTGTCTGGCTGTAAGGTTTGAGGTGGCTTGGATACCTGCGAGGCTTTCCGTTTTTCCGTACGTTCCAGAGGTAACAAAGCGAGAGCTGGCCCCATTCGCTCTTTGAGCCATCCCTGCGATTGCTCGATTTTCAGAATACTTGCACAGCCACTCCCCTCCAGCTTGGGAACCCAAGTCTGGGCAGCTCTAGCTGCCTGATCGTGAACCAGCAAGCAAGAGCTTGCAAGACGCTCGCACCCAAGGGGACCTTGGGTGCGAGCACAAAAACCAAAATCACGGGGTAACCAAACGCTGGAAAATACCCGCAAGACTTGTGCGCGGCGGTATTAGCTGATCCCATGGCACGGACAAGCCCGGCGGGGAGGGGGATGGGCGGAGTCGATCGATTTTGCGGGGGGTTATGGCGCGCCGGGCACCCGCAAGGTCAGCGTTCCGTCGCGCTGGGTAAGCTCCAGATGCTTGAGGAAGCTCATGCCCAGCAGGATTTCGTCTCCCTCCATGCGATCCACTATGCTGGCGGAGATGTCTTCGATGCGGATGTCGCCGAGGCGGACGTGGTCGAGATGAGTTCTGGCGACGCGGACGTCGCCGGCTGCGGTGCGGCTGACGGCGTAGCCGAGCAGGGGGAGGTCGAGGCGGCGGGCGGCATCGCCGGGGATGGCGACGTTGGTGGCGCCGGTGTCGACCAGGAAGGTGACCGGGCGGCCGTTGATCTCGCCGTTGGCGACGTAGTGGCCGGCGCGGTTCTGGTGCAGGGTGACGCTGGCCGAGCCGTCTTCGCCAACCACGCTGATCGGGTTTTGATTGGGGTTTTCCCGATCGTCAAGAATGTCCTGAAAGAACAGGGTCATGAGGCCGATGGCCAAGACCCATGCCCCCAGGATCATCCCCTTGCCGATCTGCTTCTGTTCGTTTTCAGGGTGCATCAGCGGTTGTCGCGGTCGAGTTGGCGGTAGTTGATCGCCTCGGCGAGATGGGTGGGGGCGATGGCGGGCTGTTGTTGCAGGTCGGCGATGGTGCGGGCCAGACGCAGGATGCGGTGATAGGCGCGGGCCGAGAGATGCAGCTGGTTCATGGCGCGGGCGAGCAGTTGCGCGCCGGTTTCGTCGAGCCGACAGTGTTCGTCCAGCGCCTCGCCGGCGAGCTGGCTGTTGGCGCAGCCGTTGCGCGCCAGTTGCCGCTGGCGACAGGCCTCCACTCGTTCCCTCACCCGTTCGCTGGATTCGCCGCGCGGGGCGTTTTGCAACTGGTCAGGAGGCACCCGCGGCACCTCCACATGCATGTCGATGCGATCGAGCAGGGGGCCGGAGATGCGCGCCCGGTAACGGGCGACCTGCTCCTCGGTGCAGCGGCAGGTGCGGCCGCCGCTGTCGCCGAGGTAGCCGCAGGGGCAGGGGTTCATCGCCGTGATCAGCTGAAAACGGGCGGGAAACTCGGCCTGGCGGGCGGCGCGGGAGATGGTGATGCGTCCCGATTCGATGGGTTCCCGCAGCACCTCCAGCACCTTGCGGTCGAATTCCGGTAGCTCGTCCAGGAACATTACGCCATTCATGGCCAAGGAGATCTCGCCGGGGCGCGGGTTGCCGCCGCCGCCCACCAGCGCCACGCCGGAGGCGGTGTGGTGGGGGGTGCGAAAGGGGCGGCGTTTCCATTCCTTGATGGAGAAGCCCCGTTCGCTGATCGACAGCACCGATGCCGTCTCCAGCGCCTCGTCCTCGTTCATCGAGGGGAGGATGCCGGGCAGGCGGCTGGCGAGCATGGACTTGCCGGTGCCGGGCGGGCCGATCATCATCATCGAGTGGCCGCCGGCGGCGGCGATCTCCAGCGCCCGCTTGGCGTGTTCCTGGCCCTTGACGTCGCCCAGGTCGGGATAGGGGAGGGCGGCCCCCGCCGCGACATCCTGGTCGAAGGGGGTGATGCCGTCCGAGCCGATCAGGTGCTGGCTGACCTGCAACAGGTTGCGCGCGGGAAGAATGGTGAGGTCTCTGACCAGGGCCGCCTCGGTGGCGTTCTCTTCGGGCAGGATCAGGGCGCGACCGGCGTCGCGGGCGGTCAGCGCCACCGGCAACACGCCGCGAATGGGGCGCAGCTCGCCGGAGAGGGCCAGTTCGCCGATCAGTTCATAGCCCTTGCACGCCTCCAGCGGTACCTGGCCGGAGGCGGCGAGGATGCCGACGGCGATGGGCAGGTCGAAGCGGCCGCCCTCCTTGGGCAGGTCGGCGGGGGCGAGGTTGATGGTGATGCGCCGTTTGGGGAATTCGAAGTGGCCGTTGAGCAGGGCGCCGCGCACCCGGTCCTTGCTCTCGCGCACCGCCGCCTCGGGCAGGCCGACGATATTCAGCGCCGGCAGGCCTCCGGAGAGATGCACCTCGACGGTCACCAGCGGGGCCTCTATGCCCTCGCGGGCGCGGCTGTACAGCACCGCCAGCGACATGGTTCAAGAGACTGGGCTAGCGCCCGCCTCCGCTCTTTTCCAGCAGGGCTTCCAGCTCCTTGACCCGCTGTTCCATCTGTTCGATTTTCTCGCGGGTGCGGGCGAGCACCGCGCTCTGGGCGTCGAACTCGGCGCGGGTGACCAGCTCCAGGCGGGCGAGGTTCGACTCCAGCACCGCGCGAATGTTTTTGCGCAAATCGTCCTGCATGGCGCGTACCCCGCTGGGCACGCTGTCCGCCAGGCGTTTCGCCAGGTCATCAAGTATCTTCGGGTCCATCATGGGAGTCACCTTATATAGATGGTGAGGAGTTGTCCAGTGTTCGCCGGGGAGATTATAGCGCGGATCGCCGCTCAGTAGCGTGGCGGATAAGGTTTCGCGGCAAGTTCATGGGGAGTTCGAGGCGGTGAATCAATCGAGGAGTGGCAGTCCTTGGTGGACATCCACTCCTTGGATCGATTCATTTTCCAGGGTGGCCAACCACTCCATGGCCGTTGGTCGGGCCGATTCCCTTCACGGCCCGCCTGAGCGATCGACCGACCCATGCGCGCAATACGCGGATGTGGCGGCGGTCTGGATCCGAATCAGGCGCCGATTCTGGACGATTGCACCAAAGGGGTGCATTATTGCGGTGCAGTGTCCGTTGAGGGTGCCTCCTGCGTCTCATTGCGGTGCGCCGGCGGCGCGCCGATCCCCGTGAAGCGGGCTTTACGACTGTCTTTAATTTGTCACAGTGAGCGATTTCGCACTTTGGCACGCCGCATGCTATCAATCTTTTAACCGGTCGACTCGACCGATTGTCAAACAGAAGCACAAAACCTCTGATAAATGGGAGAAATAGTGAAATGAAGAAAACCTCGCTTTCCATCGCCTGCGGTCTGGCTCTGGCGGCGGTTGCCGCCCCCAGCGTTGCCGAAGTTTCCCTGAGCGCCAATGTCGCCCTTACCACCGATTACGTCTGGCGCGGCATTAGCCAGAACGATGAGGACCCCGCGATCCAGGGTGGTTTTGATCTGGGTCTGGAGAACGGGCTCTACGCCGGTATCTGGGGATCGAACGTCAATGCGGTCAATACCGACGCTTTCGATAACGTCGTGGATACCGGCAGCATCGAGCTCGACTACTACGTCGGCTGGGCGACCGAATTCGATAACGGTGTCGGGTTGGATCTCGGCTTCATCTACTACGATTTTCCTGGCATCAAGGACTGGGATACCGAAGAGTATTACATCGGCGCCAGTTACAGCTACTTCGGCCTGATGGCTTCCTACAACAACGATTTCGATTATGTGTATTGGGATGCCAGCTTCGACTACGAGCTGCCGGAAGGCTTTGGTCTGGGTCTGCATTACGGTTACACCGATGCCGACGAGGGTGAAGACATGGCGGATTGGAAGGTCGCGATTACCAAGAGCATGTTCGATGTCGACTTCGAGCTGGCCTATACCGATACCGATGTGGATAGCCCGATGACGGATAGCCGCGTCTTCCTGACCGTTTCCAAGTCTTGGGAATAATCGTTCAACCACATTGGAACGGCCGCCCGCGGGCGGTCGCTAAACAGGAGAGCTGACATGAAAATGGTTTCCGCAATCATCAAACCCTTCAAACTCGACGACGTGCGCGAGGCGCTCTCCGAGATCGGAGTGTCGGGTATCACCGTGGTCGAGGTGAAGGGCTTCGGTCGTCAGAAGGGCCACACCGAACTCTACCGCGGCGCCGAGTACGTGGTCGATTTTCTGCCCAAGATCAAGATCGAGGCGGCGGTGGATGACGGCCTGGTGGATCAGGTGATCGAGGCGATCACCGGCGCCGCCAAGACCGGCAAGATCGGCGACGGCAAGATCTTCGTCTACGACGTCGAGCAGGTGGTGCGCATTCGTACCGGCGAGACCGGTCCCGAAGCGCTGTAACCCCATTCCCAACGAATCCTGGAGGATCCGACAATGGAAGATATTCTCAACCTACGCTATGCGCTCGACACCTTCTACTTTCTGGTGTCCGGCGCCCTGGTGATGTGGATGGCCGCCGGCTTCGCGATGCTTGAAGCCGGTCTGGTGCGTTCCAAGAACACCGCTGAAATCCTCACCAAGAACGTCGCCCTGTTCGCCATCGCCTGCATCATGTACATGCTGATGGGCTACAACATCATGTATCCCGCCGACGGCAACGGCTACTTCCCCTCGCTCGATCTGAGCTTCATGTTCGGCGGCGACAATGATCCCGCCGAGGTGCTGGCCCAGGATCCCGCCGCCTGGTATGACGGCAGCTACTACTCCGGCATGTCCGACTTCTTCTTTCAGGTCGTGTTCGTGGCCACCGCCATGTCGATCGTCTCCGGCTCCGTGGCCGAGCGCATGAAGCTGTGGTCCTTCCTGGTCTTCGCCGTGGTCATGACCGGCTTCATCTACCCCATGCAGGGCTACTGGAAGTGGGGCGGCGGTTTCCTCGACGAGCTCGGCTTCAGTGACTTCGCCGGCTCCGGCGTGGTGCATCTGTGCGGCGCCTCCGCGGCGCTGGCCGGCGTACTGCTGCTCGGCGCTCGCAAGGGCAAGTACGGCAAGAACGGTGAGATTCGCGCCATCCCCGGCGCCAATCTGCCGCTGGCCACCCTCGGTACCTTCATCCTGTGGCTGGGCTGGTTCGGTTTCAACGGCGGTTCCGAGCTGATTGTCTCCAACGTGGGTGAGGCCAATGCGGTCGCCGCGGTCTTCGTCAACACCAACATGGCCGCCGCCGGTGGCGTCATCGCCGCACTGCTTACCGCTCGCGCGGTCTTCGGCAAGGCGGATCTGACCATGGCCCTCAACGGCGCCCTCGCCGGGCTGGTGGCGATTACCGCGGAACCCCTAGCCCCGAGTCCGATCTGGGCGACCCTGGTCGGCGTCATCGGCGGCGTGATCGTGGTCTTCTCCATCATCACCATGGACAAGCTGCGCGTGGATGACCCGGTTGGCGCCATCTCGGTGCACGGCGTGGTCGGCATGTGGGGCCTGCTGGCGGTACCCCTCTCCAACGGCGACGCCACCTTCGGCGCCCAGTTGGCCGGTCTCTTCACCATCCTCATCTGGACCTTCGTCGTCAGCTTCATCGTCTGGCTGATCCTGAAGGTAACCATGGGCATCCGCGTCTCCGAAGAAGAGGAGTACGAAGGCGTGGATATCGGCGAGTGCGGGCTGGAGGCCTACCCCGAGTTCGTGGGCTCCCGCGGGGCCGCATAACGCCATGTAACGGTTTCAGGGATGACCGAACATCATGGATGAACCCCCTCTCTGTTTGGGGCGCTACGGCGCCCCTTTTTTTTGCCCGCGATTTTTTGTCTCAGGAACTTTTCCTCCGTTCAAGGTCCAATTAGACACTTTCAAAAAATCGCTTGGCAATATCCGAGCGTAGTGCTAGGATAAAGACCAAGTAAACAACTCAAGTATAGGATGCAGACCATGGGTAAAGAACTCGCACTTTCAATGACGCTTCCTACCGGGGATATCGAGTCCTACATCAGCGCGGCCTATCAGTTGCCGATGTTGACCCTCGAACAGGAAAAGAGCCTGGCCACCCGCCTGCGCGACGATAACGACCTGGAGGCCGCCCGCGGCCTGGTCATGGCGCATCTGCGCTTCGTCATCCGCATCGCCCGGGGTTACTCCGGTTACGGCCTGCCGCTGCCGGACCTGATCCAGGAAGGCACCGTCGGACTGATGAAGGCGGTGCGCCGTTTCGACCCCGACATGGGCGTGCGTCTGGTCTCCTTCGCCGTACACTGGATCAAGGCCGAAATCCACGAATATGTGCTGCGCAACTGGCGCATCGTCAAGGTGGCCACCACCAAGGCCCAGCGCAAGCTGTTCTTCAACCTGCGCAGCTCCAAGAAGCGCCTCGGCTGGTTCACCCACGAAGAGGTCCAGGGCGTCGCCAGAGACCTTGGGGTCAAGCCAGAGACGGTGCTGGAGATGGAGTCGCGGCTGAACAATTCCGATGTCGCCTTCGACGGCTACACCGATGACGACGACCGGGTGTCCGTCGCCCCCTCCGCCTACCTCGCCGACACCCGCATGGAGCCGGCGGCCAACCTGGAGCGCGAGGACGGTGAACAGAACGACAAGGACAACCTGTTCCTGGCCATGGACGAACTCGACGCGCGCAGCCGCGACATCATCGAGTGCCGCTGGCTCTCGGAGAAGAAACTGACCCTGCACGAACTGGCCGATCGCTACGGCGTCTCCGCCGAGCGTATCCGTCAGATCGAGAAGCGGGCGATGCAGAAGATCAAGGCCCACCTGGAGGCCTGACCGGCATCGGATCGCCATTGCGCGATATCAATGCCAGAACGTCGTCACGGTGGTGCAATGACGCCGTAACTTGGCAACGGCCAAGGCGGGCATTTTGCCCCGCCTTACCGGGTTCATCTCCTCCCTTGGTTTAAGGCCGCGATCCCCTCGCGGTCTTTTTTGTTATGCTGCTTTCCACCATGAGTCGACGTACCGAACCCATCTCCCCCGAAACCCGTCAGCAGGCGGACGCCATCGCCCGCGCCAACCAGCGCCCGGGTCAGACCAAGGCCCAGACCCGCCTCATCGCCCAGGGTATCGAAAAGGGCATCAATCAATACAAGAAACAGCAGAAGGCCAAGGCGCGCGAACAGGACAAGCAGCGCAAGCGACGAGAGAATCAGACACAGGGTGATCAAGGGGAGGTCGTCGAGGTGGTCCGCTACCGTATCCCTTGGCTGCCCTGGCTGCTGTTGGGCCTGAGCTGGGCCGGTTTTATCGGCTATTGGCTCATGCAGTTGTGATGGGTACCGCCGCGCGTATGTCCAGGCGGTATTGCCAAGCCCGCAATCCCCACTTGCCGGATGGGGCTTGCAGCCCCGTCCGCACCGTTATAGAGGCGGCATCTGTTTGGAGTACAGCCCTGGGCCTGTACGATAGCCCTTCACACGCCAAGGCGTATACCCTGTCATTCCGTTAGCGGCACGTCAGGTTCCCACTCTTGATGCGCCTGACTCCGGAGCAGGTCGGAAATCGTTGGGCCGGCATAGGATGCGCCGAATCAAAAGCCTTGTCGCTCGGTCGACGGCACATCTATGCGGAACCAAAAACGGTCGGTGTACCCCGAAATGAGGCGCATCATTCCCGGAAAATGCCACGATGGCTTATCTCGATGATATTCAAGGCCGAAATCCGCCTCGGTGATCTCCGTGCCTTGGTGAAAGATCTGGTGAAAACCCTGGCGCGGCTGTATTAGATATCCGCCAGAATCTGCTCCAATTTCTCGCCATCGATGGGAAAGGTCAGCACCTCGTGGATGGGGTAGCGGGCCTTGACCCCCTCCAGCCGCGGCAGGTGTTCCTTTTCGATCAACACCACCACCCGCGCCTCGGGGTTGCTTTTGTGCAGGCTGGCGAGCAGGGATTCGAGGTTGCTCATGCGGTCGCGAAAGCCGGGGTCGAAGCTGAATTCGGCGACGACCACCGCCGGCTGATGACGCTTCAGCCAGGATTGGGCCTTGCGCACCGACGGCATCAACTCGACGCTGAAGCCGAGTTTGCGGTAGATGGGGACGAGGTGGGCGTAGCCGCCGGTCTCGATGACGCTGAGAAGTGGTGGCGATGACATCTGCTACTCCATGACGTGTCGGTAGAGGGCGCCCCATACCTGGTCGGCGACCTCCATGAAGGTCTCGTCGAAGAAGGCCTCATCCCGGGCAAGGTCGGGGGGATAGAGCTGGCCGAAACAGGGCTTCTGAAAGTACTCGCCGGGATAGAAGTCGTTGCCGAGCCAGCTCTGGCGGGCGGCGGCCAGGCATGTCTCCAGCGGCTTTCCCTGCCGCTGCTTCAGAATATAGGCGCGGGCGCTCTTGGGCGGAAAGGGGGGCGGGGCATTGAGGGCCTGGCGGTAGAGGGCGAGCAGTTGGTTCAGGTGTTCATCCGGTCTTTCGACCGGGGTCAGGGAGAAAACGCCCTCGGGGTGGATGATGCGGCTGCCCTTGTCCAACATCGCCGGGCCGAAGCGGTTGAGGATCAGATGGCGCAGCCATAGCTCCAGCTCCTGGTTGTACCAGGGGGCGTTGATGGCGATCTCGGTGATGCCGTGTTGGCCGAAGCCGTGCAATGTGTCGGTCAGGTGGACCTCGCCATGGCGGAAATCGAAGGGCAGCGGGGGCAGGGTGTCGTCCAACGCCTCGCCCTCCAGCTCGGCGACGAAGCGCTCGGCCTGTTGCGCGGACTCCTCCAGCAGCATTCGGCCCCAGGTGCCGTGGGGGAGGGTCTGGGCCGCCTCTTCGGCGGCGGCGATCCGCGCCATGGGCCAGCCCTGGAGGTGTTTGGTCACCAGCCGTCGGTCCAGATCCAGGGCGTCGAAGCGGTCGAGCTGGATCGGTTCCCGCGACTCCAGTTGCCCCTGGGCGCCCGGGCTGGCCAGGCCCAGGCGGCGGGTGACGAACCAGCGCGCCGGGTTGGCGATGAACCAGGCGAGTTCTCTCAGGTCGATGCGCAGCCAGTCATCGATGGGTTCCGGGTCGGGTAACGGCTGGCTGAAGAGCGGTTTCGGCGGCTCGCCCCGACTATGGGCGGCGGCCTGGCGCAGGCTCGGGGAGTAGCTGAAGAGGCCCGCTTCATCGTTGAAATAACGGACTGAGAAGGGTTGCAGGGGGTGTTGGATGACCAGCCGATCCCGCGCCTTGTGCTTGTCGTCGACGAGGTAACAGCCGTCCAGGTAATCCAGTAGTTCGCTGATGACCACCGAGGGCGGGCGCGAGGTGTTGTCGCGGATATCCTGACCGGTGTAGGTGATCAGCAGGCCGCGACGGGCCGAGATCAGGGTCTCCAGAAAGAGGTAGCGATCCTCCAGCCGCGCCGAGCGGTCGCCGAAGCGCCAATGTCTGGTCAGCAGGTCGAAGCCGGGCGGGTGTTCGTCGCGGGGGAAGCGGTCGTCGTTCATGCCGAGCAGGCCGATCACCTCCGCCGGCAACATGCGGTTCGGGGTGAGGGCGCAAAAGGTGACGCCGCCGGCGAGAAAACGGCGATTACCGGGGTTGCCCTCGATCTGGCCGCGCAGATGGGGCAGCAGCATCTCCAGCGCGCAGGGGCGGTGATAGCCGGCGAGCCGGGTCTGGTCGCGCCAGCTCTCGAGGGCGTCGCGCAGGGCTTGAAGCTGTTGCGTCTCGTTGTCGTCGCTGGGGTCGGGGGCGAAGAATCGGTCGATGCGCTGGAGCAGGATGGCGAGCCAGCGCTCGGGCGTCGTTTCCGTTTCGGTGAGCGTCTCCAGTTCGAAGATCGCCTCGCTGAACGAGAGCAGGCCGCCGAGCAGCGCCCCGCTGGCGCCTTCCACCTCGTCATAGGGGCGAATCCCTGCGAACAGCCGCGGGCCGTCGTCGGCCATGGCGTAGCCGAGCAGCATCCGTTCCAGCCCGGCGCGCCAGCTGTTGCGATGCTCGGGCGGCAGTCCCAGGCGGCGGCGGTGTTCGGCATCCCTGCCCCAGCGAATGCCGGCGTCATGGAGCCAGCGGATCGCCCGCGGCAGGCTCTCCTCGTCGAGCCCGAAACGGCGCGCCACCGCCGGCGTCTCCAGGATCTCGACGGCCTTGTCCAGGGCGAAGCGTCGGCGGGGTAGCTCGAAGAGGCGGAAAAAGGTGTCGATCATCGCGGCGGACTGGTCCGGGGGGCGATCGGCGAGACTGTAGGGGATGGGCGGGCGATCGCCGGGTTCGTCGAAGACCGCCTCGATCAGCGGCGCGTAGCGATCCATGTCAGGGGTCATCACCATCACCTGGTCCGGTTGCAGCTCGGGGTGGCGCTCGAACAGATCGAGCAGCTGGTCGTAGAGCACCTCCACCTCGCGCATCGGGCCATGGCAGGAGTGGACCCGCAGCGAGTCGTCTCCTTCCGGGAAGGGGAGGGGCGGGTCGCGGCCATCCCGAAGGTGGAGGATGTCGTTCTGCAAGCGGCCCAGCAGGTCGCCGCGCGGATTGGGAATGAAGGAGTCCGCCCCGTCCGCCGGATTCATGGCGGCGGTGGCGGTCACGAGCTGTTGTCCCTGCTTGCCTAGCGAGGCGAGCAGGGGGTTGCCGGGCTCGGGATAGGGGGCGTCTTCGTCGGCATCCGCGACCTCTTCGCGATGTTGCCCTGCCTTCGCGAGATCCCCCCAGTAGCCCTCGGACGGGTTAAGCAGGTAGAGGTGGATATCGGTCACCCGGGAGAGCAGCTCGACGATCTCCAGGTAACCGGGGGAGAGGTTGCTCACGCCGAACAGGGAGATGCGTCGCGGCAGGGCTGGCGGGTTGCCGGTCTCGACCGCCTGCTTGAGCCGCTCCCCCAGGCGCACCCAATGATGGGGCTCGGCGCCGGCGATGGCCCGCCATAGCTCCGCCTGCCAGGCGTCGCCGTCGGTGGCGGGACGCCCCGCCTCCCAGCGCTGGATCCAGTCGGGGCGATAGACCAGATAACGGTCCAGGACCCGCGCCAGGCGCTGGGCCAGCTGATAGTGGTTGCGCGGCGAGCCCTGTTCGAGGTAATGGCCGACCTCGGCGAAGTCGGGATGGGTCGCGTAATCCGGCAGGTGGCGCAGGATCGACCAGATCAGGATATTCGGGTCGAAGCGGTTGTCCTCCGGGCGCGCCTCCACCAGGCCCCCGAGCACCCGCCAGATGAAGCCGGCGGGCAGGGCGAAATCCACATCGGCGCAGATCCCGTTCTCCTCCGCCAGTCGCAACGCCAGCCAACGCGCCATGCCCTGATGGGGCGCCACCAGCCGCTCCGCCACCAGCGGCGGCGGCGGTTCGCTGGCCAATTGCGCGGCGAGGATCTTCGCCAGTACTTCGAGTCGGTTGCTTTGGTAGAGGTAGAGCATGGAGCGATTCACGGGATTGCGGATGGACGTTGCGGGGGTATTCTACCCTAACGGCCATGAAGGTCGACATTGCACGTTTTTGGGGTTAGGGGTTAGGGGTTAGGGGTTAGGGGTAATGGGCCGCTTGGTAGTGCTGACTCTCTCTACGCTCCCCCACACAAGAAAATCCCGGCCATCCTGCAAATCCCGTTAATCCTGTCCATTTCTTGATCAGGACGAAGCCGCGGAGCCTGAAATACGCCGGCTTTGTCCAGGGACAAGTCGTGTGCCGTATTTTCGCCATAATCGGTTATAATTGGGCGTCCTGTGCGCCAGGTCTCTACAACGCGGGGCCTCCGCAGTCCATCCGTCGATTCACCCAAGCGAAAACCGGGGTCCCGCCTACCGATGCTCTCCGAAATACCCGATTTCAGCAATGTTCGCATACTGGTGGCGGGGGACGTCATGCTCGATCGCTACTGGCACGGCGATGCATCGCGTATCTCGCCCGAGGCGCCGGTACCGGTGGTACGGGTGGAGAGCGAGGAGTATCGCGCCGGCGGGGCCGGCAACGTCGCCCTCAACATCAGCGCCCTGGGCGGCTGCGCGGCGCTGTTCGGGGTAGTGGGCAAGGACGAGGCGGCGGCGGAGCTGGAGCGGATCTTCGCCGAAAATCGGGTCGAGCGCCACATCTCCGCCCTCTCCGAATGTACCACCATCACCAAGCTGCGGGTGGTCTCCCGCCATCAACACTTGGTGCGCATCGACTTCGAGGACGGCTTTCCCGCCTATCCCGAGGGGGGCCGCCAGGGGGAGTTCGAGGGTCTGCTGGGGGATTGCGACCTGCTGATCCTCTCGGACTACGCCAAGGGTACCCTGCGCGACATTCGCAGCTATATCGATATCGCCCGCCGCCTTGGCAAGCCGGTGCTGGCGGACCCCAAGGGGACCGATTTCGATCGTTACCGGGGCGCGACCCTGCTCACCCCCAATCTGGGCGAGTTCGAGGCGGTGGTGGGCCACTGCGCCAGTGACGGGGAGATCGTCGAGCGGGCGATGGGGCTGCTCGATCGTCTGGAGCTGGAGGCGTTGTTGGTGACCCGCGGGGAGAAGGGCATGACCCTGATCGAGCGGGGCAAGCCGCCCCGCCACCTGCCCGCCCACGCCCGCGAGGTCTTCGACGTCACCGGCGCCGGCGATACGGTGATCTCGGTGCTCGCCACCGCGCTCGCCGGCGGCCTGCCGCTGGAGGCCGCCACCCATCTCGCCAACGTCGCCGCCGGCGTGGTGGTGGGCAAGCTGGGTACCGCCTCGGCGAGCCTGGAGGAGATCCGCAACGCGCTGCTCGAACACGAGGCGATCCACCGCGGCCTGATCGACGAGGAGGAGCTGGTGTTCGCCCTGGAAGCGGCGCGGGCGCGGGGCGAGACCATCGTCTTCACCAACGGCTGTTTCGACATCCTCCATGCCGGCCATGTCGGCTACCTGGAACAGGCCTCGCGGCTGGGCGACCGGCTGGTGGTGGCGGTCAATAGCGACGACACGGTGCGACGACTGAAGGGGCCGGATCGTCCCGTCAACACCCTGGAGAACCGCATGGCGGTGCTGGTCGCCCTCGGCTGCGTGGATTGGGTGGTGCCCTTCTCCGAGGCGACCCCCGAGCGGCTGATCTGTCGCCTGGCCCCCGATTTTCTGGTCAAGGGCGGTGACAATCACCCGGACCGCATCCCCGGCGGCGATTGCGTGCGCGCCGCTGGCGGCGAGGTGCGTGTAATGCGCTATGTGGATGGCTGCTCCACCAGCCGGATCGTCGCCGACATTCGCCGCGGCGAGAAAACAGGTGCACGGGATTCGCTTGAACCGCGGGCGGTAAAGTCAGGGGCGAATTGAGTGCCGCGGGAGGAGCTGGATGTCGTCCTCTTCGGCGGCGGTATCGCGGGACTCTGGTTGCTGGCGCGCTTGCGCCGCCAGGGCTACACCTGTCGTCTGTTCGAGACCGGGGCGCTAGGCGGCGGCCAGACCCTGGCCGCCCAGGGGATCCTCCATGGCGGCGTGAAATACGCCCTCGACGGCATTGTCAACGGCGTCTCCCGCACCGTCGCCGCCATGCCAGGGCGCTGGCAACGCTGCCTTGAAGGCCGCGGTGAGCTGGATTTGAGCGACGTGCGGCCCCTCGCCGATCACCAGTATCTGTGGACCAGCGGCCAGCTCGCCTCGCGCATCGCCGGCTTTTTCTCCAGCAAGGCCCTGCATGGGGTGCTGGAGGCGCTGGCGCCCGGTCGGCGCCCAACCCCCTTCGATCATCCCGGCTTTCGCGGCAACCTCTACCGCCTCAACGAGACGGTGCTCGACGTCCCCTCGCTGGTCGCCTCCCTCGCCCGCCAGGGCGACTCCTCGCTGGGGCGGCTGGAGGGTGATTGGCGCATCCGCCCGCATGGCGACGGCGTCGAGGTTGCGTCTTCGAGCGGCCCGTGGCGGGCGCGCCGCGCCATCTTCGCCGCCGGCGCCGGCAACCCCGAGCTGTTGAGCCGAATCGGCCTCGCCCAGCCACAAATGCAGCTTCGACCGCTGCACATGGTGGCGGTGGAGGGGGATCTGCCGCCCCTCTTCGGGCACTGTCTGGGTTCCGGACCATTGCCGCGCTTCACCCTCACCAGTCACCCCGGTGAGCAGGGCCGGGTCTGGTATCTCGGCGGCGCCTTGGCGGAGAGCGGTGTACAGCGCTCGCCCCGGGAGCAGATCCGTTTCGCCGCCGCCGAGTTGGCCGATGCCCTGCCGTGGCGCCATCTGGACACCCGCGGCTGGCGCACCCACCGCATCGATCGCGCCGAGGCCGCCACCGCCGGCGGACGTCGACCGGACGGTATCGCGGTGCATGCCGCGGGGCCCGTGATCACGGTCTGGCCCACCAAGCTGGTATTGGCCCCGGCGCTGGGGGACGAGGTGCTGGAGTTGTTGCAACGGCAGGGCGTGCTGCCCGCCGGGCGGGCCATGCCGACCTGTGCCGATCATCCGCCGTCGCAGGGCGTCCCCTGGTGGGGCCGGCCATGATCGATCCCCTCTTTCGGCGTCTCGGTGTCAACGGCCCCTGGGTCTCGGCGCTGGGGTTGGGTACCGTCAAGATCGGCCGCAACCAGGGGGTGAAATACCCCGCCGGTTTCAATCTGCCCGGCGATCGCGAGGTGGTACGGCTGCTGTCGCTGGCCCGCGAGCTGGGCGTCAACCTGCTCGATACCGCCCCCGCATACGGCGCCAGCCTGGAGCGACTGGGGCGACTCCTGCCCGGCCCCAGGCAGGATTGGGTTATCGTCAGCAAGACCGGCGAGTGGTTCGCCGACGGCCGCTCCCGTTTCGATTTCTCCTACCAGGGAACCCTGCGCGGGGTCGAGGAGAGTCTGCGCCTGTTGCGACGCGATTACCTCGATGCCGTGCTGATCCACAGCGATGGCGACGATACCCGCATCCTGCGCCACGAAGGGGTGACGGACGCCCTGGAGCACCTCAAGCAACAGGGCAAGATCCGCGCCCATGGGCTGTCGGGCAAGACGGCGGAGGGGGGGCTGCTGGCCCTGGAGCGGCTGGATTTGGTGATGGTGACCTGCAATCTGGGGTATCACGAAGAATCCCCGGTGATGGCGCGGGCCGCCGAACGGGGCAAGGGGGTGTTGATCAAGAAGGCCCTTGACAGCGGTCACGCCGCCGTGGCTGGGGCCGAGCCATCTTTGCGCCACGTCTACGCCCAGCCCGGCGTTTCCAGTATCATTGTCGGAACCATCAACCCGGACCACCTGCGGGAGAACGTCCGCATCGCCCGCCAAATCCTGGAAGAAGAGGATCCGCCGTCTTGAAACATGCTGAACTGTTGAAACGGGCCATGCTCGACGCCATCGCCGCCAAGCAGGCCTTCATCGAAGACGCCGCGCAGTCGCGCAACTTCGATGCCGCCGTCGAGCGGGTGCTGGCGGTCTACCGCGAGGGCGGGCGTCTCTACGTCGCCGGCAACGGCGGATCCGCCGCCGACGCCCAGCACCTGGCGGCGGAGCTGGTGTGTCGGCTGGAGCGGGAGCGCGGACCCCTGCCCGCCGAGGCGATGACCGTGGACACCTCGCTGCTCACCGCGGTGGCCAACGACTACGGCTTCGAGTGGATCTTTCATCGCCAGGTGATGGGGCGCATGGAGGCCCGCGACATGCTGGTCGCGATCTCCACCTCCGGCAGCTCCCCCAATATCCTGCGTGCGCTGGAGGCCTGCCGTGAACGGGGCATCCCCTCGCTGCTTCTTTCCGGGCGGGATGGCGGTCGCGCCGCCGCCCTCGCCGATTATGTGATCCTCGCCCCCGGCGACAGCGTCAACACCATTCAGGAGCTGCATATCGTCTTCGTGCATGCCCTGTGCGCCTGTATCGAAAACGCCCTTTTTGACTGATCCCCCATTTTGCGGAAACCAGAGGTGATTGGAATCATGAACCACCTGACGGACGCGACGACAAAACCCTTCGGCCCTGTTTTTTTACTGTCACTGGCGCTCTGGCTGCCATGCGCCGGTGTCGCCTTCGCCCAGGAGTCTAACGGCGCCGACCTGCTCAGCGCGGAAGACGAAACCGCCCAGGTGATCGCGCGCCTGACCGAGATTCGCGCCCTGGCGGCGGAGAAACGCGCCGAAGCCGAGTCCCTAAGGAAGCAGCTGAAGAGCAAGCTGGATGATGAAGAGCGTCAGGTCATCGATAAACAGTTGGCCGAGATCCCCAACACCCTCCAAAAGCTCAATACCTCATTCGAGCAATTGGCGATCGGCGGCATAGATCTGAATGCCCTCTCCGACGCGCCCCCCGCCGAGTTCAACTGGAGGCAGGAGCTGGAACAGGTCACCCGGCCGTTACTGGCGGGATTGCGGGATCTCACGGAGAAGCCCCGCCGCATCGAGCAACTGCGTTCCGAATTGCAGCGTGAACAGGGCAAGCTCAGGGTGATCGACAAGGCGCTGAATAACCTGAGCGAGCTGTTGGCCAGCGCGCCGCCGGAAGCGGTGAAGGAGCGGGTCAATCTGTTGCTCGGCGAGTGGCGGCAACGTCATAGCGACGTATCGGCGCGCATGGAGATCATCAATGTGCAGATCGCCAGCCTCCGGGGCGAGAACCTTTCCGCCTGGGAGAGCATCAAGCGCTCCTCCAGCGAGTTTTTCCAGGGCCGGGGATTGACGCTGCTGCTGGCCCTGAGCTCGGCGATCCTGGTGTGGATGCTGGGGCGGCTGATCTACTCTCTATTGTTGCGCCTTTATACGCGGGGCAAGGAGGATCAGGAGCAGACCCGTTGGGAAAGGTTGCTCGCCTATGGCGTACGTTTCAGTAGCGTGGTGCTGATCGCCTTCTCCATCCTGGCGGTATTCTATCTGCGCGGTGATTTGCTGATGCTGGCGCTGGCGTTGCTGGTGTTGTTCGCGCTGCTGGTCGGGTTGCGCGGCGCCTTGCCCAAATACATCGACGAGATCCGCCTGCTTCTCGATCTGGGCGCGATCCGGGTCGGCGAGCGGGTGATCTACAACGGTGTGCCGATGCTGGTGAGACGCATGCATGCCTATGTGACCCTGGACAACCCGGATCTCGAAGGGTCGATTCATCTGCCCATCGATCAGGTCGACGGGTTGATCTCTCGTTGCGCCCCCCAGGAGCCCTGGTTTCCTTGCCGCCCCGGAGAGTACCTGTTGCTGGAGGATGGCCGTCTGGCGCTGGTCAAGCGCCAGACCGTGGAGTTCGTCGACCTGCGCATCGCCGCCAGTATCCAGCGCGTCGCCACCGCCGACTTTCTCGCCATGGGCGTACGTAACCTGTCGCGCAAGCTGTTCGGCGTATCGGTGGTCTTCGGTATCGACTATCGTCACCAGGCGATCTGCCTCGATGAGGCGCCGGTGCGGCTGCGCGAGGGGATCGAGCGGGAGTTCGAGCGGCGCGGATTCCAGAAGCACCTGTTCGATCTGCTGCTGGAGTTTCGCGAGGCGGGGGCCAACTCTCTCGACTATCAGATCTTTGCTACCATGAGGGGGGCGGCGGCGGAAGATTACTTCGGTATCGCCCGCGCCATTCAACGGGGTTGCGTCGATGCCTGTAATCGCCAGGGTTGGGTGATCCCCTTCGCGCAACTGACCGTTCATCAGGGTGAGGGCTTCGGCGCCCTGCAACGACTGCCCGCGGAGACATGAGCAGCAAGCAAGATGAGTACACCAGCGGGGCGCGTGACGCGCAGCCTTCGGCGGTAGGGCTGGAGCGTCGCGGCAACGAGTTCCTCGATCGGGTGACGGGGGCGGTGAATGCCGTGCCCTGGCACTTTACCCTGCTGGAGCTGGCCTGGACCGCCGGCCCGGCCACCCTTATCGCCGCCTGGCTCGGCTACTATCTGGGCTTCGGAAAGACCGCCCCCAGCGAAAGCCTCATCTTCTTCGTCGCCTATACCGTGATCTTCGCGGTGATTGGCCTGGTGACGCGGGTGGTGACCCAGGCGACCTACGGCAAGCGCAAGAAGCAGGCGCGAGACCACCTGCTTCAGGCCACCGATCTGCTGCCGGATCTGATCGCCAGCTGTCGCGACCTCTACCTGGAGACCCTCGACCCGGTCGCTCGGCGCTACGAGGCGGGCGAGATGCTGCTGCGCCGGGTCGATCTCGATAGCGCCTCGGTGTTGCTGGCGGTGGAGCAGCTCACCGGCGACGCCGAGCTGGCGCGGGCCGCGGCACGTATCGAGATGTTTCGCCGCAACGGCATGTTCAGCCGCGTGCGCGAAGAGGTCGCGGCGATCAGCGAGCGGGCGCGCGAGGCGGTGGCCGAGGTCCAGGAGTGCGCCCCCGTCGCCGCGGCGGCGCTCGCCGACCGGCTTGCGGGCCGCCTCCACGATCAGGAGCAGGGGGTGCCCAGGGACGACAACTTCGTCGAGCGCATCCTTGCCGCGGTGGAGCAGGACAACGAAGACCTGATGACCCTGCTCGATGTCGAGGAGATGTTCATCCTGGTGTTCGAGCTTTTGGTCGGGCGGCGCATCACGGTGCTGAGTTTCACCTACCGCGGGCGCTGGGAGCTGGCCCGCGCCACCGACCAGCTGGAGGAGCGGCGCAACCGCTACCGCATCTCCAAGCTGACCGGCTACAGCCGCCTCAAGGCCCTGATCGCCCTGCTCAACACCAGTGACGCGGTGAGCGTGTCCGGGCGCGGCTATCAGGGCGAGGATCTGCTGCAAGTCGCCTTGCGGGGGGTGCGTGCGGTGAACGGCTACAGCGAGCGGTTGGCCCAGCAGGTAGCCGGCGGGGCGCTGGAGAAGCGTCGCGAACTCAGGCGCTGCGTGGCGCTGCTCCAATCGACCCTGCGCCTGGTGGCGGGCATGCGTCGTGCCTTCAACCACGCCGGCCAGCGCCACGCCCTGTTCCTGCGTACCATCGACAGGTGGAATCAGCTGATCGGGCCAGGCGAGCGCACCCTCGGCCAGGACGACGACACCGGCGGTCTGCGTATCGAGGACCATCAAATCAGCCTTGATGACGAGGCCAAGCTGAAGCTGGCCGACTGGCTTCACGAGTATGTCAGAAAGGAGGGCATCAACAGCGTCGAACAGCGGCTGGTGCGCGAGAATCGCGGCTACCGGGAACGCTTCACCGCCGACGACGCCAAGACCCTCACCATCGCCCTGGCCTCCGCCCTCAGCGAACATATCGACCTATCCCGTCCCGACATCCAGCGCGCCATCAACAACGCCAACGCCGCCAACCTGGCGGCCATCGAACCCACCCTCAGCGCCCATACCAAGGCCGGCTGGGGCGCGGCCATCGTCGCCGAGGTGCGCGAGGATCTGGGGCGCGCCGCCGAGCTGCTCGCCGCCACCCTGGTGGGCCGCTACGGCGTGCGCCTCAACGAGGCCTCGATCACCCTGCTGGAGCGGGAATACGGCGCCCGCCGCGAACGCCTCGCCACCCTGCGCCCCTCGCGGGGCTCGGCGGTGCTGGGCGCGGTCACCTCCCTCGACGTAAGCCCGCCCCCCGCCATCGACGGCGATGCCGCCTGGCAACGGGAACTGAATCGGGCGCGTCGGCTGATCGATCGCTATGCATGATCCGTTGGTAACATAAGTGGTGTAATATTGGAGAAATAAAGAGAATGTATTTCTCTTCTGTTGGCGCGTTCCCGAGAATCTCCACCAGCCCTTCAATAGCTTGCGGCGAAAGGGCCGGGAACTCAGTAACGCACCATTGCCCAGAATCCAGCTACGAAGATGGTGCGTTACGGTGCGCGGAAACATCGTTGGGAAATCCCTCCCAAATCGCCCCGTTCCGGTGGCGACAACCGGCCATCCTGGGGTAATGTAGCGGTAGCGGACGCCATACGCGTTCCAGGTGCAGGGCAAGGCCGCCGCTGGGCGCGGAGCCGCGGTCGCCACAACCGCGATAGCGGCTTGTTTGCCACGCCAGGCGGCCAACCCATCGCCAAAAAAGCGATTAGCGCCCCGCCGTACCCAAAAAGATGTCCAACCCCAGGTGATCTTCATGAGCCAACACGGCAGTCACAACAGCGGCAACCTGCAAGCCAACATCGTGCGTATCAAGGAACGGCGCATCGAGAGCGGCCAGCTCAACTGGAAGGATGGCGTGATTACGGGATTTTACGCCGAAGGGGGCGAGAACCCGGACCTGCCCTACCTCATCCCCGGCTTCGTCGACGCCCATGTCCATATCGAAAGCTCGATGCTGGTGCCAACCGAATTCGCACGCCTGGCGCTGCGTCACGGCACCCTGGGGTGCGTCTCCGACCCCCACGAGATCGCCAACGTGCTCGGCGTCGAAGGGGTCCGGTTCATGCTCGACAACGCCGCCCAGACCCCCTTTCGCATCCAGTTCGGCGCCCCCTCCTGCGTACCCGCCACCCCTTTCGAAACCGCCGGCGCCCGGCTCGGGGTGGCCGAGGTCGAGGCGCTGCTCGACCATCCCCAGGTCGGCTATCTGTCAGAGATGATGAATTTCCCCGGCGTCCTCGCCGGCGACGAAGAGGTGATGGCCAAGCTCGCCGCCGCCAAGGCCCGCGGCCTGCCGGTGGACGGCCACGCCCCCGGTCTGCGCGGCGACCGGGCCTTCCGCTACGCCGAGGCCGGCATCGGCACGGACCACGAATGCTACCTGCTCGACGAGGCGCGGGAAAAGCTCTCCGCCGGCATGCAGATCCTCATTCGCGAGGGCTCGGCGGCGCGCAACTTCGACGCCCTGCAACCCCTGATCCGCGAATACCCCGAGGCGGTGATGCTGTGCAGCGACGACAAACACCCCGACGACCTGGTCAAGGGCCACATCGACCGACTGGTGGCGCGGGCGCTGGAACTGGGCCACGACCTCTTCGATGCGCTGCGCTGCGCCTGCCTCAACCCGGTGGACTACTACGGCCTCGACCTGGGCCGGCTGGAGGTCGGCGACGCCATGGACGGGGTGCTGGTGCGGGACCTCAAGAACTTCCGGGTGCAACGGGCCTGGCTCGACGGTGTCAAGCTGGTCGATCATGGCCGGGTACTGCTCGAACCGGTGGCAACCCAGCCGATCAACCGCTTCGAGGCCCGCCAGGTCAACGCCGACGACTTCTTCGTGCCCGCCGAGGGCGACTCGATTCGCGTCATCGAGGCCTATGACGGCGAACTCTACACCCGCGAAAAGATCCTCCCCGCCCGCGTCCAAGGGGGCCGGGTGATCCCCGACCCGGACAACGACGTACTGCCCATCTGCGTCCACAACCGCTACGCCATCGCCGACCCCGCCGTCGCCTTCGTACGCAACTTCGGTCTCCAGCGCGGGGCCATAGCATCGAGTGTAGCCCACGACTCCCACAACATCGTCGCCGTGGGGGCCGACTTCGACTCCCTCGCCGCCGCCGTCAACGCCGTGATCGACGCCAAGGGCGGCATCGCCGTCATCGACGGGGGCAAGGTGCGGGTGCTGCCCCTGCCGGTTGCCGGCATCATGACCAACGTCGACGGCGAGATCGCCGCCTCCCGCTACGCCACCCTCGACCGCCGCGCCAAGGAGCTCGGCTGCAAACTCCGCGCCCCCTTCATGACTCTCTCCTTCATGGCCCTGCTGGTCATCCCCGAGATCAAGCTCAGCGACAAGGGCCTCTTTGACGGCCGCAACTTCCAGTTCACCAACCTGATCCCACAATGAGGCCCCACTCATGACCGCCAGACAACCCCGCTTCCCCGCGCTACTCGTCCTCGACGGCCACGACGAACTCATCTACCTCGCCGACCCCGCCAGCTGGCAGGCCGAGGCCGAAGGCATGCAACTCATGCCCGACCGCGACCGCCTGCTGGACGTCGACGGCCACCTCTACGCCCCCTCCATGGTCGGCGGCGGCGCGTTGCGAGCCTTGGACGAAACCATGACCTACGAGGATTTTACCGCCCGCGTCCGCCAACACCTCTTCGCCCAGGCTGACACCTGCGTCAGCAAGGCCGGGTTTGATAGCTTTGCCGAGGGCATGGCGATTGTGGCCTCTCAGCAGGGGTAGGAAACAGGGACTCGTTTAATAGACAGGATTAACAGGATTTCTCAGGATTGACAGGATTTGGGTTTGACGGTTTTCTCGTTCCCAAGGCCTCCTTGGGAATGCATGTCTTGCAAGCTCTCGCTTGCCGCCTGGATATGGGGGGCAGCCAGAGCCGCCAAGACCTGGGTTCCCAAGCTGGAGCTTGGAAACTAGTGCAGCACCCGCCAAGTGACTATAGAATAATGCGTGGCATAGGGCATTGATTTTTTTAATAAATAGTGTCATTGCTGATTTAGCGGGTGCTGCACTAGCCGCCACCGAACGGGACCTGGCCTAGCATGTCGCCCCCCGGAGACCCATGACGCGATACTGGCCGCGGCCCGGGCCGCCTGAGAAAACCTCGTACCAATAGGGGGGAGAGCTATTCGCGGGCGCTGTGGGCCGCTGAAGGTATCTGGGGCGAAGACGGTGGCCACCTGGGGCATCACCACTTCGCCCTGACAACTCGGAGCATCCCTTCGGCTCGCCAAGCCGCGCTCGGCCAAACCCGCTTTGGCGTAGCAGGGGCAGCCGAGCGCAGCTCGGCGCGCGATGGGGGACTGCCAAGATACGCGGGTAACGCCCCTCCACCGGAAAGGCTGGACACGCGCCCCTTTTCCTGATAAAAATGGGAAAAACAAGGTTGGAGTGCAAAAGGACGCCATTAGAGCTTCTCCTACCTGTCATCGAGAAAGGTGTCAGTGAGCATGACAAAATTCGCCAGCGCCATATTGCACCGCACCGGCGATCACGCCAAGGGCATCTGATGGGACTTGTCTGTACAGATATTGTGCTGGAAAGTACGTTACGCAATCGAAAAATCGATGCGCGCGTAATGGTGGATACAGGTGCGGTGTCCATGGTGATCCCAGGGCATATCGCCCTCCAACTCGGTTTCGATATCGAAGAGTTCAGCACCCAAGAGGTCGTGCTGGCGGACGGGGCGAGAAAAAAGGTGCCGATGATCGGGCCGCTACGGGTCCATTTAGGTGATCGCTTCTGCGACCTCTCCGCGCTGGTGTTCGGAAACGAACCCCTGATGGGCGCGGTACCCATGGAGATGATGGACCTGGTGGTGAATCCCGCGTCCCAGACCCTTACCCTGAATCCAGGAAATCCCTACATATCAACGGGTTTAGTAAAGTAAATGGGATAGGTTACCGTACAGGCACAATTTCGGAAGATCGTGGACGTCGGTGCGACCCTGCGGGGGTAAATCACCAAAAATGAAATCCCGGTTTCCACGCGAACCTGTCTGGTTGACACTGGTGCGGTAATGGTCCTGTTACCCGAGGATGAAGCGGACAAGCTCAGCCTCATGCGGGGCGATAACGTGATCGTTACCTACGCCGATGAGCGCAAGGAGCGGTTACCGACGGGACTGGGGCTGGAAGTAACGATTGGGAAGCGCACTGTGGTTACCGACTGCATGATTGGTCCGCCGCTTTGCGAACCTCAGATTGGCCGGTTGGTACTGGAAGAGATGGACATGGTTGTGGATTGCGCCGGAAGAACCTTGACGCTCAGGCCTGAATCGCCGAACCGGCCTTTGTTGAAGTTGAAATGAATATTGATAGGGTGGTCCCTATTGTCTAAGCGAAGGCCGGCTCGAATTGTCTCTGATCATATTGGTCGAAAAATAATTCGAGCCTGGCCCTAATAGCGCTAGCGATCCTGTAACCATCTGAATTTAAAGAGCTAACACGGCTTCCTCTCGGGGTACAGTCAGCAGCGGATAGCCCTTAGGGCGTCGC
>JAABSM010000024.1 GCA_011390365.1 Gammaproteobacteria bacterium
CCGTAGTCGGCTGGTGGGGGATTTGGTGGGAACCCTGTTCAAGTCCTACGGCCAGATGGCCAATGCCGAGGGCGGCGGCTATGTGGAGTTTGACGAAGGGTTGCGGGTGATGACCCAGCACGCCAAGGACCTGGGCTATGACGGGGTGATCCTGTTTCTGGATGAGCTGATCCTGTGGCTGGCCAGCCGCTTGTCGGATCAGGCCTTCATCCATAACGAGATCCAGAAGGTGGTGAAGCTGGTGGAGACGGGCATCCCCCGCGCCCTGCCGCTGGTGAGCTTCATCGCCCGCCAGCGCGACCTGCGGGAGTTCGTGGGGGATCAGTATTCCGGGGTGCAGCAGACCATCCTCAGCGATTCCCTGAAGCACTGGGAGGGACGCTTCCACACCATCACCCTGGAGGATCGCAACCTGCCGGTGATCGCGGAGAAGCGGCTGTTGCGGCCCGTGGATGAATCGGCGCGGGCGGCCATCGACCAGGCCTTCGCCCAGACCGAGAAGATGCGCGAGGAGGCCTTCAGCCTGCTGCTGACCAGCCAGGGCGACCGCCAGCAGTTCCGCCAGCTCTACCCCTTCAGTCCGGCCCTGATTCAGGCGCTGGTGGCCCTCTCCTCGGCCCTGCAACGGGAGCGCACGGCGCTCAAGGTGATGTTGCTGTTGCTGGTGGAGCAGCGCGAGACGCTGGAGCTGGGCAAGGTGATCCCGGTGGGGGATCTGTACGATGTCATCGCCTCGGAGGCGGAGCCCTTTTCGGAGCAGATGCGGCTGCACTTCGACAATGCCCGCCTGTTGCTGGAGCGCAAGCTGATTCCACTGCTGGAGGGGGAGCACAGGCTGGAGTCCGTGGCCCTCGATGGACTGGCGGCGGACGATCCGGCGCGTCAGGCCTTCGCCAACGACCTGCGGCTGATGAAGACCCTGCTGCTCGCCGCGCTGGTACCCGAGGTGGAGAGCTTCAAGCTGCTCACCGCCACCAAGCTGGCGGCGCTGAACCACGGCACCATCCGGTCGCCCATCCCGGGCCGCGAGGCCCAGACCGTGTTGCAGAAGTGCCGCAAGTGGGCGGGCCAGGTGGGGGAGATCAAGATCTCGGACGACGCCAATCCCGCCATCGGCATCCAGCTCTCCGGGGTGGATACCGAGAGCATCATCGAGCAGGCGCGCATCAACGATAACGAGGGCAACCGTCGTCGCATGATCCGGGAGATGGTGTTCGAGGCCTTCGGCATTCGCGACGACAATCAGCTCTTCATCGAGCATGAGTTCCTGTGGCGCGGCACCCGACGGCGGGTGGAGGTGGTGTTCCAGAACATTCGCGAGATCAGCGATTACGGCTTTTTCGAGGCGCGGGGCGATGAGTGGAAGGTGATCGTCGATTTTCCCTTCGACAGCGGCACCTATTCGCCCACCGACGACCAGGCCAAGGTGCGGGAATTCGAGGCCGAGGGCGGCCAGAGCCGGACCCTGTGCTGGCTGCCCTACTTCTTCAGCGACAACGCCCAGAAGGGCCTGGGCAAGCTGGTGGTGTTGCAGGAGATCCTCAAGAGCGAGGACAGCTACAACCGTTACAGCGCCCATTTGAGCCCCCAGGACCGGGCCAGCGCCCGCACCCTGCTGGATAACCAGCGCAGCCAGTTGCGCCAGCAGATTCGGGATTACCTGATCGGGGCCTATGGGGTGGCGGCGCCTCAGCAGGGGAGCCTGCAACACGACGGGCTGTTGCAGAACCAGGTGATGTCGCTGCAACCCGGCTTCACCCCCAAGCTGCCCCAGGGCGCCACCATGCAGAAGGCCTTCGAGCAGTTGTTGGGGCAGGCGCTGGCCTTTCAGTATCCGGACCACCCGGAGTTCGAGGCCGAGGTGCGCATCACCGATCTGGGCAAGGTGTTCACCGAGCTGCGGCGGGCGATTCACGCGGAGAACGGGCGCATCGATGTGGAGAGCCCGCTGCGCCCGCTGATGCGGCAAATCGCCCAGCCCCTGAAGCTGGGCGAGATGCACGAGCGCCACTTCATCTTCAAGCCCGACTGGCCCCAACATCTAGCGCGAGAGATTGCGCGGGATGCCGAGGGAGACGATGGGCTGACGGCGGCGGCCCTGCGCCGGGCCATGGACCTGCCCAAGCCCAAGGGGTTGCCGACGGAGGTGCGGAATCTGTTGATTCTGGTCTTCGCCGAGCATGGCCAGTATGCCTTCACCCTGCATGGCGGTCCCTTCGACGATGTGAACCTGAAGGGGATCCGCGACGAGCTGGTGTTGATCCGCCAGGAGTTGGCCGAGCCCCAGACCTGGAAGGCGGCGGTGGACAACGCCGGCGCGCTGTTCGGGGTTACGGTCAGCCCGCTGCGCACCGCCAATAATCAGAACGATCTACAGAAGAAGGTCCGAGAGGAGGTATCGGGGCTGCTGGAGGATTGCCGAAGCCTGGTGGGCGAGCTGGAACCCCTGTGCCGCAAGCTGGCCCTCCCGGCCGACGCCAATCGGCTGCGCAATGCCCAACTGGCGGTGGAGCTGCTGGAATCCCTGACCAAGCTGGAGGGGCCGGAACTGGCGGGGGCGCTGGCGGCGGTAAAACCCGTCACCTCGCTGCCGGCGCTGGCCGCCAGCCTCCAGTCCGCCAACCGGGTGAGCCATGCCCTGGCGGATAACAACTGGGCGCTATTGGAAGGCGTGTGGCAGAGCCATCCCGAGGAGAGCAAGGCGATCCGCAAGGCGGTGATCGACGCGCTGGCGGCGGATGAGTTGGTGATCCGGCTGGCGGAGGCGCTCAGGCAGGCGCAGCGGGATGCGACGGCGGTCCTGACCCAGGCGCAACCCAAGCCGCCGGAACCGCCCGTTGCCCCGAAACCACCGCAACCAGGCAAGAAGGTGCTGCGCAGCGAGTCCAAGCAGGGGCTGAACGCGGATCAGGCCCGCGCCCTGCTCGGCGAGATCGAGCAGGAACTGAGCGGGGGCGTGACCCTGGATATCGAATTCACCCTGACCCGGGACGAGGCCCAGTCGTAATGGAGGCGGTGGCGCCCGGGCCGGTGGCGGCCCAGTTGCAGGCGATCCTCGACCAGGACCCGGCGGCGGACCGGATCGCGCTGGTGTGGCACGAGCCGCTGATACCGAGCGAGCTGGACCATCAACTGGGCGCCATTGCCATGCGGCTGGTCTGGTGCCCTTCGCAGCTGGCGATGCGGGAGCAGTTGGTGGAGCAGCAGTTGATGGAGCATCAGGGCGGCTCGCGGCGGCTGGTGCTCCTCTCCCCCTTCAACGCCAGTCAAATGGCCAAGGATCTGCTGGCCCGGCTGTGGGCCAACGAGCCCAGGCACATCAGCCCCTGGCGCACCCTGCAACAGCTGCTGCGGGTGGCGCAGATCGATCCGCGTCTCACCGGCAAGGGGTATCGCTGGATCGCCGAGACCCTGTTGGACTGCCACGACCGCTACCGCTCGCGGATCCGCTTCGGCGAGGTGCTGGATTTCGATCAGGCCTGGCGGGCCTTGGCCATCGGGCTGCTCGATTACCAGGAGCCGGCGGTGGATCTGGAGTCGCTGCTGAACTGGTCCCTGCAAGCAGGAGCGGCGGAGCGGGCCGCCGCCGCACCCGAGCCGGTGGTGGAGCATTTGAATGGCTGGTTGGGACCCCGGTTGGGAGAGACGGCGGCGCTGATCCAGCTGTTGTGGCGGCAAGGCCATGCCGGGGCGCTGGTCTCCATCGGGCTGGCGTGCGACCTGCTCTACGACCCGGAGCAGCGACTGGATCAGGCGATCTTTCAGGCCCGCGGGGCCTTTCGCGAGCGCTACCTGGGCGGGGCGGCCATCGGCGAGGAGGTGCTTGCAGGGTTCGGCCAACGGGCCCGGGATTCCATCCGCCGCCAGTTGAGCCAGGGTGAACGCAGTAGGCTGGCGGGGGCGCTGGGCCAGGCGGAGCAGGCCCTGGCCAGCCTGGATGCCATGGCGCTGGTGGCGCGTTCGGATCTGCTGATCGGGGCCTTCGAGCAGCGGCTGAATGGATTCGCTGAGGCGTTGGCCCAGGCGCTGAAGGGCAAGCGCGACAAGACCGCCGAGCTTGGAGCAGCGCTGGAGGCCTTGCGCCGTCATCAATTGGCGGAAGTACGCAAGGATCAGGTAGGCGCCGCCGAACTGGCGGTGCGCCTGTGCGGTTGGCTGACTCGGGTTTCGTTGGAATCCAAGGGCGTCACCGAGTTGATCCGGGGTTTTGTTGCCGATGGCGGCTTCGTGGATTGGGCGCGCAGCCGAATCTGGGCCGGCGACGAACACGAGGCGGTGAGCCAGGCCTATGGCCTGCTGCTGAAGAAGGTGACGGAACGGCGCGAGGGGATGAATCAAAGGCTGGGCGCCCAGCTGGATGCCATTGCCCGGGGGGATCGTCTGGGGGCGGGCATCTGGCCGGTGGAGCAGGCCCTGGACGGAGTCATCGCGCCGTTGGCGAAGCAACACCCGTTGTTGTTGCTGGTGCTGGACGGCATGAGTCAGGCGGTCTACCGGGAGTTGGCGGACGACCTGTTGCGCCGCCATTGGGTGGAGCTGCAACGCAGTGACGCCGAAGGACCGGAGTGCCTGATCGCCGCCCTGCCCTCCATCACCCGCATCAGTCGTTACGCCCTATTGGCCGGAAAATTGGGCGAAGGCGGGAGTGGTGACGAGAAGAAGGCCTTTTCGGGCCATTCGGGACTGCGCGGCGTCTGTTCCACCAAGTTTCCACCGCGACTTTTCCACAAGGCGGATCTGCAACAGGAGGGCAGCGGCGCACTCTCCAGCAATGTCCGAGAGCTAATCGCCGGTAGCGAGCATCGGGTGATCGGCGCGGTGATCAACGCCATCGACGATCAATTGAGCAGCAACGCCCAACTCGCCATCCGTTGGGGCGTGGAATCCATCTCGCTGTTGCGCCACATCCTGGAGGCGGCCCGGGAATCGGGGCGGATGGTGATCCTGACCAGCGACCATGGGCACGTATTGGATCACGACATGAAGTATCGCAAGAGCAGTGGCGACGCGGAACGTTTCAGGAGTGCCGACGAAAAGCCCTCGGCGGATGAGGTGCTGGTGGAGGGCGAGCGGGTTGTACTGCCGGGCCAGCGAGTACTGCTACCCTGGTCGGAGCGGGTGCGCTACGGCAAGCAAAAGATGGGCTATCACGGCGGCGCCAGCCTGCAAGAGCTGGCGATCCCCTTCGGCGTGTTTCGCAACGCGGGGGAAACCGAGGTGATAGATGGCTGGCAAGAGGCCCCTCGACAGGAGCCTTCCTGGTGGCGACTTCAAAAAGAAGTCGAGACGCCGGAGTCGAAGCCGGCGCCGACCGTAATCCCGCCGAGCAAACCCTCATCGGGTAAAAAGGCCAAGCAGGAAGGGCAGATGGGGGACCTGTTCGAGCAACCCCCGGCCGCACCGAGCGCCGAAGCAGAACCGCAAGACTGGATCGAGGCATTGCTGAACTCGCCGGTGTACGCCGAGATGAAGGCGCGCGCCGGGCGGGTGACCATTCGCGAGGAGCAATTACGCCAATTGCTGCAACTGCTGCAAGCCGGCGGCGGACAGCAGATGCCCGCCGCCATCGCCGAGCAGCTGAACCTCCCGGCCATTCGGGCCAACGGTTTCCTGGCCGGGGCGCAGAAGGTCCTGAATGTGGACGGCTACGCCGTACTCACCATCGACCGCGCCTCCAGGACCGTCCGGCTCAATATCGAATCCTTGAAGACGCAATTCGAGATTGATTGATGCTGACTCGCCTCGTTACCAAGCTCTGCTTGGTAATGCCTGCGCGCCAAGCTCCGCTTGGCGTGGCTCGCAAAAACCCGTAAGCTAATCGGATAAACCAAACTCTGTCGACTGGCCCAAGCATTCAGCTGCGTGGCCGTTAAGGAAACCGGCGTGACACTCGCTTCACGGCAAGCAGAGCTTGCTGGACAGGCGCTTGCACCTCGTTACCAAGCAGAGCTTGGTAACGAGAGGTATGAGAGAAACGAAATGAGATAATGGAGGTGATCCCATGGGCCGTAGCCGCTATCGAATCCTCGATGAGCAATACCCTTACTTCCACACAGCAACAATCGTCGGATGGCAGCCGGTTTTTACACGGAAAGAATCAGCGCAGATCCTGCTCGATAGTTTCACCTGGCTGCAAACCAACACGGATTTTAGGCTCCATGGCTTTGTGATTCTCGAAAATCATGTCCATTTTATCGCTACCGCTTCTGAGCATTCGCGACGCATTCAACAATTCAAGTCGTTTACGGCAAGGAAGCTCATCGATTTACTGGAAGAACGTGGGGCTGCGACCATTTTGCGGCATCTGGCATTCTACAAACGCAAGGACAAGACGCAAAGCCAATACCAGCTCTGGCAGGAAGGAACCCACCCTGAAGAGATGGCGAACGAAACGATGCTTCGGCAACGGCTGGAATATATCCACAATAACCCCGTCGAGCGAGGCTATGTCGATACGGCAGAGCATTGGCGCTATTCCAGTGCCAGGAATTATACAGGGCAGGAAGGGCTGGTTTCGGTTGATATACTGAGTTGATATCGATAACACGGCAAGCAGAGCTTGCTGCGCAGGCATTACCAAGCAGAGCTTGGTAACGAGAGAACAGGAGCAAAAGACTTGATCAGCAAGCAGCGCCGGGAAGACATTATCGATGCCCTGCGCCGGGGTACGGTGCCGCAATATGGGCTGGACGCGTTGGCGGTGGGGCTTGCCCGCTTTGAGCCCACCTTCAGCGAGGAGCTGCAAAAGGTCGCCCGGGGCGGCAGTCAGTTCAAGGCGATTCGCGGTGAATACGGCAGCGGCAAGACCTTCATCTGTCGTTGGCTGCGTGAACATGCCCATCGCATGGGCTTCGCCTGCGCGGAGGTGCAGGTCTCGGAGACGGAGACCCCGCTGCACCGCCTGGAGACGGTCTATCGCCGCCTGATGGAGCGCTTGACCACCGGGGACTCGTCTTCCGGGGCCTTTCGCAATGTCATCGATGCCTGGTTCTTCACCCTGGAGGAAGACGTGATCGCCCAGGGCGAGACCCACCCAGACGATGCGGAGGCCCTGGTCAAGGCCACCGATGCCCTGATGGAAAGCCGTTTGGGCGAGGTGGTGAAGAGCGCACCGGCCTTCGGCCTCACTTTACGCGCTTATCGCCATGCGATGCTGGAAGGTGAAGAAGAGATCGCCGACGGCCTGCTGGCCTGGATGGCGGGGCAACCCAATATCTCGGCGGCGGTGAAACGCTATGCCAAGATCAAGGGTGACATCGATCATTTCGGGGCCTTGAGTTTCCTGCAGGGGGTGCTGACCATCCTGAAGGATTCGGGGCACCCGGGCCTGCTGTTGGTGCTTGATGAGGTGGAGACCCTGCAACGGATGCGCAGCGACGCAAGGGACAAGAGCCTGAACGCCCTGCGCCAGATTATGGACGAGGTGGATGCGGGGCGCTTTCCGGGGCTCTATGTGCTGATCACCGGCACGCCGCCCTTCTTCGACGGTCCCATGGGTGTCCAGCGCCTGCCGCCACTGGCCCAGCGGCTGGCCGTGGATTTTGCCACCGAGGCCCGCTTCGACAACCCTCGGGCGGTGCAAATTCGGCTGCACGGCTTCGATACCGATTCGTTGGAAGAGGTAGGCCGCAAGGTGCGCGATCTCTATGCCGCCGGGGCTGGCGAGGAACGCATCGGCGGGCGGGTGGACGATGGCTATGTCGCTGACCTCGCCCGGGCCGTGACCGGAAGCCTCGGCGGCAAGGTGGGCATCGCCCCGCGCATCTTTCTGAAAAAGCTCATCGGCGAGGTGCTGGACCGCGTGGATCAGTTCGAGGACTTCGATCCCCGGCAACACTATGCCCTGACCATCAATGACTCCGAACTAAACCCGGTAGAGCGGGCGGCCAAGGCAGCCGACAGCGTCGATGACATCGAGCTTGATCTGTAGTGTTACTCGTTACCAAGCGGAGCTTGGTAACGAGGGGAAAAAACCATCAAATGTCAGCCTTCGATCACCTTCACCCGGCGCTCCAGCACCACATCGTCAACAGCCTGGGTTGGGCGTCCCTGCGACCGCTCCAGGAGGCGACCATCGAACCGGTGCTATGCGGTGAGCATGCCATCCTGCTGGCGCCCACCGCTGGCGGCAAGACCGAGGCGGCGATCTTTCCCGTGCTCTCTCGCATGCTCTCCGAAAACTGGCGGGGATTGAGCGTCCTCTATGTCTGCCCCATCAAGGCGCTGCTGAATAACCTAGAGCCGCGACTGGCCCACTACGCCGGTCTGCTGGGCCGCCGCGTCGGCCTCTGGCATGGCGATATCTCGCCCTCGCGCAAAGCGAAGATGGCGGGCGATCCGCCGGATATCCTGCTGACCACGCCGGAGTCGCTGGAGGTGATGCTGGTCTCCACCCGCATCGATCATTGGCGACTCTTCGCCGATCTGCGCTGCGTGATTATCGACGAGGTGCATGCCTTCGCCGGCGACGACCGGGGCTGGCACCTGCTGTATGTGCTGGAACGGTTGAGCCATATCGCCGGACGCGAGATCCAGCGACTGGGTCTCTCCGCCACCGTCGGCAATCCGCAGGCCCTCTGCGACTGGCTGGCGGAGGGTTGGCCAAGCCCGCGAAGCGTCATCAACCCGCCCGCCGAGGGCAACGTGGAACCGGAGGTGGAGATCGACTGGGTGGGTAATCTGGACAACGCGGCGCTGGTGATCTCCCGCCTGCACCGGGGCGAGAAACGCCTGGTCTTTTGCGACAGCCGCTCGCGGGTGGAAGAGCTGGCGATGCGTCTGCGCAATCTGAAGGTCAATACCTTCGTCTCCCATAGCTGCCTGAGCCTGGAGGAGCGTCGCGCCGCCGAGCAGGCCTTCGCCCAGGGCGAGAATTGCGTAATCGTCGCCACCAGTACGCTGGAACTGGGCATCGACGTCGGCGATCTGGACAGGGTCATCCAGATCGATGCGCCGGCCAGCGTGTCCTCGTTCCTGCAACGTATCGGGCGCACCGGACGCCGCACCGGCAGCTCACGCAACTGCCTCTTCCTGGCGACCAAACCCGAGGCCTTCCTGCAAGGATTGGCGTTGATGCAGCTATGGTCCGAGGGTTATGTGGAGCCCATCGAGCCCCCCGCCCTGCCCTTGCACATCTTCGCCCAACAGATCATGGCGCTGACGCTGCAGGAGAAAGGCATCGGTATTGCGGACTGGCCGAAGTGGTACAGACGGTTTCCTGGCCTGAGGCAAATGACGGAAACGCAGATGCGTGAATCCATTGAATACATGATCGAAAGCGGGATCCTTCACTCCGACCAGGGCATGCTAGGCATAGGCGAAGCGGGTGAACGCCATTATGGACGCAAAAACTTCATGGAACTCTTGTCCGTATTCACCAGCCCGCCGCTGGTTCGGGTGTATCATGGAAAACAGGAGATTGGTGAGGTCCACCAGACCACTTTCGCTATCAAGGACGACGCCCCCCCTGTTCTGACGCTTGGAGGACGCACCTGGCGACTCAAGCATCTGGACTGGAGTTCCCGCAGGGCTTACGTCGAACCCACAGATTTGCACGGCCGTTCCCAATGGTTGAGTGGAGAGCAGCCGCTGGGCTTCGAATTATGCCAGGCGATTCCCCGCGTTCTATGCCAGGAACCCCCTCCCGTTCAGTTGTCGCAACGCGGGAAGGCATTGCTTGAAGAACTCAAAGAACAATACGAAGGTGTCACCCCCCAAAACACCCTGCTCATGGAAGGCGACGATGGACGCCTTACCTGGTGGACCTTTGCCGGCAAGATTGTCAATGCTGCGCTAGGCCAATCTATAGCGCCCTGTGTGAATTCTTTCACCATTGGCGACCTCTACATATCCCTCAGCGGAAACTGTATTGGTTCGGAATTGGCAGATTGCATTATCAAAAGTCTAAAAAACGCCGGCCGAATCAACGTTTCCCTGGATGAAAAATTCGTTGCCGAACTGAAATTCTCGGAGTGTTTGTCTGGCCCAACTACGGAGCTTGTTTTGTGCTCTAGATACAACGTAGAAAACCTGGCACGGGTGATAACACATTACCCTATAACAAACATCCATAGTTAACGGTGCATCACGATGGCCAGAGGCATCGCGATTGAAACAGAACCGTGGTTCCCCCTTTTGACAACTGGCCATCCGCACCACGCAGGATTGATCATCACGTCACGGCAGAGGATGTCGTCACCTCTTACCCCAGCGGCAGCCACTGATCAAGCGCCCCTAAAAACCACGTCTGGAGCTACTATACGTCTTTCGATTTGAACCTTGGTTCAGATGAGTCCCTGCGTCGCCGAAATGTTCAGGTTTGCCGGGTGATGGGGAATTAACCACCCTCGTCTGTTGTCCCGGTAGATCACGTCCATCATTCAGAGGCGTTTGCCATGCTTGAGCCGTATACGGTGAAAGTCGTACGTACGGTTCTGAGGAGAATAGGCTCATGATACACACCTCTGTATGTCGTTAAAATTCAAAGGAACTTTGTTTCTGGTTAGGGTGCGACGGTCCCTTGGCAAGGGGCTTTTTTGCGGCACTTTGAACCCGCTCCAGCAACAGGTCCCCTTTATAGTCAAACAAACAACAGAATACATAATGTCCAGCATATCGATGTTTTATGGAATAATCATTCGTATGTATTTTGCGCCAAGTGAACAGTAACCGTTCACCGCCTTGGCTGATTTGATCCCTCACCCTAGCCCTCTCCCAGCGGGAGAGGGAATTTTTCGGAGGGATGTGAACGGTTACAGTGACCATCCTCTACCTCACTTTCATGTATATCACCCGGAGCTCAAGGGAACGGTAGACATCCGCACCTGAGAAATCATGGAAGGAAATTTGCTCAAGAAACAAACAAAGCTTGTGTTTGTGTTCTTTGTAATACCATGGCTCGGTTTGTGGATCATCAAATGAGCCGCAATTATGCAGCTGAGATGGGCGGAAGTCCCAACGAATCAAGGCGCATCGTGATGGGGTGTGCCACCATGGCTTAACTCAATGACATTGCCAACGCGCCCCGCCGTTGTCGCAGATAGGCCTCGAACGCCGCCGCCGGCATGGGTCTGGCGAGGTGGTAGCCTTGGGCGCTGTCGCATTGCCGTTCGATGAGAAAGCGCAGTTGCTCGTCGCTCTCGACCCCTTCGGCGCAGACCTCCATACCCAGGCTCTTGGCGAGGGTGATGGTGGAGGTGACGATGGCGGCGTCTACCGAGTCTTCGGTGAGTTCGCGGATGAAGGATTGGTCGATCTTGAGGGTGCTGAGGGGGAAGCGCTTGAGGTAGGCGAGGGAGGAGTAGCCGGTGCCGAAGTCGTCGATGGCGATGGAGATGCCCCGCTCGCGAATCGACTCCATGACGCCAATCGCCTCCTCTACCGAATCCATGAGGATGCTTTCGGTGATCTCCAGCTCCAGGCAATCCGGGGGCAGTTGTTGGGTTCGCAACATCTCGAGCACCTCGCCGAGCAGGTTGCGCACGCGAAACTGGCGCGCCGAAAGGTTGACCGCGACCATGAGCCGGCAGCCGAAGCGGGTGTTCCACTCCCGGGTCTGGCGAATCGCTTCGCCGATCACCCAATTGCCCATGGGGACGATCAGGCCGGTCTCTTCGGCGCAGGGGATGAACTCCCCTGGCGAGACCATGCCGCCCTGCTCCAGCGGCCAGCGCAGCAGCGCCTCCATGCCAACGATGCGCTGGTCCGATAGCCGGATCTTGGGCTGGTAGTAGAGTTCGAAGACTTGGTCATCTACCGCCCGGTGGAGGTCATGGATGAGGGAGAGGCGATGCTGGGCCTTGGCGTTCATCTCCTGATGGAAGAAGCGGAAGTCGTTCTTGCCCGCCTCCTTGGCCTGATACATGGCCAGGTCGGCGTGCTTGATCAGCGCTTCGCAGGTGGCGCCGTCTTCGGGGTAGAGGGCGATGCCGATGCTGGCGCCGACACGCACCTCCCGCTGTTGCAGCCATACCGGTTCCTTGAGGGCATTCAGAATGCGTTCGGCGAGGGAGCCGATCTGTTCGGGGTGGGCGAAATCTTTAACCAGCACCACGAATTCGTCGCCGCCGAGACGGGCGAGCAGGTCGTCGTCGCGGGCGACCCTTTTGAGGCGCGCGGCGACGGCGATCAGCAGGCGGTCGCCGGAGGCGTGGCCGAGGGTGTCGTTGACGTCCTTGAAACCGTCCAGGTCCATGTAGACCACGCCGAGCATGCCGCCGCCGCGCTGGCGTTGCCCCAGCTCTCGCTCCAGTTGGGTATGGAAGAGGATGCGGTTGGCGAGGCCGGTAAGGGGATCGAAGTTGGCCTGCCTCCAGATGATCTCTTCCGTCTTCTTGCGCTCGGTGATGTCGGAGAAGACCGAGACATACTGATCGACGCGTCCCCGGGCGTCGTAGATGGCGTTGAGGGTCAGCCATTTGGGGTAGACCTTGCCATCCTTGCGCCGGTCCCAGATTTCCCCCTCCCAGTGGCCGGTAGCGCTGAGGGTGCGCCACATCTGCTGGTAGAAGGCCCGTTCGTGACGCCCCGAAGAGAAGACCTTGGGGTCTTTGCCGCGCACCTCGTCCAGGCTGTAGCCGGTGATGCGGGCAGCGGCGGGGTTGATCGAGACGATGCGATTGTCGCCGTCGGTGATCACCACCGCCTGGTCCATGGTGTCGAACACCCGGGCGGCGAGCTGGAGCCTGCGCTCCTGTTCGATCTGGGCGCTAAGGTCTTCGAAAAAGGCGAAAAAGCGCCCGCCCTGGATCGGTGAGTGGGAGACGATGACCTCTATCGGCCAGTGGCTGCCATCCTTGCGGCGATGGCGGGTGCGAAAACGGGCGAAGCCGTCGCGGGTAATCTGGCGAATGCGTTCGCGGATCTCCGCCTCATCCTGCTCGGCCTCCAGATCGGCGATGTGCATCTCCAGCAACTCGTCGCGCGAGTAGCCGGACTGGCGGACATAGGCATCGTTGACCTCATGAATCCGCCCGCTCTCGTCGACCGCCCAGAACCCTATCGCCGGGGTATTGATGGCGGCGCGGTAGACCTCCATGCCTTCCTTCAGGGCCAATTCGAAGCGCTTGCGATCGGTGATATCCCGCACTATGCCAAAAAAAAACCGCGCCCCTTTCAGTCCCAACAGGTGGGCGCTGATCTCGACCGGCATCACCGAGCCATCCTTGCGAACATGGGCCGATTCGAAGGTCAATCGTCCACAGCGGGTGATCTGCTCGATGCGCTCCTCCACCCGCGCGGCGAACTCAGGGGTATCCAGCGAGATGACATCACGACCGACGATCTCACTCTTGGCATAATACCCAAGACGCTCGTAAAAGGCGGGGTTGCAGTCGATGATGACGCCTTGATGATCCATCACCAAGACCCCATCACTCATGGCGTCAAAAAGGATCGCGTTCAGATCGTTCAGGGAGTGGAGGATAAGTGGCTGACGAGTATTCAAGGTAATAACGGCCTGTTGCGGGTCTTTGAAGACAGGCTGGGGTTGAGCGATATCGCTTGCCAACAGGATGCATCTAACGCGGCGAAATCCAACCGACAATCGCGGAAGAATAGCATGGGACCGCATGAACGTCACCCCGACCCACTCCCGCTTTTCAGGAAAAATCCACGCCAACCCGCCACTCAAAAGGCGCTAGCCACCACAATTCGATACACTCGCCTTTGTCCCGCGGTCATAACTGCGACACAGCGCAATCTTGAAACAACCCGTGCTTTACAGAAATTTTCTCGCCCGTTACGATTTATGGGAACGGACCGCAAAGGTTGTACAAACGCCACAAGCCCTGCCCTCCCCCTGGCATGCCCAATCCCGAGAAGTACCCCGAACCATGAACGAAAACAGACCGACTTCAGGCGGCACAAGCGCGTTTATGCTGGTCATCGGCGGGCTGTTGTGCCTGGCGCCGCTGGCGTGGGGCGGGGTCGCCACCGACGGCACGCTGGGGGGAGCCGCGACGGCGCTGACCGGACCCGACTACCTGATCGACTCCAGCCTGGGGGTGCAATCCGGGGGCAACCTCTTCCACAGCTTCGCCGCATTCAGCGTCCGCACCGGCGAGAGCGCCACCTTTACCCACTCCGGGGCGAGCGCCATCGCCAACGTGATCAGTCGGGTAACCGGGGGCAAGCCGTCCCACATCGACGGCTACCTTGGCTCGGAGATCGCCGGCGCGGATTTCTTCTTCATGAACCCTGCGGGGGTCTTCTTCGGCCCCGATGCCATGATCGATCTCCCCGCCGCCTTCCATGTCAGCACCGGCCCTTACTTGGGCTTCGCCAATGGCGAACGCTTCCACGCCGCGCCATCCGGCGGCGGCGTACTGTCCGCGGACGCCCCCGCCGCGTTCGGTTTCCTGGGAGAAGCGGTGGGCGATATCACGCTGGAAGGGAGTTATGTGGATTTTCCCGGCCATACCCAGGTGACCCTCGCCGGCGGCGACATCACCATCCGCGACGCGGCGATCAGCACCGCCGGATCCAACGCCGTGCTGGCGGCGGTCGGGAATGGGGCGGGCGAGATCCCCATCCAGCGCGACTTCGACCCCAGCGGCAGTTTCCCGTTTGACGCCAATGGCTCGCTGGAGATCCTCGGCTCGGCCCTGGATTGGTCCCTGGGGTGGCTGGAGGAGTCCACCGGCGGCCAGATGATCGTGCGCGCCGGGGATGCGACACTCACCGACTCCGAAATCTTCAACGACAACATGGTGCTCGGCGGCATCGCCAGCGGCGGGGTCGACTGGCAGAGCGATACCCTGACCCTGAACGACTCCTCCTTCGCGGCGGAAAACATGGGATCCGGCCCGGGATCGCTGCTGGGCTTTCGCGTCAATGGGCGTTTTCAGGCCACTGGCAGCTTTATCACCACCGACGCACTCGACGAGGGGGATGCCGGCCTGATCGCGATCCATGGAGACAGCGTCGATATTTCGGACAGCTACTTTTCGAGCGGTACCTTCGAGAGCGGAGATGCCGGCGACATCCAGCTGGAGGGGCGCAGCGAGGTGATGATCCATGACCTTGCCTGGATCAGCAGTGATACCAGGGCCAGCGGCGATGCCGGAAACATCTCGATCAACGGGCCGCGCATCCGCATATCCGATCTCAGCTATGTCTCGAGCGACACCTGGGGTTCGGGAAACTCAGGCAGTATTCGCCTCGACGCATCCCAGCGGATCACCGTCAGCAACGGCGGCTGGGTGAGCAGCGACTCCCTCGCCGAGGGTAACGCCGGCAACATCTCCATGCGCGCCAGCCAGGTCCAGATCGAGCAGGACAGCTATATCTCCAGCGACGCCTACGCCTCGGGGAATGCCGGCAATATTCGCCTGCAAGGCAGCAGCGGCGTCTCCATCCACAGCGGTTCCTGGGTCAGCAGCGACGCGCTTGCCGTCACCTCCCCCGCCGGCAATGCCGGGTCGATCAGCCTGCTTGGCGGCGATATCGGCATCAGCGGCGCAAGCCGGGTATCGAGCACCACCGAGGGGCCGGGGCGGGCCGGCGATATCTCTCTCAACGGCCAGCATGTGCGCATGCAGGGCAGCGTGGTTACCAGCGAGACCACCGGCGGCGGCAGCGCCGGAACCGTGAATGTAACCGGCCAGTTCCTGAGCATGGATGCCGCCACCCTCTCCAGCGACTCCACCCCTGCCGGCGGTTCGGGCGGCGGCAACGCGGGCGAAATCGACGTCACCATCGCCGACACCATCACCCTGGGTAACAATAGCCGCATCACCAGCAGCACCAGCGGCAGTGGCGCTTCGGGCATCCTGCGCATCCTCGGCGAGCGCCGAATCGAGCTGGACGACAGCGCCATCACCACCAACACCTCGGGGTCCGGAAACGCCGGCGACATCTTCGTCACCACCGATCAACTGGCGATGAGCAACGCCCTGATCACCAGCGATGCCCTGAGCGGAGGCGCCAGCGCCGGCGACGCGGGGGTGGTGACCATCAACGCCCGCGACAGCCTCACCCTCACCGACGACGCCCGCATCAGCAGCGAGACCCGCGGCCCCGGGGACGCCGGCAAGGTGGCCATTGATGTCGAGCGGCTGCGCCTGACCGACAGTCGCATCACCAGCGACACCTCCGCTTCCGGCGTGGCCGGGGGAGTGTCGATTCGCGCCGTCGAATTGGTCCTGGAGGCGGATGGGGTCATCTCCAGCGACTCCCGAGGACCCGGCGACGCGGGTGACGTAGAGATCTTCACTGCGTCGTTGCTGATCGACGGCGCGAATGGGGCGTGGACCGGCATCTCCAGCAAGGCCGAAGGCGCCGGCGACGGCGGCCGGGTGCTGGTGGAGGTCTCCGGCGAAGCCCTGCTGCGCAACCGGGGGTTGATCAGCAGCGACGCCCATGCCCAGGGATCGGCCGGGAATGTACGGGTCTCCGCCGCCGACCTGACGCTACTCGGCGGCGGCATCAGCAGCAGCACCCTCGACACCCGGCGCAGCGACGCCGGCGCCGCCGGTTCGGTGGCGGTCGCGGTGATCAACGACCTGCACATGGATAACGCCGGCCACATCACCAGCCAGACCCAGGGTTCCGGCTCGGCGGGTTCCGTTGTGGTCGAAGTCGGCGGCGGCATCCGCCTGTTCAACCGGTCTCGAATCGCCACCAGCGCCGCCGATCAGTCGTCCGGGGATGCGGGTACCGTGAAGGTCGCCAGCGCCCATCTGACCATCGATGGCGGGGGCGAGATCACCGGCATCTTCAGCGGCGTTGGCGAACAGAGCAGCGGCAACGCCGGTGCGGTGGAGGTTGCGGTTCAGGAGCAGACCCGCATCTCCGATGCCGGCCAGATCGCCACCAGCACCGGCGCTCACGCCTCCGGCGATGCGGGTTCCGTGGCAGTCGCCAGCGCCAACCTGACCATCGATGGCGGGGGCGAGATCACCGGCATCTTCAGCGGCGTTGGCGAACAGAGCAGCGGCAACGCCGGTGCGGTGGAGGTTACGGTGCGGGAGCAGACCCGCATCTCCGATGCCGGCCAGATCGCCACCAGCACCGGCGGCGGCTCCGCCGGCAACGCCGGCGAGGTGCGGGTGAGCAGCGGCGACCTGGCGATAGACGGCATGGGGTCGCCCGCCCCTGCCACCGGCACCCTCAGCGAGGTCGGCGATGGCTCGTCGGGATCGGCGGGTGAGGTCTTCCTGGACATCTCCGGCGAGCTGGCGCTGGTCGACGGCGGACGGATCGCCACCGGCGCGGGGCGCGACTCCAGCGGCGATGCCGGGCGTATCGAGGTCAGGACCGTCACCCTGCGGATCGATGCCCATGACGACGCCAATACGCCGACCGGTCTCTTCTCCCGGGTCGAGGCGGGCGCAACCGGTGAGGTGGGGGATATCCGCATTACGGCCCGCGAGACCGCGTTGAGCCGGGGCGGAGAGATCAGCATCGCCAGCCTGAGCGAGGCCACCGCCCAACAGCAGGGCGCCAATCACCTCATCGCCCTCACCGGCGAGACCCTGACCCTGGACCGACGCTCGCTGATCACCAGCGAAAGCCTGGGCCCCGCCGGCGCCGGCAATATCGAGATCACGATGACGGACTCCATCGAGCTGAACCGGGCCGGCATCAGCAGCGAGGGGCGACAGGGCCGGGCCGGGGCGCTATTGCTCAATGCCGATCGCATCACCCTGGCCAACGACAGCAACCTCTCCAGCAGCATCTACGGCGCTGGCGACGCCGGCGTCATCGCCCTCCGCGCCCGCAACTTCTCCATGAGCGACAGCGGCATCGCGTCCGACACCCATGGAGATGGCGATGGCGGCAGCGTCGCGATCGATGCCGTCACCCTGACTTTCACCGATGCCGCCCGGATCACCGCCGAGAGCCACGCCAGCGGCGCGGGCGGGGAGATCGCCCTGGTCGGCGAGGAGATCCAGTTGCTGGGCGACAGCCGGATCTCCAGCAACGCCTACGCTAGCGGGGATGCGGGCAATATCTCCCTGGACGCCGCCGGGACCCTGCGCCAGATCGACAGCCGCATCACCTCCGACACCTCGGCCAGCGGCGACGCCGGCAGCCTCTCCCTGCGCATCGGCGAGGGCATCGAGCTGGACGCGGCGCTGATCACCTCCTCCAGCACCGCCAATGCCGCAGACGCCGGGGCGGCTGGCGATATCACCATCACCAACGCCCATGGCGACATCCTGCTGCGCAACGACACCAGCATCGCCACCCGCGCCGAATCCGCCGGCGGCGGGCGCATCCAGATCGCCGCTGAAGATGGCTGGATCTGGGGCTGGGACAGCCAGATCACCACCAGCGTGCGGGAGGGCTTCGGCGATGGCGGCAATATCGACATCGACAGCGACTACGCCATCTTCCAGGGCAGCGCGATCATCGCCAAGGCCTACCAGGGCAACGGCGGCGGCATTCACATCCTCTCCGACTACTTCATTCGCGACACCTACAGCATCCTCGACGCCTCCTCCCGCTTCGGTTATGACGGCGTGATCGAGATCGACTCCCCCGCCGCCGACGCCAACGCCAACCTGATCACCTTCACCGCCGACTTCCTGGACGCGGAGCAGTGGGCCCAGACCCCTTGCGCGGCGCGGGTAGGGAGTCGCGGCAGCCGCCTCATCATCGATCAGGGCGGAACGATCCCCGCCGATGCGCCGGATGACCTGCTGCCCAGCCCGCTCCCCTTGCCGCCGCTGGAGATCGACCAGGGTGCGGGCAGTGCGCCCCACAAACTGGGCGGACTCGCCCCAACCTTCACCCTCACTCAAGATTGCGAACGGCTGCCGTGAACCAAAAACCTTTATCGATATGGCTGGCAAGCGGAGTACACGCCTTGGCATATGGGGCACAAACGCACAGCCCCAGGGCTGTAAGCCAAACGGCGGTCGCGACAATAACCGCCGCCATCCGCCGCGCCCGCCCGCGGGTCGGGCTACTCTCCCTCACGCTGCTGCTTGCGCCGATCCCGACCCTGGCCCAGACCTCGCCGTCCACTGATGGGGAGATGCTCTCCCAGCGCGATGAGCTGCGCATCGAGGCGTTCCGGTTTGAGGGCAACCGGGTGATCGGTGACGCAACCTTGCAGGCCATCGCCGCCCCCTGGCGCGATCGCCCGGTTACCCTGAACGAGTTGTTCACCCTCAAGGAGCGGATCACCGGCCACTATGTGGAGCAAGGTTACATCAACTCCGGGGCGCGTATCCCCGACCAGCGCCTGAACCAGGGCCAACTGCTTATCGAGATCACCGAAGGCCGCCTGAGCCAGCTGCGCATCGCCGGCAATGATCGCCTGCGCGAGGGCTATCTGCGCCCGCGTATCGCCCCAGACGAGGAGGACGCGCCGCTGAACATGCTGGCGTTGCGGGAGCGGCTGAAGCTGATCGAGGAGAGTCGTCTGGTGGCGTGGGTGGACGCCCACCTCGCCCCCGGCCTGCGCCCCGGCGAGGCGGAGCTGGATGTGGAGATCGGCGAGGCCTCGCCCTGGCACATCGCCGCCAGCATCGATAACCATCGCCCTCCCAGCGTCGGCGCCCTGCGCGGTCGCCTGGAGATCGGCCACCTCAACCTCAGCGGCTGGGGCGACGCCCTGACCGCCCGCTACGACCTCAGCGACGGCACCGACAACTACGCCATCGACTACAGCCTGCCCCTGAGCCGCCACGACACCACCCTCTCGCTGCATTACGAACGCACCGACTCGCTGGTGGTAGAGCCGCCGTTCGACATCCTCGACTTCTCCAGCGAGAGCGAGATCGCCAGCCTGCGACTGCGCCACCCCCTGATCCGCGGCCTCTCCCGGGAGGTGGCCCTGGGGCTCGGCCTCAATGTCACCGAGACCCGCACCTGGCTCGGCGGCGACCCCTTCGCCTTTCCGCCCAGCCCAGCGCAATCCAAATCCACCGTCCTCAGCCTGACCCAGGAGTGGATCGAGCGCTCGCCGCAACGGGTCATCGCCGCCTACGCCTCCCTCGACTTCGGCATGGACTGGCTGGACGCCACCGATCGCCGCGGCGAGATCGGCATCGACGGCGCGCCGACCCGCCCCAGCGATCGCGCCGACGGCCTCTTCATCGCCTGGACCGGCCAGCTCCAGTGGATGGAGAAGCTCGACCTGTGGGAGAGCCATCTGCTGATGCGCCTCAACCTGCGCTGGGCCAATGATGCCCTCCTCGCCCATAACCGCTTCGCCATCGGCGGGGCCGGCTCGGTGCGCGGCTACCGCGAGAACAGCCTGATCCGGGACGGCGGCGTCACCGCCAGCCTGGAGTGGCGTACCCCCATCGCCCGCCTCGCCATCCCCGGCATCAGCAAGACCGAGGTGGATGGTCGCATCAGCCTGATCCCGTTTTTCGACTACGGCTACGGCCGCAACGCCCAGGGCCTCACCCCGCGACCGGATGACATCGCCAGCATCGGCCTGGGAGTGCGCTGGCAACCCAGCCCCAAGGTTCGCGCCGAACTCTTCTGGGGCCACCCATTGAAAGAGCTGGAGACGGTGGGCGAACATGACCTGCAAGACGACGGCATCCACTTCAGCCTGACGACTCGGTGGTAGGATGAAGCCGGAAAGTAAAGTTACTGTGAATCTACCGAGGAGTGGCAGTCCTCTAAGGACTGCCACTCCTTGGGCTGATTCATTTCCCGAGGTGGTGCATCACTCCATGACCGTTAGCCACAGAGACACAGAGCGCACAGAGCATATTCGAGCCGCCGCATGTCTATTCTGGAGGAATCTCCGTGGTATCAGTACCTCCGTAGCCTCCTTCGATGAATTTCCGCGACCGGCTGTGGGAGCGGTTTGCAACCGCGACGGCGGAGCCTGATCGAAGAAGTTTCATCTTCCGGGATACTGGAATCCTCTTCATGACCGTTAGAGTCAATCCAAATGACATACATCCGTAAAATCGGCCAAATCATCTCCTCGATACTGCTATTGGCCCTGCTGCACCCGCACCTTCACGCCGCTTCGAATGAGGCCTCGGCCCAGCGGGGCCAAGAGAATCCAACCCTGTTCCAGAACGACCCCCCAGAAAGCCCCTCTCCCCGAGGGAGAGGGGTGAGGGCCAAGGCAACGGGAAAAGAGCTCGGCGTCAATCCCGCCGCGCAGCGCGCGGAGCACCTGGAGCGGCACCTCAGCAGGGAGGCGGAAGCCGATGCGGCCCAGCGCGCCGCGATTCGCATCCACCTCATCGCAGCCTACCGCACCCTTGGCCAGCCGCGCCGGGCCATCCCCCACGCTCGCGAGCTGATGAATGAACTGGAAGGGCTTGCCGATAACCCGTCGCTAGGTGCAACAGCCGCCCAGCATGCCGCCGACCTGTTTCAATCCGTCGGCATGCCGGAACAGGCATTGCGCGCCGCCGAGTTCGGCGTTGACGCCGCCCGCCGCGACGGCGATGCGGCGCAACTGGCGGCCAGCCTCAACACCTACGGCAATGCCCTCGCCGCCCTCGATCGCCACGACGAAGCGGATGCAGCCTACCGCGAGGCCATGGAACGGGCACGGACGGCGAATCTCATGGAACTGGCCTGTCGAGCAGGGCTCAATCGGGTGCGCGGTCACCTCGCCGCCGACGACCCGCATGCCGCCGCTCGCGCCTGGCGGGAGATCGCCGGGCTTGTTGAACAGATCGAAGAAGAGTCGGAAAAGGCGCGGCTACGCCTGACCCTGGGGATCCTGGCGACCCGTTTGGGCGAGTCCCACCACGCCGAGGCCGAGCGTCTTCTAGGGCTGGCGACCAAGGTAGACGATGCCCTGACCCGCGCCATGGCCCACGGCCACCTGGCACAGCTGCACGAACAACAGGGTGAACTTGGCGATGCCCTGCGGCGGGTACGCCAGGCGATCTTTCACGGCCAGCAGCTGGCCGCGCCCCAGCTCCTCTACCGCTGGCTGCGGCTCCAGGGGCGACTGCAAAGCGAGCTGGGCGAGCCGGCCAAGGCCATCGACAGCTACCGGCGCGCCATCGCGGCACTGGAACCGGTCCGCGATACGATCACCCTGGGCTATCGCATGGCCCCGGGATCCTTCGAGGAGATGGTGCAAGAGGTCTATTTCGAGCTGGCGGACCTGCTGTTGCGCCAGGCCGAGGCCAGCGGCGACGATGCACGGCGACAGGCGCTACTGCGCGAGGCCCGCGACACCGTCGAACAGCTACGCATGGCGGAGCTGGCCAACTACTTTCAGGACGCCTGCGTGGCCGAGGCGCGCAGCCGCCAGACCAGCCTCGACCAGGTCTCCCCCAGCAGCGCGGTGCTCTATCCGCTGGTCCTGCCCGATCGCCTCGCCCTCATCGTCAGCCACGCCGGCGACATCTTCCAGTTCACCCGCCCCGTCTCTCGCAGCGACTTGAGAGACACCACCCTGGCGTTCCGACGCAACCTGCAAACCCGCCCCCACAACCGCTTCCTCTACCAGGCGAAGACCCTTTACGACTGGCTAATCGCGCCGCTGGCGCCAGAGCTGGAGCGGCGCGGCATCGACACCCTGGTGGTGATCCCCGACGGCCCCCTGCGCACCATCCCCTTCGCCACCCTGCATGACGGCGAGCGGTTTCTGATCGAACGCTACGCCCTGGTCACCACGCCGGGGTTGACCCTGACCGATCCCTCGCCGCTGCGGGAGGCGGAGCACCGCGCCCTGCTCGCCGGCGTCTCCGACGCCGTGCAGGACTTCTCGCCCCTGCCCGGCGTGCCTCGGGAGCTGCGCGACATCGGCGAGATCACCGCCGGTTCCACCATCCTCAACCAGGCGTTCGGGCTGGACGCCTTTCGCCAACAGCTGCTGGAGACCCCCTACTCCGCCATTCACCTCGCCACCCACGGCCAGTTCACCGGCGATCCGGAGACCAGTTTTCTCCTCACCTACGACGACAGGCTGACCATGGACCGCTTGCAGGAGGTGATCGGGTATGGAAAATTTCGGGAACAACCCCTGGAGCTGCTGACCTTGAGCGCCTGTCAGACTGCCCTCGGCGACGAACAGGCGGCGCTGGGACTGGCCGGCGTCGCGGTTAAGGCCGGCGCCCGCAGCGCCATCGCCACCCTCTGGTTCGTCGACGACGAGGCAACCTCGCGCGCCATGCGCGAATTCTACCAGCGGCTGTTCGGCGACGAACCCCTGAGCAAGGCGAAGGCACTACAGCAGATCCAGACCCGCCTTCTCTCCAACCCCCGCTTCGCCCACCCCGCCTATTGGGGACCCTTTCTGCTGATTGGCAACTGGTTGTAAGATGTATGGAAGATGATTGACTTACCCTTCGGGTGAATTCCGCATGCGTTTTGCGCGCTCACCACGCCCTGCTGTCGGCCTCAGTGCTGCATGTCGCCCCGGAGCCTGGAGACCTCTTCCACCGACAGGCCGGTGACCTTGGCGATCATGGCGTTGTCCATCTCGGTGAGGGCAATCAGGTTCCGTGCAGTGTCGCGGCTGTTTTCCACTCGCCCCTTCTCACGTCCCTCCTCACGGCCCTCCTCACGGCCCTCTCGAAGCAACTGCTCCCTCCAGTTTTCCAGGTTTTCCGCCAGCATGTCGTTGTCCTCCACCAGGCTATTGAGTTCGTTCAGGTCGATCCGGGCGCCCAGGCGTTGCAGGTGACGCTTGAGCCAGCGTGTGATCAGGGCGTCGATGCGCGCCTTGTTCGGGTCGGCCTTGATGATGGCGACGATCCGGTTCACCGCCCGTTGCAGCCCTTGCTGGCTTGGCCGGGCGTTTTCGATGCCGAAGAGACCGCTCAGCGGGGTGCCCTTGGCCTCCAGCTCTGCATCAGTATAGCGGCTTTCGTCGATCAGATAGTAGCGCAGACGCGGTTGGTAGAGTTGTAAAAAGGCCGGGGGTTCCGGTGTGATCAGCTCGTAGATGTCCTGGCGGGCGGTCCAGTTCGCGGAGCCGTTGTAGAGTACGATGGGCAGCACCGGCGGCAGGCCCTTGGCGGCGGTGGTGACCCCGGTCTTGATCAGGTGGTCGTAAAAGCAGGCCAGGTAGTGCAACAGGCGGATGGGCATGCGGTGGTCGGTGGCGGACTGGAACTCCATCAGCAGGTAGAGAAAGACCCGCTGCTTCAGCCCCTGCCAGGTGACCTCCACCGACCACACCACATCCTCGAACTTCTCCTCGAACAGCGGGGTGATGTAGTTGCCGCTGTGATTCTTGAGGGTGGTGAAGTCCATCATGCGGGCGATTTCGGCCGGGGCGAAGCCCTCCATCAGCTGCTGGACGAACTCCGGGTGGCTGAACAGCTCTTTGTAGCCAGTGTCGTGATGGTTATGGGGCATGGTATATGGTTGGTACGGATGGGCTTTGGAATAGCGTAGCACAAGTCAGGACAGGTTGAGGCTTTAGCCCGGACGATTTCAACTATGGCCCGCCTAACACATGTATACGTTATTGTATTTAATAATCAGACTTAATCGGCGCTCATCCGCGGCCCCTATGCCGAGTTCAAGGTCAGATGTGGAAACGGCTACTCCCCGCAACAGCGGGGATCGAGCCCGTGCCGCCAGAACTGGCCCTCCTTTTCGAACAGGCGACTGCTTTCGTCGGGGCCCCAGCTACCGGCGGGGTAAGTAGGAATATAGTCCCGCTCGGTGGCCCAGACCCGCAGCACCGGATCGACCACCTGCCAGGCGGCCTCCACCTCGTCGTAGCGCAGGAACAGGGAGCGGTCGCCATCGATGACATCGAGCAGTAGCTCCTCGTAGGCGTCGTTCTCGGTCTCCCCCTCGCCGCGCAGGCCCGCCTCCAGGCTGGTGTGGCGGGTGCGCATCTCCAGGCCCGGCTCCTTGACGGTCATCTCGATACGCATCGACTCCTGGGGCTGAATGCCGAGGACGATCCAGTTCTGCTTCATGCGCTCGACCTGGGTGCCGCGAAAGAGTTGCAGGGGCGGGTGGCGAAAGCAGATGGAGATGATCGATTGCTTCTCGGCCATGCGCTTGCCGGTGCGCAGGTAGAAGGGGACGCCGCGCCAGCGCCAGTTGTCGATGTAGACCTTGAGGGCGGCGTAGGTCTCGGTGACGCTGTCACTGGGGACGTTGTCTTCTTGCAGATAGCCTGGCATCGCCTGGCCGTCGATATTCCCGGCGGCGTACTGGGCGCGAAAGGAGTGGGCGTGCACGGCGCTGTGGGGGATGGGGCGCACCGACTTGAGCACCTTGACCTTTTCGTCCCGCAGCGACTCCGCCTCCATTGAGACCGGCGGCTCCATGGCGACCAGCGTCAGCAATTGCAGCAGGTGGCTCTGGATCATGTCCCGCAACGCCCCGGCGCCGTCGTAGAAGGCGGCGCGACTGCCCACGCCGTAGGTCTCGGAGTGGGTGATCTGGACATGGTCGACGTAATTGCGATTCCACAACGGCTCCATCAGCAGGTTGGCGAAACGAAACACCAGCACGTTCTGCACCGTGCCCTTGCCCAGATAGTGGTCGATGCGGTAGATCTGATCCTCGCGCAGGTTGCGGGCGAGACGCCGTTGCAGCACCTGGGCGCTCTCCAGGTCGTAGCCGAAGGGCTTCTCCACCACCACCCGCCGCCAGCCCCGCTCCTCGTCGAGGAGGCCCGCGCCGTTAAGGTTGTCGGTGACCACGCCGAACTCCGCCGGGCGGATGGCGAGGTAGAAGGCGACGTTGTCGGGAAACGCGTCATTCTCGTCGATGAGGCGGGCCATGGCCGGGTAGACCTCGGCCTCGGTGATATCGCCGCGAAAGTAGTGCAAACGCTGGGCGAAACGATGAAATACCGCCTCATCGAGGCCGCCGCGGGCCTTTTCGGCGACCCAGCGCCGCACCTCTGCGACGCACTTCTCCTGGTCCCAGGGACGCCGCCCGACGGCGACGATGCGCGTCCCCTCCGGCAACTTGCCCGCCTGCTCCAGATGGTAGAGGGCGGGCATCAGCTTGACCTGGGAGAGGTTGCCGGTAGCGCCGAAGATGACGTAAGTGCATGACGGGTTGGCCACGAGTGCCTCCTTTATACGTTATAGCTGGTAGATTTCGCCACGCCGCCGCTGCCGGTCCAGTCGGTATGGAAGAATTCGCCTTCGGGGCGATCGACCCGCTCGTAGGTATGGGCGCCGAAGTAGTCGCGCTGGGCCTGAATCAGGTTGGCGGGCAGACGGCCGCTGCGATAGCCGTCGAAGAAGGCGAGCGCCGAACTGAACGCGGGCAAAGGCACACCGAGTCCAATGCCCAGCTCCACCGCGCGTCGCCAGCCGGGCTCCGCCGCCATCAGGGCGTCGCGAAAGAACTCATCCAGCAGCAGACTCTCCAGTTTCGCGTTGCGGCTGTAGGCGGCCTTGATATTGTCGAGAAAACGGCTGCGAATGATGCAGCCGCCGCGCCACATCAGGGCGATATCGCCGTAGTTGAGGTTCCAGCCATAGGCCTCCGCCGCCTCGCGCATGAGCATGTAACCTTGCGTATAAGAGATGATCTTGGAGGCGTAGAGGGCATCCTTGAGGGTCGGCAGGACGCGCTCGGTGTCGCCGTCGAAACGGCGATGGGGCTTGCCGTAGAGGGCCTCGGCCTTCTCCCGTTCGCTCTTGCGCGCCGACAGGCAGCGGGCGTAGACCGCCTCGCCGATGAGGGTCAGGGGCACGCCCAGATCCATGGAGCTGATGCCGGTCCACTTGCCGGTACCCTTCTGACCGGCACGGTCGAGGATCTTGTCGAGCAGCGGTTCGCCGTCGTCGTCGAGGGTGTTGAGGATATTGGCGGTGATCTCGATCAGATAGGAGTCGAGCTTGCCCTGGTTCCATTCGGCGAAGATCTCGGCCATGCGCGCCGCCGACAGCCCCAGACCCCGTTTCATCATGTGGTAGGCCTCGGCGATCAGCTGCATATCGCCGTACTCGATACCGTTGTGGACCATCTTCACGTAGTGGCCGGCGCCGCCCTCACCCACCCAGTGGCAACAGGGCACCCCATCCACCTTGGCGGCGATGGCCTGGAGGATGGTCTTGATCTCGGGCCAGGCCTCGGGGTCGCCGCCGGGCATGATCGAGGGGCCATGACGGGCGCCCTCCTCGCCGCCGGAGATGCCGCTGCCGACGAAGCGAATGCCCTTGCGCGCCAGGGTCTCGCAGCGGCGATTGGTATCCAGGTAGCGGGAGTTGCCGCCGTCGATGAGGATGTCGCCCTCCTCCAGCAGCGGCAACAGCTGCTCGATGGTCTGATCCACCGGCGCGCCGGCGCGAATCATCAGCAGAATCTTGCGCGGCCGGCGCAGCTTGTCGACCAACTCCTCCAGGGTGTAGGCCCCGTGAAGATTGCCCCGCTCCTCCTCGGCGGCGAGAAGGTCCCGGGTGCGCCCGGCGCTGCGGTTGTAGACGCAAATGCTGAAACCGTGATCCGCGATATTCAGGGCCAGATTCTGCCCCATTACCGCCAGACCGATGAGTGCGATATCCGCCTGACTCATGATTGCGATGCTCCCAATGCGATACCCGATGAGATTAATGTGTGCTGGTCCGAGAGTAGGGCATCATGCCCCGCCAATCAACCGCCAAACGTCCCGGTCAGGATCTGGATCAACAAAGCGCGCCCGGCCACCGCGAAGCGACGACTCAAACCCCTTGAATTCCCCCGAGCAAACGGCAACAATAAGCCAAACCCAATCGAAGGCCCCCGCGGGCATATCGTGAAACGAGGTAATTGCCGATGTCCGAACACTCCCCCAGGATACTGATCGTCGATGACATCCCCGAGAATCTGTTCATCGTCGAGAACGTCCTTCAGCACAAACAGTGTGAAACGGTTTCCGTTACCCGCGGGGCGGAGGCCCTGATCGAGGCGGAAAAGGGGGGCTTCGACCTGATCCTGCTTGACATCCTGATGCCAGAGATGGACGGCTTCGAGGTCTGCGATCGCCTCAAGCGCAACCCGGCCACCGAGCACATCCCGGTAATCTTTCTCACCGCCCTGAATGACGACGACAACATCCTGCGCGGCTTCGAGGCGGGGGGCGTGGATTACGTCACCAAGCCGTTCCGACCGGCGGAGCTGACGGCGCGGGTGATGACCCATGTCACCCTGCGTCGGCGCGAGCTGGAGCTCTCCAGCCTGAGCGCCAGCAAGGACAAGTTCATCTCGATCATCGCCGAGGAGTTGCGCCAGCCCTTCGGCGCCCTGCGCGGCGTGCTGCGCATGCTCCACGATGAGTACCCTGACCTCGACGACGGCGACCGCCGGGAGTACATCGAGCTGTCCTACCACAACGCCGACAACCTCTACAAGCTGATCAACGGCCTGATGACCTGGAGCGGCCTGCAGCGAGGCGTGTTGCCCTTTCGCCCCACCGCCATCGACTTGCAGGCGGCGGTGGACGACGCCCTCCATGAGTTCGCCGACAAGATCCAGCGCAAGAGACTGGAGATCGCCGTCGAACTGGCGGAGGGGGCCGAAGTCCACGCCGACCGCGAGATGCTCGACACCATCCTGCGCAACCTCATCGCCAACGCCATCATGTACAACGTAGAGGGCGGGAGGATCCGTATTCTTGCCGAAGACGCCGGGGCGGCCTGGCGCGTGGCGGTGATCGACACCGGCATCGGCATCGACGAGGAGGACCAGAAGGGCCTGTTTCGGATCGATGAGGAGCGCCGCGGTCGCGGCACCCATGGCGAGACCGGCACCGGCATGGGCCTGATCCTGTGCAAGGAGCTGGTCGAAAAGCAGGGCGGCGAGATCGCGCTGGAGAGTCGCGGCGGCGAGACCCGGGCCGCCTTTACCCTCCCCAGGTTTCCCGTGCGGTCATGACCGGCAGCGACGCAACGCGCCCGGCAATCACGGCAGAGAGGGCTAGGTAATGTATCAGAACCTGGATTACCGTCCCTTCGTCGAGATGCTCTACCAGCTGTGCATGGATCGCAAGAGCGGCTTTATCTTCTTCTCCACCCCCGACGACGCCTGGGGCAAGATCAAGCTCCACCAAGGCAATATCATCGGTTTCGGCTATCGCTCGATCTGGGGCGAACGGGCGATCGGCGAATTCCAGAAGATCGAAACCGTACGCTGCTTTTTCCAGGAAAAAACCAAACCCGACGAGGCCGCGCCGGCGCGCGACGCCTCGCTGCCGGCGACCACCGAGCTGCTCGCCCTGCTGCTGTCGGAAGACCCTCATGCCGCCCTCGCCCGGGTCAAGCAGGACCTTGAGGAGCAGCGTCAGCAGATCGACCTGGAGGAAGCGATCACCAGACCCCATCGGGAGGCCGGTCGCAAGTCGGTGCTGATCGCCGACGACAGCCGCGTGGCGCGCGCCATTCTGAGCAAGCCGCTGGTGGTAGCGGGATACGACGTGCGCGAGGCCCGCGACGGCTTCGAGGCTATCGGCCTGGCCCAGGACGATCCGCCCGACCTGATACTGCTCGACGTCAACATGCCCGGCATCGACGGCTTCAAGGTGCTCGACACCCTGCGCCACAATCGCCGCACCAAGCACCTGCCGATCCTGATGCTGACCAGCAACGACGGCATCCTCGATCGCCTCAAGGGCAAGATAGCCTCCTGCGACGAGTATCTGGTCAAGCCAGTGGACACCACCGAACTGCTGCAACTGGTGCGCAAGCACATCAACCTTCCCGCATAACCCTCTTCTTTAAAGGCCCCACTTCCGATGCTGGATGTACTGGCTCAAATGGCGGCGCTGCTGATGTGCGGCATCGGCTGGCGCATCGTCCGCCCGATGGGGCTGGACGCCGATGCCACCCGCCGCGCCATCACCGGGCTGGTCTTCGCCCTGCTGCTGCCGGCGCTGGTGCTGCGGGTGCTATGGCAGGCCCCGCTCGGCAAGGAGAGCCTGTGGCTGGCGCTGATCGCCGCCGCCGGGGTGCTGTTCGGCATCCTGCTGGCGTGGCTGATCTATCGCGCCATGGGGGTGTCGCGGGTGGTGGTGGGCACCATGATCATCGCCGCCGGCTGGCCCAACGCCACCTACCTGGGCCTGCCGGTGCTCAGCGAGACCCTCGGCGAATGGGCGCAAAGCGTGGCAATTCAGTACGACCTGTTCGCCTGCACGCCATTGCTGCTGACCCTGGGGATCCTGCTGGCGCGCGCCCATGGCGAGGACCAGGACGGCGAGAGCCCGTGGATGGCGCTGCTCAAGGTACCGCCGCTGTGGGCCGCGGCGGCGGGGGTATTGCTCAATATCGGCGACGTCGAGATGACCCCCTGGACCGAAGGAGTGCTCGACAAGCTCGGCATGGCGGTGCCCAGCCTGATGCTGATCGCGGTGGGCATGGGCCTGCGCTGGGACACCCTGGGCTGGCGCCAACTACGCATCCTCGCCCCGGTCGCCCTGATCCAACTGGCGCTGACGCCGCTGCTCGCCTACTGGCTGACCGGTCTGGTCGACCTCTCCGAGCCCATGCAACTCGCCATCACCCTCGAAGCCGCCATGCCCACCATGGTCCTCGGCGTGGTGCTGTGCGACCGCTACCGCCTCGACTCCGGCCTCTACGCCGCCGCCGTCACCATCACCACCCTGCTGTCGCTGTTTACCCTGCCGTTGTGGTATGGGGGCTGACGGAGAAGTTGGAAGTTGGAAGACAATTGCCACGGTCCTTTAGCTCTTGCCCACATATTTCACCGGAGCGGGCTAGAGCTAAAGGTCCGACCAATCAGGCGTCAAGAAAGCGCCGATCCCCCCGAACCCAGGCAAACCCCAACTTGCCGCCGCCGGAGAGATCCCGCATCGCCAGCTCATCGGGCCGTGCCTTGAGCCCCATCACGGACAGCAGTCGGTTGAAGTGCTCGATCCCCTGATCCGATGAGCTAAAGGAGTGGACTAGGGTCAGGGCCAGCGGGGCCTTGAAGCGTCGCGCCTCGATCACCGCCGAGGCGGCCCTTTGCAGCAGGGAGTACTTGATATCATCCGGCGGCGGAAAAGAGATCTCCAACTGCTCGCAGATATGGCGCAGACGCTTATCCTTGCCCTCGGAACGGGTCGCGTTCCACTCCCCCACCGTCTGACCGAATGACTCCCGCGCCTTGGCGTCGACGGTGATCGAGGCGAGTCCGGCGCGGGTCTCCGCCAGCAGCCAGATATCGTTGCGCGCCGGCCGCGCGCCGCCGGGCAGAGGCACCTGATACTCCGGCACCACGAACAGGGCGTTGGCCTCGCCGATACCCGGCGTATCGCCCAGCACCCGCGAGATCTCCGGCGGAATGCCGTTGTTTTCCTCCCAGCAATGGGCCATGGCCCGGGTCGGCATGCCCCGCTGCCAGTGCTTGTCCGGTTCCGCCAGCAGGTGTTTCCAGTCATCCGGTCCGATACTGGGCAGGAAGATCTTGCGATCGCCACCGCCACGACGCAAAGCGGTGACCAGGCGATGCTCCCCCCTTGCCTCCTCCTGTCGCCGCTTGCTCTCGCCGCCGAAGATGGCGGCGAAGTCGACCGCGACCCCCTGCCGCTCCACCTGCTCTTCATGAAAAAGATGCCTTCCCTGTTGCTCCAGCACCAGTACACTGTGACTGACCGGCTCGACCACCCAGCAGGATCGCACCCCGGCCATCTCCAGCGTCCGCGCCCGCTCCAGGCTCTCGTTCATGGTACGCCGACCATCCATGATGTCGATTGCCACCAGCGGCGCCTCGGCGACCACCTCCACATCCTTGAACAGGTCAGGATCAAATGCCCCGCTGCGATAGATGGAGAGATCGGGGGGCGCATCCGCGGCCGCCTCCAGCGACACCGACGGCAGGCAAAGGAGCTTTTCGCTGGCGGCCAGTTGCGCCATGATGCGGGAGAGGATATAACTGCGATTGAGTGAGGCCATTACGATCGATACCTGGAAATGACTGCCTGAGATAGCTGTACTAGTGCAGCACCTATTTTTTCTCGATGGGTGAAATGAACAAAAGTTTCATTCATATTCAAAGCGTTATATGGAGTTGGCATTCATCAAAACGAACTAGGCGCCGCACTAGTTACCACACTACTTACCACAACATCCGAATGCCAAGCAACACCAACAGCAGCGCAAAGACCCGCTTGAGCAGCACCCCGGGCAGACGGTGGGCCAGCGCCGCGCCCAGCGGCGCGGTGGCGACGCTGGCGAGACTGACGCCGAGCAGCGCCGGCAGGTGCAGGTAACCGACCACCGCGGGCATCTCCCGGGTCTCCTGCCAACCGGCGATGAGAAAGCCCAAACTGCCGGCGACGGCGATGGGCAGGCCGCAGGCGGCGGAGGTGGCGATGGCCTGGCGCACCGCCACGTTGCACCATACCAGATAGGGCACGGTCATGGTGCCGCCGCCAACCCCCACCACCGCGGAGATCAGGCCGATGCCGCCCCCCACCGCGCCGTTGAAGAGACGCCCGGGCATGCCGCGGCGGGATTCGGGGATCAGATTGAGCCCCATCTGCGCCGCCACCGCCAGCGCGAAGATACCGAAGATCTTCCGCAACCCATCGCTGGGCAGCAGATCGGCGAGAAAGGCCCCGAGCAGGGCGCCGAGCAGAATGCCCGGGACCAACACGCGGAAGAGATCCCAGCGCACCGCGCCGCGCCGATGGTGGGCGCGGATCGACGAGAGGGAGGTGAAGACAATGGTGGCGAGCGAGGTGCCGATGGCGATGTGCATCACGCTGGCCGCGGGCATGTCGCCGGCGGCGAAGACCCAGGCCAGGATCGGCACGATCACCAGCCCGCCGCCGACGCCCAGGAGACCGGCGAGGACCCCGGCGAAGGCCCCCAGCAGCACGAAAACAACCAGATCGAAGGGCATCACGCGCCCGCGTCAGGCATCGCGGGTCGCGTCGCCGTCCCGCCCGAACCAGCGATCCAGCACCCGATAGGCCTCCGAGATCCCGCTGTGCTTGAGGGCGGAGAAGAGGATCGCCTCGCTCTCCACCGGCAACGCCTGCAACTCCTTCTCTACCGCGCGCAGCACGTTGAGCCCCGGCCCGCGCTTGAGCTTGTCCGCCTTGGTCAGCAACACGCACACCGGCAGCTCGCGACGCGCGCACCAGTCGAGCATGTGACGGTCGTACTCCTTGAGGGGATGGCGCACATCCATCAGCAACACCACGCCGCACAGGCTGGCGCGCACCTCCAGGTACTCGGAGAGGGAGGCCTGCCACGCGTTCTTGACCGAGGCCGCCACCTTGGCGTAGCCGTAACCGGGCAGATCCACCAGCTTGCGGGCCTCATCCAGGGCGAAGTAGTTGATCAACTGGGTGCGGCCCGGGGTGCGGCTGGTGCGGGCGAGGGCCTTCTGGTGACAGAGGGCGTTAATGGCGCTCGACTTGCCGGCGTTGGAGCGTCCCGCGAAGGCCACCTCCATGCCCTCGTCCGGCGGGCCGTTGGCGATGCTGGAGGCGCTGGTAAGGAAGCTCGCCCCTTGATAAAAGGCTTGGCTGTTCACTGGTGCTCGATGCCCTTGGGCACTTCCCGCACATGAAACTCCAGCGTCGCCAGATCCGCCAGCACATAGGTCGCCGGGGCCTTGCCCACACCACCGATGGTGCCGGGATTGACCACATGGGCGGTTCCACCCTTGATGGTGGGAATGGTCTCGAACTTCATCTTGTGGGTGTGACCGCAGCAGACGATATCCCAATCCCCGGTCGCCGCCATGGCGCGGGCATAGTGGGGATAGTGGACCAGGAAGATGCGCCGCGCCGCCAGCGTCAACCCCGCATCCATACCGTAATAGGTGATCGCGTTATCCTTGCCCGCCAGCATCCCCATGGTATAGAGATCGCCGGTATTGTTGCCGTGGATCACATGGATCGGCAAGGCGTGCTTGAGCAGGCAATGGAGGGTGCTGGGGGCGACCACGTCGCCGCAGTGCAGCACCGCCTCGGCCCCCTCCCCCTTGGCCTGCTCAACCGCGTAATCGAGCAGCGGGATATGGTCGTGACTATCGGAGAGAATACAGACTTTCATGGTTCGGGTACTTCAGGATCCCAAAGGGAGCGGATCAGAAGTTGGGCTTCTCCGGGGCATCCTGGTACATGCGCACGCTCTCCATGATCTCCGCCTTGGCCTCGTCCACCCCGGCCCAACCGCCGACGCGCACCCACTTGCCCTCGTCCAGGTCCTTGTAGTGCTCGAAAAAGTGTGCGATGCGATCCAGCGCATCCTGGGGCAGGTCACGAAAGCTCTCCACCTTGCGGTAGCTCTTGCACAGCTTGTCGATGGGCACCGCCAGCACCTTGGCGTCGTCACCGGACTCATCGGTCATCTTCAGCACGCCCACCGGACGGCACAGGATCACCGACCCCGGAATCAGTGGGTAAGGGGTCAACACCAGCACATCCACCGGATCCCCATCCTTGGAGAGGGTGTGGGGCACATAGCCGTAGTTGCAGGGATAGTGCATCGCCGTCGACATGAAGCGATCGACGAACATCGCCCCCGTCTCCTTGTCCAGCTCATACTTCACCGGATCGGAATGGGCGGGGATTTCGATAATGACGTGAATTTCGTTCGGCACGTTCGGGCCGGAACTGACTCGGTCCAGATTCATGGGATCACTCCAGATCGCTCGCGGGACGGACATCCCGGTGAGAATGGTTGAAACTTCGCGGGGCGCTGAAGATAGCCGTTATTGGGGGATTTGTCCAGTCTCAGCGAAAATCCCGAGAGCGCGCCACCAGCCCACCGAGCATGTCGCTGAAATCGACCAGACGCCGGGCGACGACGTGGATCACCTCCCCTTCCCGCTGAACCTCGCCCGCCACCGCCAGCAGGCGCGCGCCGAGCAGGGCCTGGCGGTAGCGTTCGGCGACCCGCTGCCAGATGACCAGGTTGATATGGCCGAATTCGTCCTCCAGGGTGACGAAGGTGACGTTTTTCGCCCCTGGGCGTTGGCGGTTGATGACGATGCCGGCGGTGAAGGCCTGGTCGCCGTGGTTCTTGTCGGCGATGCCCTGGGCGGTGCTGACCCCCTTGCGCTTGAGTTGCGGGCGGATCAGGGCCAGGGGGTGACTGGCGAGGGTGAGGCCGGTGGCGGCGTAGTCGGCGATCACCTGTTCCCCTTCCGACGGGGGATGCAATAAAGGCGTGGTGCGTTCCGGTTCGTCCTCCACCAGCGGCAGGGTTGGGGCGAGTCCGCTGATGTGCCAGGCGGCCTGGCGGCGATTGCCGGCGAGGCCGCGCAGGGCGTCGGCGGCGGCCAGGGCCTGACGATCGCCGGCGTCGAGGGCGGCGCGGCGGTGCAGGTCGACCAGCGAGCGAAACGGCCCCGAGGCGCGGCTCTCCGCCAGTTGTCGTCCGCCCCTTTCCGACAGGCCGCGCACCATGCACAGCCCCAGGCGCAGCGCCGGCTGGGGGCTAGTTTGGGATGGGGCGTATCGGGAGGGGCGTTCCAGGGTGCACTCCCAGTCGCTGTCGCGCACATCCACCGGGCGCACCTCCACCCCCTGCCGGCGCGCCTCGCCAACCAGCTGGGCCGGGGCGTAGAAGCCCATGGGCTGGCTGTTGAGGAGGGCGGCGAAGAAGGCTGCGGGGTGGTGACACTTGAGCCAGGCGGAGACGTAGACCAGCAGCGCGAAGCTGGCGGCGTGGGATTCAGGGAAGCCGTATTCGCCGAAGCCCAGGATCTGGCGATAGATGCGACGGGCGAACTCCTCTTCATAACCCCGTTCGCGCATGCCCTCCACCAGTCGTTGTTCGAACTTCTCCAGGGTACCGCGCTTGCGCCAGGCGACGATGGAGCGGCGCAACTGATCCGCCTCGCCGGGAGAGAAGCCGGCGGCGACCATCGCCACCTTGATCACCTGTTCCTGGAAGATGGGCACGCCGAGGGTGCGGCCGAGCACCTGGCGCACCTCTTCGGAGGGGTACTCCACCGCCTCCTTGCCCTGACGCCGCAACAGATAGGGGTGGACCATGTCGCCCTGAATCGGCCCGGGACGCACCAGCGCCACCTCGATCACCAGATCGTAGAAACAAGCCGGCTTGAGGCGCGGCAGCATCGCCATCTGCGCCCGGGACTCGATCTGAAACACGCCGATGGTCTCGCCGCGCTGGATCATGGCGTAGGTCTCGGGGTCTTCCGGGGGGATGTTGTGGAGGCCTAGGGGAGGGATGAGGGATGAGGGATGAGGGCTGAGTTTCGAGTTCGCGGAATTGCCGGATGCTCTGCGCTTATCCGGCCTACATTCGTCAATCGAAGCAAAAAGCCCCTCTCCCCGCGGGAGAGGGGTTTGGGGTGAGGGTGCCCTTGCTTTGCCATCGGAGGCCGAACCAAGCTCCGGCATGCCCTCACCCCCGGCCCCTCTCCCTCGGGGAGAGGGGGGCTTGGTGTTTGGGCCTTGGGGGGCTCGTTTCGTAGGGCGGATAAGCGCAGCGCATCCGCCAGTCGCGGAGTTGCCGGATGCGCTACGCTTATCCGGCCTACATTTCTCAGTCGAAGCAAAAAGCCCCTCTCCCCGCGGGAGAGGGGTTGGGGTGAGGGCTCGAATGTTGGGTGAAGATCCCAGGCCGGAATCACTCTCCAATCTCCCCGCCCCCTTCGCAAGCCCCTCTTGCGAAGGAAAATCCAGTATTCGCGCCTCCTGTTCTCGAACCCCATTACCTCTTCCGAAAAAAGAGGGGCTATCCTCTTCGACACCGCCGGGCAACAGGGACGCCCCGACCGCATTGGCGACGGCCTGTTCTTGCCTGCCCCAGCCATGATAGGCATTGAGCATCTCGAAGGCGCGGCGGATGGCGGAGAGCATGCCGAGGGCGAGGCAGTCGACCTTGAGCAGGCCCAGCGCCTCCAGGTCGTTCTTGTCCCATTGAATCACGGTGCGCCCGGGCATGGCGGCGTTTTCGATGGGGACGAGTTGGGAGAGGGGGCCACGGGAGATGACGAAGCCGCCGACATGTTGGGAGAGGTGGCGGGGGAAGCCAAGTAGTTGTCGCATCAGGGCGAAGATCATGCGCAGGGTGCGATTGGCGGGGTCGAAGCCCTGTTCGTGCAGCGCCTCGGGGGCGATGCGTTCGCCGTCCCAGCCGTACAGGGCGGCGATCAGGCGATCGCTCTGGTCGCCATCCATGCCGAACACCCGCGCCAGGTCCCGCAGCGCGCTCTTGGGGCGGTAGCTGATCACCGTCGCCGCCAGCGCCGCCCGCTCGCGGCCATATTTCCGGTAGATGTACTGAATCACCTCCTCGCGCCGCTGATGCTCGAAATCCACGTCGATATCCGGCGGCTCGCCCCGCTCCCTGGAGATGAAGCGCTCGAACAGCATCTCCATGCGCGCCGGGTCGACCTCGGTGATCCCCAGACAGTAGCAGACCGCGGAGTTGGCCGCCGAGCCCCGCCCCTGGCACAGGATCTCCCGGGAGCGGGCGAAGCGGACGATGTCGTGGACGGTGAGGAAATAGGGTTCGTAGCTCAGCTCGGCGATCAGCGCCAGTTCGTGCTCCACCAGGCGTCGCACCTTCTCCGGCATGCCCCCGGGCCAGCGCAACCGCGCGCCCTCTTCGGTGAGCCGCCGCAAATGGTCCGCCGGCGTGGTCCCCGGCGGTACCAGTTCGGCGGGGTATTCGTAACGCAACTCATCCAGGGAGAAGTCGCATAGCTCGGCGATGCGCAGGGTCTCGGCGAGGGCCTCGGCGGGAAACAGGCGCGCGATGTGGTCGCGCTCCCGCAGCCGCCGTTCGCTGTTGTGCTGCACCACCGCCCCCGCCTCGTGGATGGCCAGGCCATGATGGATGGCGCTGAGGGTATCCAGCAGGGGACGACGCCGGGCGTCGTGCATCAGCGCGCCGCCGCAGGCGACCAGCGGCAGCCCCGCCACCTCCGCCAGGCAGCGGGCATTGGCGAGGCGCGGTCGGTCCTGGCCGGCGCGGACCTGTTCGACGCCGATCCAGGCGCGCCCGGCAAAGTGGGTCGCCAACCACTCCGCCGGCTCCCGGTCGCCATCCAGACCCGGCAGCAGGATCGCCAGACATCGTTCCAACCCGGTCAGCAGATCCCCTCGCCACAGACGATACTCCCCTTTTGGAGAGCGACGACGACCGCGGGTGATCAACGCCGACAGAGCGCCGTAGCCCTCCCGATCTCGCGCCAGCAGGACCAGCCTCGGCCCATCCGCGAGCTGGAAGCTGGCCCCGATCAGCAGCTTCAGGCCCAGCGTTTTGGCCTCGCCATGGGCGCGTACCACCCCGGCCAGGGAACACTCGTCGGTCAGGGCAAGCGCCCCGTAGCCTAGCTCATGGGCGCGCTGGACCAGCTCCTCGGGATGGGAGGCGGCTTGCAGGAAGGTGTAGTTGGAGAGGGCGTAGAGCTCGGCGTAGCCCGTCCCCGGTGGTGATTCTCTCGTCATGCGGTGCCTATACTGTCTTTATTGACAGTATAGCCTAGCGAAGCCGACCAGCAAATGGCGACGACCCCCTTCAAGCTAACGAGCGCGGCGGTAGCATGCAAAGCCGACTTGCCGGACGGGGCTTGCAGCCCCGTCCACACCGTTATCCGCGGGCAATGCGGTTGCGCTGGGGAATATCGATAAAGATGGGGAGGGGTGTGCAATACCCGTCCCACGGCCGGAATCGAACGCAGCACTGCCAGTCCTTCAAGGACTGGCAGCGCTACAGTGCGCCATGAAAACAGCCCCTATCCACAATGCGCTGGTTTCGAGAAGAACCCGTCAAAGCTCCAACTCTCCGCCGGAGGGGGCTGGCTGTTCTGGCTGCGCCGGCTTCTCTTTGCCCTGAATCGCCTCCACCGCGTCGCCGGTAGCCTCCTTGGTCGCGTTCCAGCCCTTTTTCGTCTTGTCCACGGTCCAGTCCGCCGCCTTGCCGGCATGCTCCTTGGTACTGCCCCAGACCTCGCCCGCCCCCTCCTTGGTGTTCTCCCAACCCTTCTTGCTCTTGTCCGCGGTCCAGTCGGCAGCCTTGCCGCTGTTCTCTTTGGTGGCATCCCAGGCCTCGCCGGCGCCCTGCTTGCTCTTGTCCCAGCCCGTCTTGCCCTTGTCAGCGGTCCAGTCCGCGGCCGTGCCAACACCTTCCTTGGTGGCGTTGTAGCCCATCTTCGCCTTTTCGCCCGTCCACTCGGCGGCCTTGCCGGCGTGCTCCTTGGTGCTGTCCCACACCTCGCCGGCGGCGTCGCCGATCTTGTCGAGCATACCCGGCTCTTCCGCATGAACGGCCATGGGGACCGTCAGCACAAGAGAGAGGGAAAAGAGTGAAATCGCGCCAGTCAATGGTTTTCTGGTGATCATTTCGTTTCTCGAATGGTTGTCGTTAAGGGTTTCCATCGGCCTGGGGCGAGCACAATCGCTTCGTTCCACTCCCCCTGCGCGGCTGTACCAGGCGCATGCGCCAAAGACGATACCCGCTGTACCCAGGCCTTCCTGTCGCTTACCATAACAGAGATGGACGAACAAAACGTAACCCCCCTTCTCAAGAATCGCTTTCGCGGCTTTCTGCCGGTAGTAGTGGATGTGGAGACCGGCGGCTTCAATCCCCAGACCGACGCCCTGCTGGAAGTGGCGGCGGTGATCATCGGCATGGACGAGAACGGCGCGCTTCATCCGGCGGAGACCGTCGCCTGCCATGTGACGCCCTTCGAGGGGGCGCGCCTGGAGCCCGCCGCACTCAAGTTCACCGGCATCGACCCCCATAACCCACTGCGCGGCGCGGTGGGCGAGCGGGAGGCGCTGAGCCAGATCGCCCAGCCGATCCGCCGGGCGGTGAAGGCGAACGGCTGCAATCGGGCGATCCTGGTAGGCCACAACGCCGCCTTCGATCTCAACTTCATCAACGCGGCGGTGGAGCGCAGCGGCTTCAAGCGCAACCCGTTCCACCCCTTCAGCACCTTCGACACCGTCTCCCTGGCGGGGCTCGCCTATGGCCAGACGGTGCTGGCGCGGGCGATGCAGGCGGCGGGTCTGGAGTGGGACAACGACCAGGCCCACTCGGCGATCTACGACGCCGAAAAGACGGCGGAGCTGTTCTGCCGCATCGTCAATCGCTGGGACCGGGTCGGAGTGCATTCAGCGACGGATTCGTTATAATCCCTGAAAAAGCATCATCGCTCTGGAGTCATCATGCACAAGGTCACTATCGTAGGCGCGGGCTTCGCCGCCCTCACCGCCGCGCGCAAGCTGCGCAAACTCAACCCCCAGGCGCAGATCACCCTGGTCTCGCCGCGCCCGGAGTTCATCTACCTGCCGAGCCTGATCTGGATCCCCTCCGGGCTGCGTCAGCCGGACGATCTGGTGGTACCGCTGAAGAACTTCTTCCGCAAGCATCGCATCGACCACCACCCCGGCAGCGCCGCCGCCCTGAAGGATGGCGGCCGCACCCTGGTCACGGATAACGGCGAGATCGCCAACGACGGCCTGATCATCGCCTCCGGCGGCCGCTTCATCAAGAAACTGCCGGGCATCGAGCATGTCATCACCCCCTGCGAAGGCATCCCCGCGGCGGTGGCGATTCGCGACCGGCTGGCGGCGATGGAGAGCGGAACCATCGCCCTGGGTTTCGCCGGCAACCCCAAGGAGCCCACCGCGATGCGCGGCGGCCCCATGTTCGAGTTCCTGTTCGGCATCGACAGCCTGCTCCGTAAACAAAACCGCCGCGACCGTTTCAAGCTGATCTTCTTCAGCCCCGCCCCCTCGCCGGGCAATCGTCTCGGTCCCAAGGCGGTGGAGGGCTTGCTCAAGGAGATGAGGAAGCGGGATATCGAGACCCACCTGGGCCACAAGATGAAGGGCTTCACCGAGAAGAGCGTGATCACCGAGGGGGGCGAGTTCGCATCGGACCTGACCCTGTTCATGCCCGGCATGACCGGCAATGTCTGGTTCGATGACACCGAGCTGCCCCGCTCCGAGGGTGGCCTGGTGCGCGCCGACGGCCAGTGCCGGGTGGAGGGCATGGAGCGGGTCTACGTGGCCGGCGACTCCGGCAGCTTCCCCGGTCCGGACTGGATGCCGAAGCAGGCCCACATGGCCGACCTGCAAGCCGCCGCCGCCGCCGCCAACCTCAACGCCGAACTCAATGGAGCATCACCCAGCGAGAGCTTCAAGGTCGAGCTGATGTGTATCGTCGACAGCAACGACAGCGGCATGCTGGTGGCCCGCACCCCAACGCGCAACATCGTCGCCCCCAGCTTGCGACTGTTTCACTGGACCAAGCGGTTTTTCGAATGGTGGTATCTGAGGGCTTATCGTTGAGCCCAATAAGAACGTGAGTTATCGCAGTGGATTTCGAGTGGGATGACAGCAAGGCTCAAGCGAATGAACTCAAGCATGGGGTTGGCTTCGACGAGGCCTCCACCATTTTTGGAGATCCGCTTGAACTCACCATTTCCGACCCCGATCACTCCATCGGTGAATTTCGATTTCTCAGCATAGGGCGATCCATCGATGGAAATCTCCTGTTAGTCTCCTACACTGAACGACACCCGAACAAGATCCGCATAATCAGTGCCAGGCCGGCAACAAAACGAGAGTTCAAACACTATGAGAGACGCCAAAGCAGATAACGACTTGCGAGCGGAATATGACTTCACCAACGGCGTACGCGGCAAACACTTCAAGGCGTACCAAGAAGGCACCAATGTGGTCGTTATCGCTCCAGAATTACACAAGCTATTTCCTGACTCCGAATCGGTAAACCAGGCATTGGCGGCATACGCCAGGGAGCATCATTTGATTGATGCATAACTTTTGCGTCGGCGCTGAAATCTACCGAACAACGATGAGCAAACAGGAAAAAACCCTCGCCGCGATCTTCCACGACCCGCCCAGCTCCAACATCCACTGGCGGGACGTGGAGTCGCTGCTCAACCACCTGAACGCGGAGATCGTAGCCCACGGCGCCCAACTTCACGTTACCGTCAACGGCGTGGAGGGGATGCTCCACCGCCCCCATCACGGGGCCACTCTCAGCAAGGCGGAGATTCGGCATTTACGGGAGTTTTTAGCGGCTTGCGGGATATCGTAGGGACAGGCGGATAAGGGTAGCACATCCGCCAAAACTCCAAGTTTACTCTTCAGCACAACTTACGAACCATATCTATGGCCAGACACTCGGATTTTCCTCTACGAGCTCAAGCCGATAAGAGCTATGGGTATGCTTTACAATCCCCACATTTGGACATATCCAATCCATGGATTGTGAACTCCCACTATTGCTTACCAATTGAATGCAACCGGAATAGAAACCAGCAGGCACAACCACATCCTCGACAACACCATAGCTTTTACTTGAAACATTATATGAAACAGATGTTTGGCCATCATTGTTTGTGATGGAAGTATAGCTCTGCCCCCAACTAGCTCCGGGTATAACTGGGTATGGCATATATAAGTAACCAAGCTCCCCTGTTGCATCAGAATAATAAGAATTCTCGACAGTTAGCACCCATGACTCCCCATTATGCGAATATGACCTATAGCCGATATAATACAAACCATCCTCTTTTTCCTGATAGTAATATTCATATCGACTTTGATACGACTGACCTTCATATTCAAATGCCCAATATTCTACCTTTAAAGTACACTCTACACCTTCAAAAATCGCCGTCGAAAAAGACACCCAACGATAAAAAGGATCCACAGGTTCGTGATAGTGGGTAGCTAGAAGTTTAAGGTTTTTTTTTGGAAACCATACTCCCTGCTCCACTACCCCACAAGAATTTTCTTCCAAATCGGCTACCCGATCCCGAAGATCCGTAATTGCCGGACCAACATTTATTGCTTCAGCTAATACCTGGGCCGCTGCAACACTAAATACAAATCCCATGACAATAAAAATGCGCTTCACCATCTATAACCCCCATACAGATTCATTATATCAAATAAGCCAATAAAGATGACCTTATACCACCCTTTAAAATTCGTCGCAACTCCGTCGGCCCTGGGATCCTGGGGCACTCGACAATAGCCGCCTTGCCCGGACAAAACGCTCTAGAACCTGGAGTTTACCCTCCATTTACTCATCCATTTACCCCTCGGTTTTCTCTACGTGCGCCATCCTGGCCATAAATGACACGAAACGACCTCAAGAAAATCCCCCTTCATCGTGGCACCTGGCAGCTTCCATCAAACCAACGCTGGGGGAGGAAGATTCTCGGCTTGCTTTATAAAAGGCTTCGAAATCAGCCGCCTCCAGCGTAATCGATACTGGTTTACAAATTTCCACCGGGAAGCTCTTCCGGGTCTTCCGCATTACAGACTTTTTAAAACCGCGATCACTCATAACACACGCTCGAACAGAGCAATCGACTCCACATGCGCGGTGTGGGGAAACATATCCATGACGCCGGCGGCGAGCAGTTTGTAGCCGTGGCGATTGACCAGCTCGCCGGCGTCCCGAGCCAGGGTGGAGGGGTAGCAGGAGACGTAGACGATGCGCTCAACGCCCAGCTTGGGCAGGTGCTCCAGCACCTCCAGCGCGCCGGAGCGGGGCGGATCGAGGAGGGCCTTGTCGAAGCTTTCCAGCATCCAGGGCTCCTTGTTCAGGGATTCGTAGAGATTGGCGGTGAAGTAGCGGGTATTGGTGATGCCGTTGCGTTCGGCGTTCAAGCGGGCGCGCTGGACCAACCCGGCGTCGCCCTCCACCCCCACCACCTCGGCGGCGCGGCGCGCCAGTGGCAGGGTGAAGTTGCCCAGGCCGCAGAAGAGATCCAGCACCTTGTCGTCCGCTTGCGGGTCCAGCAATTCCAGGGCGCGGTTCACCATCAGCCGGTTGAGATCGTAGTTGACCTGGGTGAAGTCTTCGGGACGGAACTCGATGGTGATATCCTCGTCGGGCAGGGCGTAACGCAGCGCGGCCCCTGACTTCCCCTGACTCAAGGGGCGCACCGTCTCCGGCCCGCCATCCTGGATCCAGATCTCGATTCCCGCCCCCTCGCCAAATTCCAGCAGGGCCTTTCCGTCGTCCTCGCTCAGCGCTTCGAGGATGCGAAAGATGAAGATGCAGCCCTCATCCCCCATCGCCAATTCGATCTGGGGGATGCGATCGCGAATGGAGAGGCCATCGATCAGCGCGCCGATCTCCTCCAGGTGTTCCCCCACCAACGGGTGGAGCACCTCGCAGCGAGTCAGATCCGCCAGATAGGGGGTGCCTCGCTCGCGAAAGCCCACCAGCACCTTGCCCTTCTTGGGCACGTACTTGACCCCCAGGCGCGCCTTGCGGCGGTAGCCCCAGGGCTGCTCCAGACGCAATGGCGGGAGCACTTCGGCGACCTCGACCTTGCCGATATGGTTGAGGGCGTCAAGGAGGATCTCCTGCTTGGCGAGGATCTGTTTGCGGGAGTCGAGATGCTGCAAGGCGCAGCCGCCGCACACCCCGAAGTGGGGGCATAACGGCTCGACCCGATCCGGCGAGGGATTATTCTCCACCGATACGGCGATCCCCTCATCCAGCTTGCTGCGCTTGCCGATGTAGCGAAACATCACCCGCTCGCCGGGCAAGCCGCCATGGATGAAGGTCACCTTGCCGTCGACATGGGCGACTCCGCGGCCATCATGGGCGAGGGATTCGATCTCCGCCGCGACCGGATCGACGGGGAGTTTCTTGCGTCGGCGTCTTGCCATGGGGTGAGTTGTCCTGAGTTGTTTAATCGAAGGTCTTCGTGGATCGCCGAGCTGAGCTCCGCCAGAACCGTTTACGCTGGTTCCCGCGCGCCGCGCCGCACGTTTGCATGGCTACCACAGTCACTATTCAGGATACGAATTAGACAGGATTAACAGGATTTTGAGGATTGACATGATGTGATTGCGGTGCCGGCTGGGAGTTGATGTATGCCCATCCCGGAACATGGCGACATCAGCTCGTTACACCAGGATATTGTTCGCGAACTGAGCATCCTGTAAATCCTGAGAAATCCTGTTAATCCTGTCTATTCTCCTTATTGCACGGTCATGCTGAATAGTAACCTACCACACAGAGATGACGGCGCGGCGCGCCGGATGGGGTTCCCATGCGGCGAGACTGTGAAAGTATTCTGTCTTTCTCCCTCTCCCTTTGGGAGAGGGCCGGGGTGAGGGCATGATTCGAGCGCAAGTGCTTGATTCTTGCCCTCACCCCAACCCCTCTCCCTCGGGGAGAGGGGCTTTTTCAGAATACTTTCACAGTCTC